>CAYXBU010000018.1:0-29854 GCA_964463245.1 uncultured Clostridium sp. | reverse complement strand
ACGAATTTTCTGACTGCGCAATTGAGCAAAAAGAATTGTGCGGTGGTGCCTTAAGGAAACGCTGATTGAATGAGGTGGTGCATATTCGGTACAGATTTTTTCGTCTGCGATTGCGAAAAACTCAAGATGTACTGAATGTACATCGAGTTTTTCGGCGAGAAGCAGGCGGGAAAAGATGTACGCCGAATAAATCAGTGGTTCCCTAAAAACTTTTTTCGGAAAAAGACTTGACATCCGCTTACATTTGTGATATACTACTCCTGCAATGAAGTGAAGTCGCCTGGCTTCCACCGTACCGCCTGCGAGCGCGTTCGGTCAATAGCTGTTCACGGTCGGGGATCGGGGCAGTGTGGAGAGGACTCCTGCCGTAGCAGGGGTTGCCGCGCCGGGCTTTTGCTTCGGAGCGGCTATTATTTTTATTTGAAGAAAAGAGGAGGTGCGTACCCATAGGCACGAATGCAAAAGAGACCCAGACCCTCATCAATGACGCAATTGACGCAAAAGAGGTTCGGGTCGTCAACGCAGAGGGACAGCCGCTCGGGATCATGAGCTCCCGTGAGGCACTCAGAATGGCTTATGACCAGGATCTGGATCTGGTTCTGATCGCTCCCCAGGCTCAGCCGCCGGTCTGTAAGATCATGGACTACGGCAAGTACTGCTTTGAGAAGCAGAAGCGTGAGAAGGAAGCGAAAAAGAAGCAGCAGACCGTCGAGCTGAAGGAGATCCAGATCTCCTACCGCATCGACACCCACGATTATGAGACCAAGCTCAATCAGGCACGCAAGTTCTTGACCGCCGGCAACAAGGTGCGCGTGGTCATGAAGTTCCGCGGCCGTGAGATGAGTCACATGGCCATCGGTCGGGAGATGCTGGAGAAGTTTTTGGTCGGTGTCCAGGATGTCGGCAACTGCGACAAGAAGCCGGTGCTGGAAGGCCGCTTCATGAGCATGGTCATCAATCCGTTGCCGAACAAAGCCAAGTGAGACCCGCGTGCCGTCGGCACCGCCGTTTCCATACGCGACCGTCGCCGCCGAGGCGGCGGGGCGCGCTTCCAAAAGTTCATGATACAGCCCGCCGTTCGGGCGAGGCTCCATGATAGTCCCCCTTGCCGACATTTCGCCCGGCAAGCCGGATCAACAAATATAACGAAAGAAGGATAACCACAATGGGAAAGGTTAAGACACATCGCGCCTCCGCCAAGAGATTTTCCGTGACCGGAACCGGCAAGGTGAAGATCTTCCACAGCTCGCACCGCCACAACCTGGGCAAGAAGCCCTCTAAGAGAACCAGACACCTGCGCGGCTCCGCCATCCTGAGCGATGCCATGACCGCCAACGTCAGAGCCCTGATCCAGAAGTAAGATCAGAGCCGACACTGAGAACAGTATAGGAGGAAACGAAAAATGGCAAGAATCAAGGGCGCAATGATGACGCGCAAGAGAAGAAATAAGATCCTGAAGGCCGCTAAGGGCTACTGGGGAAGCAAGTCCAAGCACTTTAAGATGGCTAAGGAAGCCGTCATGAAGAGCGGCAACTACGCATTCGCCGGCCGCCGCAGAAAGAAGAGAGACTTCCGTCGCCTGTGGATCACCCGTATCTCTGCCGGTTGCAAGGCAAACGGCATGAACTACTCCAGCTTCATGAACGGGCTGAAGAAGGCGGGCATTACCCTGAACCGCAAGATGCTCTCCGAGATCGCGATCGCCGATCCCGCTGCTTTCACCGCTCTTTGCGAGCAGGCTAAGGCGGCTCTGTAATTGAGCGACAGACAAAACCCGGTGATGGAAGCCGGGTTTTTGTCATAACAGAGCCGGTTTTATCAAGGAGGTTTCCATGCCGTTTATCTTTGAAGATGCCCCCATCACATCCCGCCAGAACCGACGCATCGTGAGCTTGTGCAAACTCTCGGATCGAGGCGAGCGCGAAAGAACCGGACTGTTCCGCTTTGACGGGGTCAAGTTGCTCTGCGAGGCGTTGCGCCGCGAGGTGCCGCTGGAGACCGTGTTCGTCAAGGAGGGAAGTGCCGCCCGTATCGAGGCGCGCATGACCGAACTGTACGGCATGACGGCGGCAGACCTTTCCTGCCCGGTCGTGGCGGTGGAGAACGACCTTTTTGACCGCATATCCGAAGAAAATGCGCCGGAGGGCGTAATTTGTGTCGCAAAAGCACTTGACAAACGGCATAAAAAGTATACAATAAGGAAGGAAGAGTTGCCGTCTCTCCCGAATGCGCCGATCCTTCTCCTGGAATCCGTGCGGGATCCGGTCAATGTCGGCGCCATCATCCGCACGGCGGCCGCGCTGGGCATCGGGTGCCTGATCCTCAGTCGCGACTGTGCGGACATATACCACCCGCGTACCATCCGCGCCGCGATGGGCACCATCTTTTCCATGCCCATCCTGCGAGTGGAGGATCTGCCTACGGCCGTGACCGCCCTGCGCCGCGCGGGGCGGGAGGTACTGGCGGCGGCTCTGGACGAGAAGGCTGTCCGTCTGGGGGAGTTCTCCCTCTGTCGGGCGGGACAGCCGTCCCCGTGTGTCGTCGTGGGCAACGAGGGACACGGGCTCACCGAGGCAGTCATCTCGGTCTGCGACCGCACCGTGTATATCCCCATGGAGCGGGATACGGAGTCGCTGAATGTGTCGGCGGCGGCGGCTCTGCTCATGTGGGAGCTGCGTCGGGCGGAATCCTAACCATGTAATAGTCAGAAGTATTTCCGAAAGGGGGTCACCGCTGTGAAGGATCGACTGTTTGACATATGGCTGTCCCTGCGTGTCGGGGTCGCCAACCGCGAGTTCATCCCGATTCTGGAACTGTACGAATCCTCCTTCCAGCTGTTCCACGCGACCGAGGAGGAGCTGGAGCGGCTTCCGTGCAGTCAGCGTCTCCGGGCGGCTCTGGCCGACAAGACGCTGGACGAGGCATACCGCATCAAGCGGTATTGCGAGGAGTACGGCGTAGAGATCCTTTTCTGGAAGGACAGGAACTACCCCATCTGCCTGCGCGGCTTGATGGATCCGCCCATCCTGCTGTACATTCGGGGTCGGATACCGGATTTTGACGAGGAGCTGTCCATAGGCGTTGTCGGTACCCGCACCATGAGCGAATACGGAAAGCGTATGGCGTATAAAATAGGCTATGAGTTGGCATCCGGCAACATTCTTGTGGTATCCGGCATGGCGCTGGGGGTGGACGGCGTGGCGACAGCGGCGGCTCTGGCCGCGGGCGGTCATCCTGTGGCAGTCCTTGGGAGCGGCGTGGACATCGCCTACCCGTCGGGACACCTGACCCTCTACGAGCACCTGCTCAAGAAGGGAACCGTCATCTCGGAGTACCCGCCCGGCACAGCACCTGAAGGACAGCATTTTCCCGTCCGAAATCGCTTGATCAGCGGACTGACGGCCGGCACGGTCGTAGTGGAGGCCGACGAGAAGTCCGGTGCCATGATCACGGCGCGGACGGCACTCATGCAGGGACGGGACATCTTTGCCGTGCCCGGAAATGTGGGGGAGCACACGGCGGCGGGAACCAACCGCCTGATCCGCGAGGGGGCACAGATGGTCACCTCGGGGCGCAGTATCGCCGAGTATTATGAGCCGGAGTATCGGGGACAGATCGACATGGTAAGGCTCTCCTTGGCGGAGAAACGCTCCGACCCCAACGACGCCGCACTGGCATACTACCGCGTCCAGATGCGAACCATCTCCTCCCACACCCCCGCCCCTAAGAAGCATACATCCGGTAGTCTGCGCACACCGGAGGATGATGCCAGGACACAGACGGAGGCTCCGCACCCTCGTATGACCGAGAGGCATGAGCAGTCGCGCAAGGAAGCAACGCCTCCCCCGCAACAGCTGCCTCGCCCGTCGGAGGGGCGAACCCCCGTGACCGACAGCGACCGCTCCGGCAAGGTACTGGAATCCTTGACTGAGACCCAACGCGCGGTATTTCTTGCCATGCCGTTGGAGCACGCCGTCCCGCTGGATGCCATCATCAAGGAGGGCTTTAGCATGGGGGATGCGCTGGCAGCCATGACGGTGCTGGAGATCAAGGGTCTGATCGCCTCCCTTCCGGGCGGTCTGTACGCACGGCGATGAGGGCGCGCGGGCAGACGACTATCGGACATACGCACACATTGAGATCATATATAGACGAAAGGAATTCCTATGGCAAATCTGGTTATCGTGGAGTCGCCCTCCAAGGCGAGCACCATCAAGGGCTATCTCGGCTCCAACTATAAGGTGGTGGCCTCGGTCGGGCACGTCCGTGACCTTCCTAAAAGCACCCTCGGGGTGGATATAGACAATCATTTCGCCGCGCATTACATCAATATCCGCGGCAAGGGCGAGCTGATCAAGGAGATCCGCAAGGAGGCCAAGGCCGCAAACAAGGTATTCCTGGCGACCGACCCTGACCGCGAGGGTGAAGCCATCTCCTGGCACTTAGCCAACGCGCTGGGCATCCCCGTGGAACAGGTACAGCGCGTGACCTTCAACGAGATCACCAAGTCCGTGGTCAAGGCCTCCATCAAGAAGCCGCGCCCGCTGGATATGAATCTGGTCAACGCCCAGCAGACCCGCCGCATCCTGGATCGTATCGTGGGCTATAAACTTTCGCCCTACCTCTGGAAGACCGTGCGTAGTGGGCTTTCTGCGGGACGTGTCCAGTCGGTCGCGACCAAGCTGATCGTGGATCGGGAGAACGAGATCCGCGCCTTCGTCCCGGAGGAGTACTGGACGGTGGATGCCATCCTGCTCTGCGCCGATCGAAAGACCATCAAGGTGCGCTTCGTCGGGAATCACGACGGCAAGATCAAGCTGACCTGCGAGGACGAGGCCATGCGGGTGGTGCGGGATGTGACCGACGGTACATTCTCGGTCTGCTCGGTCAAGCGGGCGACCCGCAAGAAGAATCCGCCCCCGCCCTTTACCACCTCCACCATGCAGCAGGAGGCCTCCCGTAAGCTCAACTTCCAGTCTGCCCGGGTCATGCGGGTGGCACAGGAGCTGTACGAGGGTGTCAACGTTGGGGCAGACCTGGGCGGCACGCAGGGTCTGATCACCTATATGCGTACTGACTCCCAGCGCGTATCCGCCGAGGCACAGGCGGCGGCGGCTGAGCTGATCAAGGGGAAGTACGGCGAGGCCTACTGCCCCGCCACCCCCCGCGTCTATAAGACCCGCGCCGGGGCGCAGGATGCCCACGAGGCCATCCGCCCGGCTCGCGTGGAGCTGGAACCGGCCATGCTGCGCAAGTCGCTCAGCGCGGATCAGTATAAGCTCTATAAGCTCATCTGGGAGCGGTTCGTTGCCAGCCAGATGGAGTCCGCCGAACTGGAGACCCTGACGGTGGATCTGGATTGCAAGGGTTGGATCTTCCGCGCCAGCGGCTATACCGTGACCTTCCAGGGCTATATGGCGGTCTATGAGGAGGCCGCCGATGATGCACAGCGCGCCCGTCGCGCAGACGATCCGGAGGAGGAGCGCGACCTGCGCATCCCGCCCCTGCATGAGGGCGATAGACTCGCCTGCGAGCGGGTGGAGCCGGGCAAGCACTTCACCGAGCCGCCCCCGCGCTACACCGAGGGCTCCTTCATCAAGCTCTTGGAGGAGAAGGGCATCGGGCGGCCGAGTACCTTTGCTACCATCGTTTCGACCATCACCACCCGCGGATATGTCAAGCGGGAAGGGAAGGCTCTGGTGCCGACCCAGCTGGGTGAGGTCACCAACGATATCATGCTTAAGAACTTCGGTACCGTCGTGGACGAGCAGTTCACCGCCCGCATGGAGGACGATCTGGACGGCATTGAGGCCGGACGGGAGGGCATGGAGGATGTGCTGAACCGCTTTTGGGGGGACTTCTCCCGCCAGCTGGCGGTCGCCGAGGAGCAGATCGGCTCGCTCAGCGTGGCACTGCCGGTCGAGGAGACGGATTTCATCTGCGACAAGTGCGGCAGCCGCATGATCGTCAAGAACGGTCGTTTCGGCAAGTTTGCCGCCTGCCCGAACTATCCGACCTGTAAGTCCACCCGTCCACTGACCGACCCCGCCAAGGCGCAGACCGAGGCGGCACCGACCGGCATGAAGTGTGAGCAGTGCGGCTCGGATCTCGTTCTGCGTACCGGCCGCTTTGGCGCGTTCTATGCCTGCTCGCGCTACCCGGAATGCAAGTTTACCAAGCAGAAGACCCGCGAGATCGGTGTGCCCTGTCCGAAATGTGACGGACAGCTGGTCATGAAGACGGGACGGAACAAGACCGTGTTCTACTCCTGCTCCAACTACCCGACCTGCGATTTCTCTTCGTGGGATATGCCCACGCGGGAGACCTGCCCGCAGTGCGGCGGGATGCTCTTCCGCAAGAAGGGCAAGCCCCTCCTGGTCTGCCACGGAGAGAAGTGCGGCTACTCCCGCCCCTATGAGCCGGAGGAGGCTTCGACCACTGCCGAGACCATCCCGCAGAACGGGTCGGGCGAGGTGTGATCATGCCGACCATCCATGTATACGGAGCCGGATTAGCCGGTTCCGAGGCGGCGTGGCAGGCGGCAGAGCAGGGAGTTGATGTCATCCTGCACGAGATGAAGCCGCATAAGATGACCCCCGCCCATCACAGCAACGGCTTTGCCGAGCTGGTCTGCTCCAACTCCCTGCGCTCGGATCGGGTCAGCAATGCCGTGGGTCTGCTCAAGGAGGAGCTGACCCGTATGGGATCCCTCATCATGCAGGCGGCGCGGGCTACGCAGGTCGCCGCAGGGTCGGCTCTGGCGGTGGATCGGGATAAGTTCTCGGCTTATATCACCGAGAAGATCCGCAATCATCCCCGCATTACCGTGATCGAGGAGGAGGTCACCTCCATCCCCGAGGGGCAGATCACGGTCGTGGCGACCGGCCCCTTGACCTCAGACCCCATGGCAGACTATATCCGCGAGCACTATGCGGGGGACGGCCTGCATTTCTTTGATGCGGTCGCGCCCATCGTGGATGCCTCTACCATCAATATGGATATCGCTTTTTTCGCCTCTCGCTACAATAAGGGGGATGCCGACTATATCAACTGCCCCATGACGAGAGAGCAGTACGATACCTTTTATCAGGCATTGATCACCGCCGAGGAGGCGGCTCTCAAGGACTTTGACCGCGACATACAGAAGGAGCTGAAGGTCTTCGAGGGCTGTATGCCGGTGGAGGTCATGGCACGGCGCGGGTATGATACCCTGTGCTACGGCCCCCTCAAGCCGGTCGGGCTGACCGACCCCCGCACGGGTGCCCATTCCTTCGCGGTGGTACAGCTCCGTCGGGAGAACCAAGAGGGCACGATGTACAACCTCGTGGGCTTCCAGACCCACCTGACCTTCCCCGAGCAGCGGCGGGTGTTCCGCCTGATCCCGGGGCTGGAGAACGCGGAGTTTTTGCGCTACGGGGTCATGCACCGCAATACCTACCTGCCCTCCCCGCAGATGTTGGAGGCTGACTACTCAGTTCGTAAGCAACCGAACCTGTATTTCGCCGGGCAGATGACCGGGGTCGAGGGCTATATCGAGTCTACCGGCTCCGGCTTTGTGGCAGGCACCAACGCCGCCCGTCGTGCGCGGGGGCTGGAGCCAATCCTCTTTCCGCCCATCACCATGATCGGCGCGATGGCGCAGTATGTCAGTCGGGGCGGTATCGGGGATTTCGTACCCATGAACGCCAATTTTGGTATCGTCCCCCTGCCTGAAAAGAAGGTAAAGGGCGGAAAGGTCGCCCGTAACGAGGCACTGGCGGCCAGATCGCTGGAATGGGTGGATGCATATGTGGAAACATACGCCGCCGGGGCAGGGGAGAGTAGCGATTCCTCGACCGACGGCAACAAGTAAAGGAAACCATATGGCAAAGAAACGAATCATTGTGGATTGTATGGGAGGCGACAAGGCTCCCGGTGAGATGCTGGCGGGCGTGGTGGCCGCGAAGCGCGAGCTGGACGGCGACTATCTGCTGGTCGGTGTGCGTGAGCAGATGCAGGAGGCCGCCCGCGAGCGCGGGATCGACCTCGCGGGATTTGACATACTGGATGCGGAGGACGTCGTAACCATGACGGATGACCCCATGTGCGTCCTGCACGCCAAGAAGAACGCCTCCATGACGGTGGCTCTGCGCGCCCTGCGGGATGGGCAGGGAGATGCCATGGTAAGCACCGGCAACACGGGCGCCTTGTTTACGGGTGCCAGCCTGATCGTCAAGCGAGTCCCCGGCGTACATCGCGCCGCCATCGCAACGACCCTGATGTTTGAAAAGCCCTTCCTGCTCCTGGACTCCGGCGCAAATGTGACCATCCAGCCGGACTTCTTACCGCAGTTCGCCCTCATGGGCTCGGCGTACATGAAGGGGCTGTTCGGTATGGAGTCCCCACGCGTGGGTCTGGTCAACAATGGTACCGAGGCGTGCAAGGGAACGCCGTTGCAGACCGAGGGCTACCGCCTCCTGTCGGCTACCCCCGGCATTCAATTCGTCGGAAATGTCGAGCCGAGCTCACTGCCCTTCGACGTCTGCGATGTCGCTGTCACCGACGGCTTTACCGGCAATGTGTGCCTCAAGGCCTATGAGGGGGTCAGTAAGTTCATCCTGCACGGCCTCAAGGACGTGTTCATGACCAACACCGTTACCAAGCTCTCGGCTCTGGGTATTAAGAAGCCGCTCGGGGTGTTCCGCAAGAAGGTGGATACCGCCGAGTACGGCGGCAGTCCGATCCTGGGGCTCTGCAAGCCGGTCATTAAGGCGCACGGCTCCAGCGATGCGCGAGCCTTCGCAAGTGCCATCCGTCAGGCCATCAGACTCTGTGAGTCGGGGGCACTGGACGGGCTGGAGACTGCACTCACAGCCGCTACAGCGGCGACCGATCCCGAGACGTAGGCCTCGGAGATCATCCAAACCACCAAACGAAAGGAAGTGAACCCGATGGGGCATGGAACCCTCCCCTTACCGACACAGCAGATGGAGGAGCTGGAGACCCGCTTGGGATACAGCTTCGGGGATCGCGGTCTTCTCTGCCGCGCCCTGACCCATTCCTCCTACTCCAACGAGACGGGGCGGCGGGATCATCATCTGCTCTGCAATGAGCGGCTGGAATTCTTGGGGGACTCGGTGCTCTCGCTGGTGGTCAGCGAGTACCTGTTCGCCACCTACCGTGACCTCCCGGAGGGGGATCTGACCTGCTTGCGTAAGGATGTGGTCTGCGCAGATGCGCTGGCCGACTTTGCCCGTGAGATGCATCTGGGGGATTACCTCCTGCTCGGCGTGGGCGAGGAGCGCACCGGCGGTCGGGATAAGGTCAATATCCTGGCGGATGCTTTTGAAGCACTGCTGGCCGCTGTCTATGTGGATGCAGGATGCAACGGACAGGCCAAGGACGTGATCGCCGCATTCCTTTTGCCATTCGTCAAGAATGCCCTGCGGGAGATGGAGAGCCGAGGCGGCGACGGGGATTACAAGACCCCTCTCCAACAGCTCATCCAGCAGACCGAGGGGGATGTGCTGGAATACGTGCTGGTGCACGAGGAAGGCCCCGACCATATGAAGACCTTCGAGGTGGAGGCACGGCTCAACTCCAACGTCATCGGACGCGGAGTCGGTCGCTCCAAGCGGAAGGCGGAGCAGGCGGCGGCGCGGGATGCGCTCTCCCTGTTCGGAGTAAAGTAAAAGGAGACAGTGCGTGTACCTACAATCAATTGAGATGCAGGGCTTCAAGTCCTTCCCGGATCGAACCCGGCTGGATTTTGAACCGGGCGGTAATCTGACAGAAGACAGCAAGGGTGTCACGGTCATCGTGGGACCCAACGGAAGCGGCAAGTCCAACATCGCGGATGCCATGCGCTGGGTGCTGGGGGAGATATCCTCCAAGTCCCTGCGCGGGAGCAAGATGGAGGACGTGATCTTCGGCGGTGCCGACAGCCGTCGCCCGATGGGCTACGCCGAGGTGTCGGTGACCTTTGATAATTCCTCGGATTTCTGTCGTTTGGACTGCCCCTATGACCGCGTGACGGTCACGCGGCGGTACTTTCGCGCCGGGGAGTCCGAGTACCTGATCAACCGCAAGCCGGTACGCCTGAAGGATATATACGAGCTGTTCCTCAATACCGGTATCGGGCGGGACGGCTACTCCATCATCGGGCAGGGGCGCATCGCCGAGATGATCTCCCGCAAGAGCGAGGAGCGCAGGAGCGTCTTTGAGGATGCCTCCGGCATTGCACGCTACCGTGTACGCAAGAACGAGGCCGAGCGGCGGCTGGATGCCACCGAGGCCAACATGGTGCGCATTCGGGATGTGTTCTCGGAGGTCGAGGCACAGGTCGGCCCGCTCGCCAAGGAGGCCGAAAAGGCCAAGAAGGGCATCGTGCTTCTGGAACAGCGCAAGCAGGCCGACATCAGCCTGTGGCTCTACGACTCCGAGCGACTGCTGGCGGAGATCAGCGCGGCGACGACCCTGCGCTCTCACGCGCAATTTGACTTGGATCAGGCAGAGGATGCTCTCCGTTCGCTGGACTCGCAGAACCAACGTCTGACCGAGATGAATCAAGGCAGCCGTGCGACGGCGGGACAGTTGACAGCTGAGATCACGGCTCTGTCGGACGAGCTTCACAAGTTGGACAGCGAGTATCGCGTGCGGGAGAGCCATATCCAGCACGCTGAGAAGGATATACAGACCGCCACGGCGGCGGCCGAGACCGCGCGCGGAGTCCGCGAGAACGCGCTGGAGCAGGAGAAGACCCACCGCGCACAGGAGACCTTTCTGCGGGAGAAGATCAGCGGGTTGGAGCAGGAGTATGCCAAAGGGACAGCCGAGCAGACGGCTCTGAAGGAGAAGATCGAGACCCTGTCCGAGAAGATCGACCTGACCGGTGCGGATATCCGCGCACGGGAGGCCGAGGCGGTAGACCTGCGGGTGCGCCTGTCGGTGCTGGAGAATGCCCGCAACAGCGGGAGCGACCGCGGAAGCGGCATCCTGACCGATATGGAGCGGTATGAGGAGACCGATGCCACCCTGTCGGCCGAGGTCGCAAAGCGTCAGCGCAGTGTGGACGGCTACAAGGCTACCCTGACCGAGACCGAGACCGCCCTGCAGGCGGCAGACACGGCTCTGACCGAGGCCAACCAGCAATACGGTCAGGCCTACGATGCCCTCAACAGTGCCAAGCTGAAGCGGGATTCGGTTCAGCAACGCATCCAGACCTTCCGCTCCATGGAGGAGCATTATGAGGGGTATACCAATGCTGTCAAGTTCGTCATGAACCGATACGCCGCCGGGCGACTGTCTGGTTTTGGTGGGGAGCCGTGCGGTACCGTATTCGGCCCCCTGTCCCGACTGGTGACGGTGGACAAGGCCTACGTCACGGCTGTGGAGACCGCGCTGGGTGCCAATCTGCAGCACATCGTGGTAGAGAACGAGGCCACCGCCAAGGCGGCCATGTACCTTTTGAAGCGGGAGAACGCAGGTCGTGCGACCTTCTTCCCGCTGACCTCCATGCGGGCGCAGAACCCCACCCCCGAAATGACACAGGCGGCGGGTTACCCCGGCTATGTGGCTGTGGCGGATGCCCTGCTCGCGTGTGAGGATAAGTTCCGACCCGTGCTGTCCTCCCTGATCGGACGCACCGTGATCTTTGACAACATCGACCACGCTACGGCCATGGCCAAGGCTCTGCGCTACCGCGTGCGGGTGGTCACACTGGACGGCCAGCAGATCAACGTCGGTGGTTCCTTTACGGGCGGCTCCACCTCCCAGCGGGGAGGTGCCCTGAGCCGTGCGGCCGAGGTGCGCAGTCTGACCGAGGAAAAGGAGGGGCTGGATCGACTGATCACGGAGGCCGAGAAGACCCTGCAGGGACGGCGGAATGCCGTCAGCGAGGCCGAGGAGGAACGCAACGCCTGCGAGGATAAGCGCGACTTGTTGCGGGTCATTCTGGGCAACGAGACGGCGGCACTGGATCAGGTCAAGGCTAAGCAGGATGCAAACCGCACCCTGCTGGACAAGCTTCGCGCCGACAGCGACCGCCTGATAGAGGAGAGTCGGCAGTACGAACAGGACATGGAGGCTCTGCGTGCCGAGGAGGCCGCTCTGACGGCGGCCATCGCCGAGATACGCGAGCTTCGCACACAGGCGGATGCCGACCGCGGGGATGCCGAGGATGCCCTGAGCATCCGCAACGAAAAACAGACCAGCCTGTACATCGCCCTGAGCGAGACCCGCAAGGATGCCGATACCCAGGCGACCTTTGCGCAGTCCTCTGCCGAGCAGGCCGAGCGGGCGGCGGCGGACATCACGGCCGCCGAGGAAAGTATCCGCAAACTACAGGCAGACTGCGAGACCTATCGCACGGAACAGCAGGACAACCGCGTCCGCTATGCCGCAGGCGAGGAGAAGCTGGCCGCGCTGGTAGCCGACAAGAGTCGCGCCGATGAGAACAGCGCACAGTATGAGACCATGCTGACCGACCTGCGTACCCGGATCAACCGCAAGCACGAGGAGAAGGACAATCTTTTTCGCGCCTTTACGACGGCTGACACCAAGCTGGAAGGTCTCAAAGCCGAGCGGGAGAAGCTGGACGGCAAGCTGCAGGAGGATTACGAGATCACCCTGCCCGAGGCACAGAGAATGGCGGCGGCCATGGGCTGGGAGCCGGTCACGGCGGAGAATCGCCGCGCGGTGATGACGACCCAGACCGATTGCCGCAACCGTCTGCGGGCACTTGGGCACTTTGACCCTGATGCCGTGGAGAAGTACAAGGAGATCTCGGAACGGTGCGAGACCATGCGTACTCAGATCACCGATCTGGAAAAATCCCGCAACGAACTGGTGGGAATCATCTCCAAGCTGGAGGGCGAGATGAAGACCGCCTTCGCAACGGCGTTTGATGCCATCAACGAGAACTTCGGCAAGACCTTTGTCGAGCTGTTCGGCGGCGGCTCGGCCGAGCTGTCCCTTTCCGACCCCGACAACATACTGGAGAGCGGCATTGAGATCAAGGCGGCACCGCCCGGAAAGATCATCAAGAGCCTGATGCAGCTGTCGGGCGGCGAGCAAGCCTTTGTAGGGGTAGCGCTGTTCTTTGCCATCCTCAAGGTCAACCCGACGCCGTTCTGCATTCTGGACGAGATCGAGGCGGCGCTGGACGAGGTCAACGTGGAGCGGCTGGCGCAGTACATCAAGCGGTACGCCGACGAGACGCAGTTTATCATGATCACCCACCGTCGCGGTACCATGGCGGCGGCCACTCGCCTGTACGGCGTGACCATGCCTGAGCACGGCATCTCCAAGGTGCTGGCACTGGACGTGGCGGATATTTCCAAGAACAAGGGAGAAGAATGGAATGGGCTTTTTAACTAAGCTGTTTGGCAAGAAAGACAAGAATACCGACCGCGAGGAGACATTGGCGGCCGAGCAGGCGGTCGAGGAGACAGATGAGACCGACGAGCCTGACCTGACCGAGGAGGACGAGGCCGCCGCCGAGGCGGCAGAGGATGCCTTCTTCGCGGAGCACCCGGAGATCGCCGACGAGGATATTCTGGACGAGGAGCTTCGCCTGGAGCGCGAGGAGGACGAGCGTGCCGCATCTGCGGAAGCAGGTGAGGCTGTTGAAACCGTTGAGACAGCCGAGGTTGTCGAGACCGCTGAGACCGAACCCGTAGAGTCCGCACCCGAGCCCGAGGAGCCTGTAAATGAACCCGAGTCCGAGTTCGTCGAGGACACTACCACCAAGAAGTCCTTCTGGGGACGGCTGAAGGCGGGGCTTTCCAAGACCCGTAATGCTCTGTTCGCCCCGGTGGACAGCCTGCTCAAGAGCTTTACCAAGGTGGATGAAGATCTTCTGGAGGAGCTGGAGGAGATCCTCATCAGCGCGGACGTGGGCATGAACGCCACCGAGACCGTGCTGGATGAGTTGCGCGCCCGCATCAAGGACGGACGGCTCAAGGAGAAGGAACAGGTCATGGATGCCCTGCGGGAGATCATGACCGACATGATCGGGGAGAGTCAGCCCCTGGTGCTGAATACCACCCCCAGCGTCATTCTGGTCATCGGTGTCAACGGGGCCGGTAAGACCACCTCCATCGGTAAGATATCCAAGCGACTCAAGCTCCAGGGCAAGCGCGTGGTCGTGGCGGCGGCGGATACCTTCCGCGCGGCGGCTATCGATCAGCTGGCGGTTTGGTGCGACCGCGCTGGTGTGGATATGGTCAAGCAGAGCGAGGGCAGTGACCCTGCCGCCGTGGTGTTCGATGCCATCGCCGTCGCCAAGAAGCGGGAGGCCGATGTGCTCATCATCGACACCGCAGGTCGCCTCCAGAACAAGAAGAACCTGATGAACGAGCTGGCCAAGATCGACCGTGTCATTGACCGTGAGCTGCCCGGTGCCGCCCGCGAGACCCTGCTGGTGCTGGATGCGACCACCGGTCAGAACGCCGTGTCACAGGCTAAGGAGTTCAGTCAAACGGCACACATCACCGGCATCACCCTGAACAAGCTGGACGGCACCGCCAAGGGCGGTATCGTCATCGCCATCAAGCAGGAGCTGGGCATTCCCGTTAAGTTCATCGGTGTCGGCGAGAAGATCGACGATATGCAGGAGTTTGACGCGAATGACTTCGTGAAGGCTCTGTTCGGTGAATGAGCATGGAACAGGCACATATGCATTTCCTGCTTGCCTCCCGCAACCGCCACAAGATCCGCGAGCTGGAGGACATTCTGGCGACGGATATCCCCGGTGTGACGGTACACTCGCTGGATGAGGTCGGCTTCGACAGCGACATCGACGAGAACGGCACCACCTTCTCGGAGAACGCGACCATCAAGGCCACGGCCGCCCGCGAGGCGGCACTTGCGGTAGGGCATACCGACTGGTACTGCTTAGGGGATGATTCGGGTCTTTCGGTGGATGCGCTGGACGGTGCCCCCGGTGTCTACTCCGCCCGCTTTGCGGGGGAGCACGGCAACGATGCCGCCAATAATCACCTGCTCCTGCAGAAGCTGGTCGGCGTGACCGACCGCAGTGCACATTTCGTCTGCTGTATCGCCTGTGTCCTGCCGACGGGGGAGACCCTGACGGTGGAGGGCAAGTGCTCCGGGATCATCACGGATGCACCGCGTGGGCAGGACGGCTTTGGCTATGACCCCCTATTCTACCTGCCGCCGTTCGACCGTACCTTTGCCGAGCTGACAACGGCGGAAAAGAATTCCGTCAGCCATCGCGGCCGCGCCCTTGCGGCACTGGCTGAGGCACTCAAACATCATTGAATCAAAAAGGAAAGATCATAATCATATGTCATACGAATACAATACCTACCCACAGCCCGTCGCTGTGACCTCGGCTCAGCGCGCCTACCTGCGGAAGCTGGCGGCTGACCTGTCCCCCATCACCCAGATCGGCAAGAGCGGGGTCAACGAGAATCTGATCAAGACAGTGTCGGATGCACTGGAGGCACGGGAGCTGGTCAAGCTGTCAGTCCTGGAGACCGCCGATTGCACCGCGCGGGATGCCGCCGAGGAGATCGCCGCCGAGATCAATGCGCTGGTGGTTGCGGTCATCGGCCGCAAGATCATCCTGTTCCGCCGCCCGCAGAATCCAAAGAATCGGCGCATCCAACTGCCGTAATACGGAAGATGGCTATGCGCATCGGAATATTTGGCGGAACCTTCTCACCGGTACACAACGGGCATCTCGCGGCGGCGCGAGGGTTCATGGAGAAGATGTGGCTGGATGTGCTGTACATCATCCCGACAGCCATCCCCCCGCACAAGCAGTTGCACGGCGATGCCACCGCCGCTGATCGGTTCGAGATGCTCCGTCTGGCCTTTGCCGACATGGAGGGCGTGCTGATCAGCGACATGGAGATCCGTCGGGGCGGGCGGAGCTACACCGTCGATACCCTGCGGGAGATGCACAAGAGCCTGTCCTCGGAGGATCGGCTGTTCTTCCTGATGGGTACCGATATGCTCCTGACCTTCGATCAGTGGCGGGAACCGGAGGAGATATGCCGTCTCTGCTGGCCGGTGTATATCCGTCGGGAGACCGACGGCGCACTGGATGCCGAGATCGTCCAACGCATCACCCGCTATCGTACACAGTATGGCAAGACCATCTGCCGCATTGACGTGCCGGCTGTGGACGTGTCCTCCACGCAGGTCCGCGAGGCCGTGGCGGGCGGGAATGCCATTGACGACATGGTACCTCCCGCCGTGGCGGCCTATATTCGGGAGAATAAATTGTACCGAGGGGAGGGAGAGGATCATGGAGACTGACCGGAATATTCGGATCGACCAAGAGTCCCTGGAACGCCTGGAGACCCGCATCCGTGCCGGCGGATTGACCCCCCGTCGGCTGGGTCATGTGCTGGCCGTGCGGGATATGGTGGCGAGATTGGCGGAGCTGTACTGCCCCGAAGACAGCCTGTGGTTGCAGGCGGCGGCACTGCTGCATGACATCACCAAGGAGCTGTCCACGGAGGAGCAGATCGCCCTCTGCGAGACCTATCACCTCCCGCGCACCCGCGGGGATGTCCTGACTCCCAAGTGCTTCCACGCCGTGACCGCCGCCGCGCTCATCCCGGATGAGTACCCGGAGTACGCCGACCCGCGTGTTGTGTCAGCCGTTCGCTGGCACACGACGGGACACGAGGACATGACGCTGGGGGAGAAGCTGGTCTACTTAGCCGATTACATCGACGAAAGCCGCAGTTTCCCGGACTGCGTGACCCTGCGTACGCTGTTCTGGTCGGCTGACCCCGCCCATATGACGATGGAGGCGCGGCTGGCGCACCTGCGTACCGTGCTGATCATGTCCTACGACATGACCATCAGCGGGCTGATCCGTGAGGGAACGCCCGTCAGTACCGACACCTTCTTAGCCCGCAACCAGCTCTTGTATGAGCAGAGTTGTATACAGAAGTGATAGAAAGGAATGGATACACACATGGAAGAGAACGTGAAGGATAACATGAACATGGATACTGCCGTGACCCCGCCCGAAGGAGAGCCCGCGCCCGAGCCGCTGACGGGGGCAGACCCTGCCACGCTGGCCAACGCGATCGCGCATTTCCTGGATGCCAAGAAGGCGCGGAACATCCGCATCATCAATATGGTCGGCAAGACCGACATTTGCGACTACATGGTACTGGCGACCGGTACCTCTTCCACCCATGTACAGACACTGGGCGGCGAGACCGAATACCAGATGAGCCTGCGCGGGGTGGAGCCGCTCCATGTCGAGGGACGGGATAACCGCAACTGGCTGGTGCTGGACTATGCCCATGTGCTGGTGCACGTCTTCACCCGCGAGACCCGCGAGTTTTACGATCTGGAGCGTCTGTACGCGGACTGACTAACGACATTTACATTGAAAGAATGGAGGAGCACTCATGGAGAAGCGAGTCTCAAAGGATAATTACTACCTGGATATTGCCCAGACCGTCGCCGAGCGGAGCACCTGTATGCGCCGCAAGTTCGGTTCCATTATCGTAAAGAACGATGTGATCATCTCGACCGGCTACAACGGTGCCCCGCGTGGCCGCAAGAACTGCGATGACATCGGCTTTTGTATGCGTACCCACCTGAATATCCCACGCGGGGAGCGGTATGAGCTGTGCCGCTCGGTGCACTCCGAGGCAAACGCCATCATCAATGCCGCGCGGGATCAGATGCTGGGGGCGACCCTGTACATGACCTGTGTTAATCCTTCGGACGGCTCGCTGTACGAGAGCACCAACAACTGCTCCATGTGCAAGCGCATGATCCTCAACGCCGGGATCGAGCGGGTGGTCATCCGCGACACGCCGGAGGACTACCGTGTCATTCGCGTTGCTGATTGGGTCGAGGATGATGATTCCCTCTCGGGCGTGTTCGGATATTGAACAGATAAACCATTGTGAAAGGTCAAGATCATGGATGAAACAAACGTGAGCCGACCGGAACGCGCCCCTCGCGCCCATCCCGTCAGGCTTCAGAAGAATACCGAACACCTGGAGGGCTGTGCGGCTCTGGAGAAGCTGTGCTTTCGCGAGCCGTGGAGTGCCCATAGCCTGGAGCTGTTGTGCAACGACGGGATCGGCGTGGGCTTCCTGTGCACCGGCTCCATCCCGCCCGAGGGGAGTACGGGCGTGACCGCCTACGGCGGTATGCTGGTCGCAGTGGATGAGGGGCAGATCACCAATATTGCGGTGCACCCCGCCTGCCGCCGTCAGGGGTTGGGTCGCGCTGTCCTGACCTCCCTGATCCGCTATGCCAAGTCGGAGCATCTGGCCTCCATAACCCTGGAAGTTCGCCCGTCCAACGAGGCTGCCCTGCGGCTGTACCGTCACGCCGGCTTTACCGAGGTGGGACGGCGGAAGAATTTCTACACCAAGCCCACCGAGGATGCCTTGATCCTCGAGTTGAAGCTGAAGTAGACTTGAAGGACATTTTTCTGCAGCGACGGACAACTTTTTGAATATTTTTGCTCAAAGCCCTTGCAAAAAAGGGAAGATTATGCTATAATCAAATGGAACGGATATTCAAGACAGATGTCTCGCGCCTATGCTCGGGAAAGAAAGGAATCGTGTATGAGAAAATTCGGATTGAATCAAAAACAGCTTGTCCTGGCACTCTTTTGCGCGGGTGCCGTGTTGGTGATCGCCTCGATCATCCTTATTCCGGTCGCGTGTATTGCCGCAGGGAGTCAGTTCTATAAGGTCATGCTCCTGCTCATCGCCGTTGTCATGCTCCTGCTGGGGTGTGCTTGCTTGCTCGCCGCTTACCTTCATAGATCCACGGAGCATCACTTCTTCCGCTATGACGCCGAAACCGGACGGAACATCGCACCCGACGAGCTGGACTTTAACCGTGTAAATCGTCGTTTGGGGACTCGTCTGCGTTCCATCTTTGGTGATGCTGTGTATCCTACCATCCTGCAGATGAACATCTTCCGCGAGGAGACGGATTCTATGGGTGAGGATGGTGTCCTGGCTCCGCTGATCGCCTATAAGATGCTGTATGATCTGTCGCGATATGACCGTGATGAATACTGGACACTGTTCGTGGATGCGGACGAGCAACTGATCGAGGACATAGCCGCTGAGTTGGAGGGTGCCTCGGAGGGTCGTATGGCGCAGACTTTGATCCACATTTATGAGCAGAGTGCGGAAACGGGCGACATCGAGGACATTCGGGATTTCCTGACAGGTAACCAGAAGTATCTGAGTCGTCGTATGCTGGAGTACGTGCAGGCGCATGACGAAGATTTCTATTGATATATAAGATTAATTCGGAGGGGGCGAGCTACTATGCTCGCCCCCTCTTTTTTGGGAATCGAAAGAGCCCCTGCGGGAGGATGTATGTCCTCCCGCAGGGGGCTCGGTTTCGGTATTGGTTTCGCGATCAGAGTTTCCGCGCTTCCTCAAAACCGCAAATGTTGTTGGCAAATACCGGCAGGAGCCGCACGGTAAAGGACGGATGCTTGTCATCCAACCGATAGCGGACATCCAGCTCGGGACCGCAGGAGGCAGAGCCGATACCGGTCTGCCGTGCATCCAGATTCACGCAGGTCTCGGCGAGCGGGATCAGCTCAAAGTCGTGAGCCGTCGCGGTCAATCCTGCCGGGGTGAAGTGCGCGCAGTTGAAGGAGAAACTGTCCCCGACCGTGACCGCCATCAGACCGTGTCCGGCGGCGGTGGCGACTGTCATCCACTCGGTGTCGGTGTGTGCCATGTTCTCCTGCGGGCGGACGTAGTGCTCAAAGTGCTCGGTCACGGTGGAGGTGTAGACCCCCTGGCGGGAGGCGTGCCGCTTGTCAAGGTAGCTCTCAACAGGACCGCGGCCGTAGTAGCGGAGGTACTCGTTGCCGGCGGGCATCAGGAACTCCACACCGAAGCGGGGCAGGGTAGGATAGTTCTCGCGTACATCTGCCTCCATGTGCAGGACGACACCGCCCTCCGCGTAGAAGGTGTAGGTGAGGGTCGCGCTCAGAATGGGCAGCTGGGGTGCGGCACCCAGCGAGATGTGGGCGGTCACGGTGGCACTGTGGTCGTCGGTCGCGGTCAGGGCACAATCGTAACACTTGACGGTCGCGCGATCATAGCCCGCGTTCTGCCAGCTACCGCGGATCTTGCGGTCGTTGTCGGTGGGGGCGCGCCAGACCGTCGGGCGGATGGGGGTGGTCAACAACTCGTGACCGCTGTGGCAGATCGAGGTGATCAGACCGCTGACCGCAGAGACACGGTACACCGTGTCGGCGGTCTCCACGCGTATCTCCTCGTCTGTCTCGCTTGCCTTGATGCGGGCAAACGGGGAGAGGTTCGCCGTCAAGGAGACTGTCTCCTCGGCGGGCAGCTCCAGCTTCTGCTGGATAAAGCCGACCTCGTAGCCGATGGGTGCCCAGGCGGTGGGGGTGTTCTGCCGTGCGGTCACGGTCAGGTAGACATTCCCGGCGGCGGGGATGGTATCGGTCGGGACGACTAAGACGGCGGTCTCCTGCGGCTCGATGGGCAGGCAGGCATGACCGCAGGCCAGCACCTCGCCGTCCTTTTCCAGTGTCCAGCCAAAGTCCAAGTCCGAGAGATCGGTAAAGTAGCGCAGGTTGCGGATGGTGACCTCGCCGCTTGCCTGGTCAAATCCTTCCATGCGGAAGGGCTTGATGACCTGCTTGTATTCCAAAAGACCCGTGTGCGGTCTGCGGTCGGGGTATACCAGCCCGTCCACGCAGAAGTTGCCGTCATGCGGGAAGTCGCCGAAGTCCCCTCCGTAGACAAATCGCGGATCGGTGACGAGATCGGAGCCGGTCATGACCGAGTGGTCGATGAACTCCCAGACACAGCCGCCCATCAGCTTGTCGTTGGCGTAGATGAGATCCCAGTAATCCTTGAGACAGCCGGGACCGTTGCCCATGGCGTGGGAGTATTCGCAGAGGAACAGAGGCTTGTCGAAGACGCCGCGCTCCAGATAGTTGCGGCGCATCTCGTCAAGACTCGGGTACATACGGCTCTCGATGTCCACCGCAGGACTGCGCAGACGGTCACCGATCTCCTCGTCGGTCTTGTCCTTGAGGTCACCGTGCAGGTGGTCGGCATTGCGGCGGGAGATGTCCTCGCAGTGCACGAGATTGCGGCTGTCGCGGGCGTGCAGGTATTCCGCCATCTTGATCTGATTCTGCCCGATGCCCGATTCATTGCCCAAGGACCAGAACAGCACGCAGGCGTGGTTCTTGTCCCGCTCATACATCCGCATGACTCGATCCAGGTAGGACTCGGTCCACTCGGGGCTGTCGGTCAGCGTATCCCAGTTTGAGTAACCCATGCCGTGGGTCTCCAGATCGGTCTCGTCGATGAGGTAGAAGCCGTACTTGTCGCATAGAGCCGGGAAACGCGGGTCGTTGGGGTAGTGGCTGGTGCGGATGGCGTTGACATTGTGCTGTTTCATGATCATGAGGTCACGGATCATGTGATCCATCGGGGTGGCGGAGCCTAAGATCGGGTGGCTGTCATGCCGATTGACTCCCTTGAGCTTGACCTTCTCCCCGTTGATGTACAGAACGCCCTCCCGCACACAGAAGTCGCGGAAGCCCAGCTGCTGTGCGACGTATTCGGTGCCGCAGTGCAGGATCAGGGTGTAGAGCAGAGGCTCCTCGTCGCTCCACAGCTCGGGGGAGTCGATCAGGAAATCAAAGCTGCCCTCGCGGTCGATCTCCAGCGAGCCGGATTCGATCTGCATCCCGTTGGGACGGAGCAGACGATACTCCACGAGTGCCTTGCCGTTGAGCCGCACCGTGGTGGGGCAACCGCCGCGGGCATAGTTTTCCGACAGGGCGGGATGCGCCTCAATGTCGGTGATATGCACCGGGTCACGGAACAGGAGGTAGACCTCGCGGAAGATGCCCGACCAGCGGAACTTGTCCTGATCCTCAAGGTAGGTGCCGTCGCACCACTTGAGCACCAGCACCTGAATGAGGTTCTCTCCCTCCGCGAGATGGGCGGACAGGTCGAACTCGCTGGTCATATGGCTGACCTGACTGTAGCCGACGAAGCGATGGTTGACAAAGAGGTAGAAGCAGGAATCCACCCCTTCAAAGTTGATGTATACCGACTTAGACAGCATCTCGGCCGGCAGGGAGACCGTGCGGCTGTACAGTCCGCAGGGGTTTTGATCCGGTACGAAGGGCGGGTCGACCGGGATGGGGTAGGAGACATTGACGTAGTTGGGGGTGTCGTAATCCCGATCCAAGTAGGACTGCCAGGAGCGCGGCACCTCGATCTTGTCCACGCGCGTGGGATGGTAGTCGGGCGAGGTAAAGTCAGGCACCTCGGATAGGGACGGGTAGAATGTGAAATCCCAGTCGCCGCAGAGGTTCAGAAGATCGTGGCTGGCATCTCGGTTGCCGCACAGGGCGGCCGCCTCGGTGTGGTAGGGCACAAAATAGGCGCGAGGCGACTCACAGCCGATGTGCAGAGCGTGCGGATCCTGATGAAAATTGGCTTTCTTGATCAGATCGAACATGGTACAGTTCCTTTCATTTTTGGTAAAGGGTACAGGAATATCATACCACGGGCGACGGTTTCTGTCAAGACTTCCTACTTATTTTGTCACTTTTTATTTTTGAATTGGAAACCTGACCGTCACGGTTGTACCCCGACCGACCTCGCTCTGCAGGTCGATGTGTCCCCCCAGATCGGCGACGGCGTGCTTGACGATGGACAGTCCCAGACCCGTCCCGCCGACCGCCTTGGAGTGGCTCTTGTCCACGCGGTAGAATCGCTCGAATACCCGACAGAGGTGCTCGGGCGGGATGCCGATGCCGTTGTCCTGCACCGTCAACACGCCGTCGACCGTGACGGATACCGTGACCCGTCCGTTGGGACGATTGTACTTGATGGCATTCTCGGTCAGGTTGAAGATGATCTCCTGCAGGAGGCGGGGAACAGACTCCAGTATACAGCTCTCGGCCTTGATATCCACCGTGACCTCGGTGGCCGCGGCTTGTGCAGCAAGCTGTTCGACGGTCAGCTTAGCGACCTCGCCGAGGTCTACCGTCTCGCGGGGCAACTCACTCCCCTCGTCCAGGCGGGACAGCCGCAGGATGTCCTCGATCAGCTCCAGAAGTCTGGCGGCCTCATCGTGGATGTGCCCGATGAAGCGCGGCATATCCTCGACCTGTACCATCCCGTTTCGGATCAGGTCACTGCTGCCCAGGATAGCGGTCAGGGGGGTCTTTAATTCGTGGGAGACATTGGCGGTGAATTCCCGACGGGAACGCTCGGCGTTCACGCGGTCTGTCACGTCAAAGGTCAGCAGAACAAGCCCAACGGTCTCGCCGTCCGACTCGATCCGACTCATGTCGACGCGGAAGACCCGCCCATCTCGTTCCAGCGTGGTCTCGCCGTGACCGGTATCCAGGGCGGTCGGAATGGCATCCCGTATCTCGGCGCCGCGCTCCACGCTGAGGATATCCCGCCCGATGACCGATCCACCCGCGTGGAACAGACGCGCCGCCGCCGGGTTGATGCTGAGGACATTGCCGCGCTTGTCCAGCACCACCAGCCCTTCGTTCATACAAGAGGTGATCTGGTCAAACTCGTCCTTCCGCTGTTGCAGCTCCTGCATCTGGAGGTCGATCTGCTGTTTCTGATGACTGATGCGCAGCAGGAGCGGGGAGATCTCGTCGTAGGCCTGATCCTCGAGCGGATGATCCGGGTCGAGGTCATTCAGCGGCTCCACGATCCGCCGCGCCAGCCGCCGTGCCAGAAAGAAGGACAGCGCGAAGGCCACCACCAGCAGGATGCAGATGGGGCGGAACATACCGAAAGCCAGCACCGCCATGGTGGTGCGGCTGACGGATATACGAAGGACAGAGCCATCCGACAGTCGCTTGGCGCAGTAGACGGTCTTCTCCAAGAGGGTCTTAGAGTATCTCTCCCCCGAACCGTACCCGGAGGTTAACGCCTCCTTGACCTCCTCGCGGTCAGCGTGATTCTCCATGCTGTCGCGGTCTGCCTCCGCATCGTAGAGCACCGAGCCGTCAGCCGCGATCCAGGTCAGGCGGTTGCTGTCGGGTTCAACTCCTTCTAAGTAGGAGAGTCCTGCACTCTCCACGCCTGCGGCCGCCATGTCCAGCTCGGCTTTGAGTCGGTCGGTCTGGATATGGCCGACATATTCGTACAGACACCCGAGGATGATGAGGGTACAGGCCAGCAGGACTCCCGTTACCGCCGCCATGATCGAGCGGAATATCCTCCCTGTCAGACCGGTCATTGCGGCACCTCCCATCGGTAGCCCACATTACGTACCGTGACGATGAGACGACCGTGCTCCCTCAACTTTTGTCGTAGGGTGCGGATGTGCATATCCAGTGTGCGGGTCTCCCCCAGAAAGTTTTCTCCCCAGACCTCGGAGAAGAGCTGTTCCCGCGTAAAGGCACGACCGGGGTGGGACAGGAACAGCCGCAGGAGCTCGTACTCCTTGTAGGTCAGCTCTACTCGCTCACCGTCAGCTGTGACGGTGTGTCGGTCAAGATCCAGTACCAGCCCGCCGCATTGCAGGAGTCGGTGCACCTCGCCGGTGCTCTTATTGTAACGGCGCAGGACGGCCTTGACACGGGAGACCAGCTCCATCACGCCAAAGGGCTTGACGATGTAGTCATCCGCCCCCAGATCCAGACTCTGCACCTTGTCATACTCAGCCCCCTTGGCGGTTGCCATGATGATCGGGATGTCCGCCAGACGGGCATCCGCTCGGATGCGGCGCAACAACTCCACGCCGTCCATGCCGGGGAGCATCACGTCCAGCACGATCAGCTCGGGTCGCTCGGTCGCCAGAGCCTCCATGCAGGAGCTACCGTCGGCAAAGCCCCGCGCCTCAAAGCCGGTCGCCTGCAGGGCATAGACCTCGATATCCCGAATGGCGGCATCGTCCTCCACGCACCAGATCATACCGTTTCCTCCTTGTCCTTGTGTATGCCCGTCACGGCGTAGATGACCCACTCAGCCAGATTGGTGGCGTGATCCCCGATCCGCTCCAGGTATTTGGCCACCATCAGCAGATCCAGTGCATACTCGCCGTCGGTCGGGTCAGCCGCGATCATCTCGATCAGTCGCCCCTTGACCCGCAGGAAAGCCTCGTCTACGATGTCGTCATGGTCAATGACGGCCTGCGCCAGCGTAATATCTCGCTTTACATACGCGTCAACGCTGTCGGTCACCATCTTGATCACCGCGACCGCCATATCCTTCATGGGGGTGTGGTCGTCGGTGCCGTGCTGATCCAAAAAGGGCAGGATCTCGGCGATGTCCTCTGCCTGATCCCCGATACGCTCCATGTCTGTGATCATCTTCAACGCGGCGGAGATCTGCCGCAGGTCAGAGGCGACCGGTTGCTGTTGGAGCAACAGCCTCATGCACAGTGACTCGATCTCCCGCTCCTTGCGGTCGATCTCACGGTCGCGGAGGGCGACTCGGGGGAGCAGCTCGGTGCGGCCATCCGTCAGAGCCGAGACCGACAGCGCGATGACCTCCTCGCACAGGGAGCCCATCTCGATCATTTCGTGATCCAGCTGTTGTAATTGTTCGTCAAACCGACTTCTCATCATCCAAACCTCCCGGTGATATAGTCCTCGGTGCGCTTATCCCTCGGTTGAGAGAAGAGCGTCTCGGTGTCACCGTACTCGATCAGCTCTCCCATCAGGAAGAAGGCTGTTTGATCCGAGATGCGTACAGCCTGCTGCATATTGTGAGTGACGATGACTATAGTATACTCCTTTTTGAGGGAAATTGCAAGCTCTTCTATCTTAGAAGTTGAAATTGGGTCCAGCGCCGAGGTAGGCTCGTCCATGAGCAACACCTGCGGCTCGACCGCCAGAGCGCGGGCGATGCAGAGCCTTTGCTGTTGCCCGCCCGACATCCCCAGTGCGCTCTTCTTGAGGCGATCCTTAGATTCCTCCCAGATAGCGGCGGCGCGCAGGGAACGCTCCACGATCTCGTCCAGCTTTGCCCGAGAGGTGATGCCGTGGGTGCGGGGACCGTAGGCCACATTGTCGTAGATGCTCATGGGGAAGGGGTTCGGCTTCTGGAAGACCATGCCCACCTGACGGCGCAGCTCGCTTACGTTGACACCGGGGGCATAGATGTTCTCGCCGTGGTAGCAGACCTCCCCGCTGATCCGAACTCCCTGCACAAGGTCATTCATGCGGTTCAGGGTCTTCAAAAAGGTGGACTTGCCACAGCCCGAGGGGCCGATCAGCGCGGTGATGCTCTGCGCGGGTATCTCCATGTTGATATGCTTGAGTGCCTGCGTGTTCCCGTACCACAGGCACAGCTCGGATGCAGAAAGAATGCTCATATGCGGTTCCTTTTCTTGAAATAGTTTCCTACGAGTGTCGCACACAGGTTGACGAGCACCGTCAGGATCATGAGGATGGCGGCAATGGCAAAGGCCGCTTCAAATTCGCCGTAGGTCTTGGCGTAGCTGTAAAGAGCCACCGTCAGGGTGGAGCCTGCACTGGTCATGCCCTCGAAAAAGCCATTGATGGTGTCGGCAAAGCCCGCCGTAAAGAGTAGGGCGGCCGACTCTCCCATGATGCGCCCGACCGACAGGATACTGCCCGTAATGATGCCGTCCACACACCCGGGGAGCACCACGGTGCGGATGACCCGCCATTTGCCCGCGCCAAGGCCAAAAGCCCCCTCGCGGTAGCTGTTCGGTACGGTCTTAAGGCTCTCCTGTGTCGTACGCAGGATGGTGGGAAGGTTCATGATGACCAGCGTCAGGCTACCCGCCAGCAGGCAGGAGCCCATGCGGTTGGAAAAGAGCAGCATACCCACAAGGCCGTAGATGATGGAGGGAATGCCGGACAGTGTCTCGGCGGCGTACTCGATCACCGCGACCAGCCGCTTGTTGGTGGCGTATTCGTTGAGGTAGATGGCGGCACCTACCCCCAACGGGAGCACGATGGCTAAGGTCGCCAGGATGACATACAGGGTATTGAGGATGTTGGGCAGGATCCCGATCCGATCCTCCAAGTAGCTGACACCGGTGGTGAGAAACTCCCAGCTGATGCCGGGGAGCCCTTTGATGGCGACATAGAGGATCATGAACAGCACGAGCCCCACCGTCACGGCGACGGCTGACCACATGAGGATCCGCATGATCAGTACGTAGGCGTGTCTCTTGGCAGGTAATTTTCCTTTCAACATAGTCATGCCCCCTTTCGTCCCTTTAAGAAGAAGTTCAGGACAGCGTTGATGAGCATGATGAACAGGAACAGCACCAGTGCGATGGAGAAGAGTGCCTGCCGCTGTAATCCGGCGGAATATGCCATCTCGCTACCCACGATGGTGGTCAGGAAGTGTACGCTTTGGAAGGGGGAGGTGGGCATATTGGGGGCACTGCCGCACACCATCATGACCGCCATGGCTTCTCCGATGGCGCGTCCCACACCCAGCACCACCGCCGAGGCGATACCGCTCTTGGCGGCGGGTACCGACACGCGGAAGTAGGTCTCGATGGGGGTCGCGCCCAGTGCCAGCGAGGCATCCTCGTATTCGCGGGGAACTGCCTCCAGTGCCGTGATCGATACGTTGATGATGGAGGGCAGGATCATGACCGCCAGCACCAGAATGGCGGCTAGGAGGCAGGCTCCGTCCGACAGATGAAACAGACGACGAATACCCGGCACCAGCACCATCATGCCGACAAGACCGTACACCACCGAGGGGATGCCCGCCAGCAGGCTGACGGCGTGATGCATGAACTTCTTGACCTGAGCGGGAGCTAATTTGGCGAGGTAGACTGCGGTCAAAAAACCGATCGGTACCCCCAAGAGGATGGCACCTGCCGTACCGTAGATGCTGGTCAGCAGGAAGGGAAGAATGCCGTACTGCGGCTCGGCGGCCGAGGATGCCCAGGTCTCCCCGAACAGGAATTCTCGAAGCCCGATCTCGCGGATGGCGGGTAGACCTGAGATGATCAAGTAGACCGAGATCAGGAGGACACAGCCGACCGTCACAAGACCCAGGAGGAGGAAGATGCCGTGGATCACGGTCTCCCTCAGTTGCTTTGGCTTGTTCATGGGTTACAGTTTACAGACCCCGATCAGTTGGCGGGGACGACGCCGGCGGCCGAGATGACAGCGTTGGCTTTACCGGAGGTCGCATACTCGAAGAATTTCTGCGCCGACTCCGACAGCTCGGTGTCCTTGCGGGTCACCAGCACGAACGGTCGCTGTACAGGGTAGCTTCCGTCTTTGACGGTCGTCTCGCTCGGGGTCACGCCGTCCACCGAAAGGATGCGGACCGTGTTCTTAACGGTAGCCAAGGATGCGTAGCCGATGGCCTGCGGGTTATTGGAGACGGTGGTGATCACGTCCCCGTTGGAGCTGAGCTCCTGGCGGTAGAGGCAGGCATCGGTGGTTCCGGTGATGCTCTCAAAGCCGTCCCGCGTGCCGGAGTTGGCCTCGCGCCCGATCAGCACGATCTCGCTGTCGGCACCGCCTACCTCGCTCCAATTGCGGATCTTGCCCGTGTAGATGTCCGCGATCTGTCGGAGGGTCAGCCCCGTGACAGGATTGTCGGGATGCAGGATGACCGCGATCCCGTCGTATGCCAGCACCGTCTCGAGCAGACCCTCCGCCTTCTCGCTGTCCTTGAGGTTGCGGGAGGACAGGCCGATGTCACAGCGACCGTCCCGCACCGCCTGAATACCGGTTCCCGAGCCGGTGGGATTGTAGCTCACCTTGATGCCGGTCTCTTTCTCAAAGGACTCGCCGAGGGCACCGATGACCTTGCTCATGGAGGTCGAGCCGTCCGTGGCTACCGTCTTGCTCCGACTGCCGCTGCAGCCTGCCAAGAGACCTAAGACCAGAATGGCCGTCATCACCGAAAGGATACATTTTTTCATAACAAATCACTCCTCTTTCTCTAATACAAGTTTCTTTTGCTTGCATATTCAGTATACAGGAAACAGGTAAAATCCAAAATCATGTGTATGTAAAATCTGTGTCAAATCACTGAGTCTCTTCAGAAAAGGTTTTCAAAATATCTCTTTACAAACGCGGCAAGATATGGTAGAATATCCGTGTAAGGTTGTAAAGCGAGGTGATGGGATTGAGGCTGGATAAATACCTGAGCCTGTGCGGCAAGGCCAGCCGCAGTGACACGGCGCGTGCCGTGCGGCGGGGGGAGATCACGGTCGGCGGGCAGGTCGTCCGTCGGGGAGACCATCCGATCGATCCGGGTACCGATCAGGTGGTGTTTCGCGGCGAGGTGGTGGTCTACCGCCCGTACACCTATGTCATGCTGCATAAGCCGGATGGCGTAGTCAGCGCGACCGAGGACAGATTGGCGGGGGAGAAGACAGTACTGGATCTGCTCCCACCCGAGCTGACTCGCCTGCGCCCGGGGCTGTTCCCCTGCGGACGGCTGGATAAGCACACGACGGGGCTCATGCTCTTGACCAACAACGGACAGCTGGCGCATCGCCTGCTCTCACCGGCGAGACACGTGGACAAGACCTATGCCTTCACGGTCAAGTTCCCCTTGTCGGACGAGGATGTCGCTGCTCTGGAGTCCGGTGTTGACATCGGCGACTACACGACGGCTCCCTGCCGCGTGGAACTGACCGATGACGAGAGGAAGGCGGGGCTCATCACCCTCCGCGAAGGTAAATACCACCAGATCAAGCGCATGATGGAGGCGCGGCATAACCAGATACGCAGTCTGTCACGCTTGACCTTTGGCTCGCTGACACTGGATCCGACCTTGGAGCCGGGGCAGTGGCGACTGTTGCAGGATATCGAGATCGCCGCCTTGGAAGCGGTCGGAAACTAAGGCACCACCGCACAATTCTTTTTGCTCAATTGCGCAGTCAGAAAATTCGT
>CAYXBU010000017.1:0-32263 GCA_964463245.1 uncultured Clostridium sp. | reverse complement strand
TACCAGGGCGAGAGCTGCACCTTCGCGTATGTCGTCGAGGCTGTTCAGGGCAATGCCCTCTTTGATGTGGCATATGTGACCACCATCGAGCAGCTGAACGCGGCTGTTGAGAGCGGTGTCAAGAAGATCATCCTGATGGCAGATATCTCCATCACGGATCGCGGTACCACGGCTGCCTCGGCTCCTTACCAGGTGGACGGGTTCGGCTTCTATGTGAACATCGACGGCAAGGATGTGACACTTGACCTCAACGGCCATAACATCACGCTGGACGGCGGCAGCAACGAGGGGCTGGGCGGCTTGATCAACCTGCAGAACGGCTCCCTGACCATCCAAGGTCAAGGACGGGTAACCGTCAAGGGCGGTCAAAATGTAGCTGTTCCCGTGATCTGGGTGCAGGATAACGGCACCCTGAATACATGGGGCGGCACCTACGTCAATGAGATGTACTGCGATGAGAGCGGTATCTGCGAGGACACGCTGATCTATGTCAGAAAGAGCACCGGCGTTGCAAACATTTACACCGGAAGCTGGTTCATATATCCCGCTCAGAAGGCTCCCCATGATAATAGCTCGGACAACAACACCAACTGCTTTAATGTGAAGAATGGAACTCAGGGGCACATCTACCTCCATTTGGGTGTCCAGTTATCCTGTGATGAGTATTGCCAGAGTGCTGACGACGACAAGGTTACGATTGTAAGGAATGGATACAAATTGACCGGCCCGCACTATTTTTATGGATCCTGGTGGTATAGCATCAGTCAGCTCGTCGCGTGACTTGCATCGGAAACAATACATTAGACCCCAAGGGGGCGCAGAGCAAATGCTCTGCGCCCCCTTGGGGTCTCTTGGGTACATATTCAGCGACCTTGTTTGGCATTCTGAGCCGCCAATGCACGGGGAGGGATGGGCTTCTCCTTGATCTCCCCGGCTTTGTCCAGCGCGATCTTGGTCAGCAGAGGTCCCACCAGCTCGTAGATCAGCACGGCGAACAGCGAGATGTTGCGGATAAGGATACCGGTCTCGCCCAGCTCCATGGCGACCAGCGACATTCCGAGGCAGACCCCCGCCTGCGGCAGGAGGGTGATGCCCAGATACCTCTGCACGGTCGGCTCGCACTTCATGAAGCGGGAGGAAACGCTCGCGCCGAATATCTTGCCCAGCGAGCGGATCAGGATAAAGACGACACCGATCAGCACGATCTGCCAATGCGTGAACACGCTCAACTCCAACCCGGCACCGCTGAGGACGAAGAACAGCACCATCACAGGCCCAGTCCAGCGATCCATTCGATCCATCAGCTCCTCCGAGAAGTCGCACAGGTTGCAGAAGATGGTGCCCATCATCATGCAGACCAGGAGCGAGGAGAATCCGATCGTGACCGAGCCGATGTGGAACTCCATCATGGAAAGACCGACCGCCAGGAACACGAAGCCCACCGAGATGCTCATACGCTTACTGCGGGAATGGAAGAACCGCTCGATGAAGGTATAGACCAACCCCAAGAGGGCACCCAGCAGAAGGGAAGCGAACACCTCGATCAGCGGGTTGACCAGAACCGAGACCATGTCCAGATGCCCCTGCTCCAAGGCCTTAGCGATGCCGAAGGAGATGGCGAACACGATCAGCCCCACCACGTCATCCAGTGCCACCACGGGCAACAGAATTTTTGTGACGGGTCCTTCCGCCTTGTACTGCTTGATGACCATGAGGGTCGCGGCGGGAGCCGTCGCGGTGGCGATGGCACCCAGCGTGATGGCGGCCGAGATGGGCAACTCATCGGGGATGATGAAGTGCAGGGCGATCAGCGCGATGTCCACGAATACCGTTGCGGTGATCGCCTGGAAGATGGCGATGACGGTCGCCTGCTTACCTGTCTTCTTCAGGCTCTCCAGACGGAACTCGTTGCCCATCGTGATGGCGATGAAGCCCAGAGCCACATCGGATATGATATCGAATGCTTTGACATTGTCGGCCGAGATGAACCCGATGCCGGGGATATCCAGCTGCCCCAAGCAGTAAGGACCGATCAGGATGCCTGCGACCAGATACGCGGTCACGGCGGGCAGGTTCCACACCTTGGTCAGGCGGGACATGACCAGTCCCGCGAACAGCGCGATGGACAATGCAAGCAGTGTTTCTTTGACTCCCATAAAAATGCCTCCCGGGGATACGCTCCCCAATCTGTATTCCACAAGTGCCTATTATAGCAAAGAAGTCTGTGGAAGTCAATGGGCAAAGGAACCAAAAGAGCCACCCGAAAACGCGAAAATCGGTCACTTTTTTCTGTCACATGAGGAGTCGTATGCACCACAAGATCAGCCCGTATACGGCACCTGCCAGCGTGCCGTACAGGAGCACAGGCCCCGCTACCGTGAATATCTTTGCGCCGACCCCCAGGACAAACCCCTCGGCGCGGGCATCGATAGCCGGGGAGACAACCGCGTTGGCAAAGCCGGTGATGGGTACCAGCGTCCCCGCCCCCGCGTACTTGGCTATACGGTCGAACACGCCGCACCCCGTCAGGACGGCGGCCAGGAATACCAGCGTGACCGAGGTCAGGGTCTTGGCGTTGTCCTGGCTCATGCCGCAGACACGACTGTACAGGTCACAGAGACCTTGCCCCAGCGTGCAGATGACCCCGCCCGTCCAGAAGGCGCGCAGGCAATTACGCACGGAATTCGAGCGCGGGGCGCGGGCATCGGCATACCGCTTGTAGGTCTTTTGATCCATATCCATAAGAATACCTCCGCAGGGTGAATACTTCACGGGTATCCTGCCCTGCGGAGGGGTTCTTTATGCATTTGTGGGTTCAGTCACGGCAAAGAGTTGTCCGTCCCCCGGCGCGAAGGTCACGTCGGCGGGGCAATCCTCCCATAGACCCGTCTCCTTGTTGAGGCGGAGCAGGGGGGCGTCGGCCTCTATGTGGAGGGTCTGCGGCGCATCGTGATCCTTGGCGGTGATCAGGAAGCGACCATCGGCAAAGCATCCGACCACGAACCGCCCGCCGCTTAAGCGGCGCAGAGCTCCGTAGCCTTCAAAGGGCTTGACCAGCCCGTCGGCCTCGCTCCCGACATGGTAGACCGCCTCGGAGATCAGCTTGCCCGGCGCATACGTCCTGCCGGGCAGTGCGCCCAGCAGACCGCCATGCAGCACTTGGAGCTCGCGGTTGATGTTCTTGACGATCTCGTACTTCTCTCCCCGTGTGCCGTCCGAGAGGATGATCCCGTTGTGATACGACCATGGCTCATTGTGATCGACCCCGGGTGTCCAGTAGGTAAAGTAGGACAGCCCCGTCGAGCCGTAGGTCAGCGCGTTGAAGGCCTCCCAGCGCAGCTCCCCCTCGGAGGGCAGACGGTAGCCCCAGTGCTCCACCAAGAGGATGATGGTCATCCACGGAAGCCCGGCCTCGGCCGCCGCCGTGCGGATCATCTCCATGTTGTCGTAGTAGCCCTCGCGGTCGTAGGCCTCAAATACCTTGCCCTCCCAGCCGTTGCGTACGCGGTTCTCCTCCGAGACGGCGGCTTCGGGCAGGTCGCCCAGCACCGGCACCTCACGCCACATCAGGTTGTAGTGGTCGTAGGACAGGAGCTGTGGGTGTACCGTGTCTAAATACGCCGCCAGATGCTGACGGTACCTCTCCGGGGAGGCGGGCGGCACCGCGACCGAGGGGAGCAGGTTGATGTACTCCCCGTGGATGGGGTCATGCTCGTGGAGGTAGTCCACGACCCGCCCCAGTGTCGGGAAATAATCGTCCATCGGCTCGTCTCGGACAAAGAAGCGGTTGAGGGCGGGGCAGTCGCGGTAATCGGCGATCATGCCGTCCAGAGCCGCCTCCCAGCCGGGCTTACCCTCCAGGGCAACCCCCATGCGAGCATCCTGCACATTGGCGCGCAGACCAAGCTCGGCGCACCAAGCCAGCACCTGCAGGTTGGTCTCGGTGTCGTAGGCGCATTCAATCAGATTGAAGCCGGCGTTCTGCGCCTCGATGAGCCGCTCGCGGCAGAGGTGCTCCTTGCGGATGCCGTACCAGTAGGTAATGGGGTATACAGCGGACATGGTGAAATCCTCCTTTTTACAAGAGCACCGCGCGACCTGCGCGGTGCTCGGATATGGTTTTGGATCAGCTGATGTGATTCTTCTTCTTGAAGGTCTTGATCATGGAGTTCATCTTTCTGCCGATGGTCTTTCCGATCGGCTTATACACGACCTCAAAGGTGCGCTTCTCGGCCACCGCGTTGGAGAAGGTGTTCAGAACCGTCGTGCCCAGCTGGTTGTTGTAAGCCAGGATAAAGGACACGCTGATGTTGTCGTGGATGATCTGGATCATCTGGGAGGCATACGGATCCGTCACATACTGCACCTGCAGAGCCTCGCCGTAGTACTTCGGCATCAGCTCAGTGGCGGTCTCGCGGTTGAGCACCTGGATCACCGTGCTGACGAACTCGGCATCGTGGCTGGTCTGAAGGATAGCTCCCACCTCGGTGGTATCGTGGGTCGCGGTGTTGTATTTGTGATCCGAGGCATACAGCATGGGGCAGGGCAGAACACCGAAGCTGTCTGCCATATCCTTCAGGACGGCGTTCTCCAGGGAACCCAAACGCTGGTAGTCGCAGATGAGGGAGAGACCGTCGGTGAAGTCCTGCAGGATCTGTGCATCGGAGGTCAGGCCGAAGCAGGCGTTCTCATCGTAGGCCAGCTTGGTGAGGTAATCGGTCAGGTCGGAGGCGCGGTTGTTCTCTCCCAGCGTCATGGTCAGGGCACCGTCCTCATCACGGGTCACAAAGCCGGGGTCTGCGCTGACCACAAGCCCGATGGAGGAGCCCCACAACTCAAGGATCGCAAAGCCGTAGACATCGCCGTAGTCCTTCTCGCCGTTGGCGTTCTTGTCCTGATAGGCTCCCTGGATCATTTCCAGCATCTTCTCGTAGGTCCACTCATAATTCAGGACCCAATCATAGACCTCGTTGGGGTCGGCGTTTCCGTGCAATGTCTGGTACATATTCTTGTTGAAGAGCAGGAGGTGCGCCGAGCGGAGGATATCGATGAAAAAGTCTCCCGCCAGGATGTACTCGTAGCCCTCCACGAGGCACATATCATCCATATATTCCTTGTACCAGTATGGCTTATCCTCAAAGTCAAAGCCGGTGAACTCGGGATCCAGGACATTTCGGAAGTTGCCCTCGATGGAGAGGTTGGCGAAGGGATAGATGTCATTGATGACCAGGTCGAACTCGTCCAGACCGGCGCTGGCATAGGTGCGGATCTTGTCGAACACGCCGGTGTACGCGACATCCAGTTGCGTGAACTCCAGCGTGACTCCGATCTTGTTCTCCACGACCGAGTTGCGGGTGGCGACGGCATCGTTGACGATGTTGGTGACGGCATCCTTTTCACCCTCGATCAGGAAGTTTGAGTTACCCATACCCGGAGAGGCGACATTGGTACTGGTCAGGATACGGAAAGGACGCTTTTGATAGTCGACGTTCTCAAACGGATCCTCCTCTTCCTCTGTCTCCGAGGAGTCGGCGGAGCCATCATTGTCGCCTTCATCGGCGGCGGATGTCTGCGTGGGAGCGGATGTCCCGGAGCCTTCGGTGTCTGCACAGGCGACCAGCTCTGCCATACAGCCCACCAGCATCAAGCACGCCAGCAGGAGGGAGAGCAAACGGGGGATGCGAGTGTGTTTCATAACGATGTCTCCTTGCTTTGGAATGGGATGGTGTCCTGCGAGGCAGAGCCTGCCGAACTATGACACACATCGTGCTCCCATTATAGTACATTTTGCCGGATTTGTCAATAGATGTTATGCTCTTTTGCCCCGATTTCAACATTTTTTTGCACGGAAGCGGCTTTTCCTGTTGACGAAAGCGGTATAACATGGTATAATGAACCTGCCCGCACAACAGCGGCGCGATACGAAAAAGAAAGGAAGAACGGTTAAACGTTAAACGTAAGACGGTCATGCATATGGATTTCAAAACAGTAGGCAACGAGTATCGCCCGATCCCCTTCTGGTCGTGGAACGAAAAGTTGAATGTCCCCGAGTCGGTGCGCCAGGTAGACCTCATGGGGGATGCCGGCATCGGCGGTTTCTTCATGCACGCCCGCGGCGGCTTGCAGACCGAGTATATGGGGGAGGAGTGGTTTGAGAACGTCTCCGCCTGCATCAAGGAGGCCAATGCCCGCGGGATGCACGCCTGGGCCTATGACGAGAACGGCTGGCCGAGCGGCTTCGGCGGCGGTAAGGTCAACGGCAAGGGGGAGAAGTACCAGCAGAAGTACCTGCGGGTCAAGACATTTACCCCCGACTTAGAGGATCCTCGCGGTCCCCGCATCATCAGCTGCTTTGAGAATTATTGTTTCTACTACGACGTCAATCCCTTCTATGTGGACACGCTGGACGGGGAGGTCATCGCTGATTTCCTGCAGGAGATATACGAGCCGTACCACGAGAAGTACGGAACGAGCTTTGACGGCTTCTTTACCGACGAGCCGCAGATCTCCCGCAACGGCATCCCGTGGAGCCTGACCCTGCCCGCCGAATATGAGAAGGCCTACGGTGAGCCGATATACGACCACCTGATCGAGCTGTTCCTGGAGCGTGGGGACTACAAGACCACCCGTATGCGCTTCTGGAAGCTGGTCACCGAACTGTTCTCCCGCAACTTCATGAAGCAGATACACGACTGGTGTCAGGCGCACGGGGTGAAATTTACGGGACACCTCGTGCTGGAGGAGTCCTTTGAGGCACAGCTGACCTCCAACGGTGCGTGTATGCCCCACTACGAATACTTTGACATCCCCGGCATGGACTGGCTGGGGCGGGACATCGGCCGTTGCCTGACCCAGGCACAGCTGGCCTCGGTCGCCGCCCAGACCGGCAAGCGGCAGATCCTGTCCGAGACCTTTGCCCTCTGCGGGCACAACGTCGGTCACGATGAGCTCAAGCGCAACTATGAGTGGATGATGGTGCGGGGCATCAACCTCATGTGCCAGCACCTGGAGGGTTACTCCTTGCGCGGCATCCGCAAGCGGGACTACCCGCCGGCTATGTATTGCCAGCAGCCGTGGTGGGCGGACTACAAGGTCTTCAACGATGCCATGTCCCGCGTTGGAATGCTGCTCGCACAGGGTGAGGTCGAGGTAGACACGCTGGTCATGCACACCCAGACCTCGGCGTGGATCTGCTACAACAATGCAAAAAATGAGGGACTTAGCGGTTACAATTTAGCTCTTCTGGACATTCTGGATGAGCTGGAGAGCAAGCACATCCCCTTCCACTTAGGTGACGAGATCCTTATGGAGCGGCACGGCCATGTGGAGGGCGACACGCTGGTCATCGGGAAGATGCGCTACAAGAAGGTCATCATCCCGCCCCACATTGCCTTCTTCGAGAACACCGAGCGACTGCTCGCCGAGTTCCGCGAGAACGGCGGTCGGATCGTGACAGCCGAGGAGCTTCCCGCTAATCCCATTCTGGATAATCCCGCCCTGACCTACACCCTTCGCCGCTTCCCGGATGACGGCTTCACCATGCACTACATCGTCAACTCCACCGCCGAGCCTCAGCACGCGCACATCTCCTGCGGCGGCAAGGTGCTCAACATCGTCACCGGGGAGCTGGAGCCGTTCTTCGGGGAATACACCTTCCCTGCATGGGGTAGCCTTGTGATCATCGATGACGGTACCCCCCATGCCGAGGCACCCGTCCCCGCACCGACCCTCCCGACGGCACTTGACTTGTCGGGCGAGTGGCAGGTCGTGTCGGCTACCGAGAACGCGCTGACGCTGGACAAGTGCACCTATTGGTTCGACGGTGTGCTTGAGGAGGAGAATGGATACATCCTGAACGTGGCCTCCCGCGCCATCGAGCGCAAGGCACCCGTGGACATCCGTTGCGCCTTTACCGTACAGGCCGACTATGTGCCCGAGAAGCTCTGGCTGGCCTGCGAGACCCCCGAGATATTCGACATCACGGTCAACGGCAAGCCTGTGAACAAGACCGACTGCGGCTTCTTCCGGGATCATTCCTTCCGCAAGCTGGACATCTCCGGGCTGATGACACCGGGTGAGAACATCATCGAGACCCATGTGCTCTTCCGTCAATCCGACGAGGTGTATGAGAACATCGAGAAGAGCAAGGTCTTCGAGAGCGAGAAGAACAAGCTGACCTACGATATGGAGATCGAGGCCATGTATCTGGTGGGCGACTTCGGAGTCGTGGCTGAGCACGACTTTGAGGAGATACCGCACAACGCGAGCTTTGTGGACGGTGGCTTCCGCATGGTGGCTCCCCATGAGCAAGTCACGCTGGATCGACTGGAGCGGCAGGGCTACTTGTTCTTTGCCGGCGAGCTGACGGTGGAGCGGGAGCTGACCCTGACCGATGGCGACACCGCAAGACGTCTGTCTTTCCGTAAGGAGGGCATCAACGCTCTGCGAGTCAATGTGAACGGGCAGGATGTCGCGACCCTCCTCTGGGCACCCTACGAGGTGGACTTGACACCCTACCTCCACGCGGGCAGCAATCGCATCCGACTGACGCTTGTCAACAACCTGCGCAACCTGCTGGGTCCCCATCACCATGTCGGCGGCGAGCTGTACGCCGTAGCTCCGCCCCACTTCTACCATGAGCCGTGCATCTGGAACGGCTACGCGGGCGGCTACTACACGGATCGCTACTGCTTCGTGCATACCTCTCTTTTGAACGCAGACAGCTGATCGCTGTTCCATTTGCGACCGGGACGGAACCTCTGAGGTTCCGTTCCGGTCTTTTTGTCGGAGCGGGACGGGGATTGTCGAGACTTGCGACTTCTCCTTCAAATTTGGCATTCATTTCCAAAATTGCGACCCAAAGTTTGTGTATTATTTTTGGCGAGCGGTACTTGAAATAAATGACAATTTCTGGTATAATTATGTCGTTGTAAATTATTGCCAATTTTGGTAGAGAACCAAATGCACATGAGGAAAGGAAGCAAAACCATGGAACACACCCAACAAGCCAAGATACTGATCGCCGACGAGAACGCCACCCAGCGCACCCAGCTGCGAGAGAGCCTGATCCGTGCGGGCTACCGCAATGTGGAGGAGGCCGTCAACGGGGACGATGCCCTCCACAAGATCGAGCGGTTCCACCCGGATGTTGCTATCATCGACATCTGGCTCTCCCGTCTGGACGGCATCGGAGTCATTCGTGCCGCCCACGCGCTGGACTATCGCAGTGATCGGGAGCCGGCCTATATCATTACTTCTCCGGTATCCAATCAGAATATGTTCATACAGGCCGCAGGGGCGGGAGCCCAGCTCTGCCTGATCAAGCCCATCCGCGCCGACAGCCTCTCGGAGCACATGGAGGAGCTGCTCAAGGCACGGACGGGCAAGGGATTGCCGCAGATCGGTGACCCGCTCCCCATGACGGTCGCGGCCGGCAACGACATTGAGACCCAGGTCACCCAGATCATCCACCAGATCGGGGTTCCGGCGCACATCAAGGGCTACCAGTACCTGCGCACGGCCATTCTCCTGACCGTCAAGGACTCGGATGTGATCAACTCGGTCACCAAGGTGCTCTACCCCTCGGTCGCCAAGAAGTACGCTACCACCACCTCCCGCGTGGAGCGCGCCATCCGTCATGCTATCGAGGTGGCGTGGGATCGCGGTGATGTGGATACCCTCAACTCCTATTTCGGCTATACCATCCAGAACAACCGGGGAAAGCCCACCAACTCCGAGTTCATTGCCATGATCGCGGACAATCTGCGCCTGAAATACAAAATGTATCAGTAAGTTACCGAGAAGATCATCGAGGCACTCTGCGGGGTGCCTCTTTTTTTCTGTTTTTTGCGGACGAACTGTAACGTTTTTTCAAAACCGGTTGAAAAAACCTGCAATTTGTGGTATACTGTAAGGTGAAGAGAAGTGTTGTCTCGGACGGCACAGCAAAAGGAAAGGATGTCCTGCCTGCGGGCAGGGCAGAACGGTAACCATGCTGACCTTATCACACGTTTCCTATCGCATCCCGGAGTCGTCGGCGACAGACGGCAGGTCTGACGGCAAGACCGAGATACTGACGGACATCGATCTGAATATCAACGAGCGATTCGTCGCCGTGACCGGCCCGAACGGAAGCGGCAAATCCACCTTGGCAAAGCTGATCGCCGGCATCATTCGTCCGACCGAGGGGCGTATCCTTCTGGATGGGCAGGACATCACGGATATGTCGGTCACCGAGCGGGCACGCGCGGGGATCAGCTATGCCTTCCAGCAGCCGGTGCGCTTCAAGGGGCTGACCGTGCGAGACCTTTTGAGTCTGGCGGCGGGCAGTAACCTGACGGTGGGGCAGGCGTGCTCCTACCTCTCGGAGGTGGGGCTGTGCGCCAAGGAATATGTCGGGCGGGAGGTCAACGCCTCCCTGTCGGGCGGTGAGCTGAAGCGCATCGAGATCGCCATGATCTTGGCGCGGGGCACTAAATTCACCGTCTTTGACGAGCCGGAGGCGGGCATCGACCTCTGGAGCTTCCAGAACCTCATCGGCGTGTTCCGCAATATGTACGAAAAGACCCACGGCTCCATCCTCATCATCTCCCACCAGGAGCGCATTCTGGACATTGCCGACCGTGTCATCCTGCTCTCGGGCGGACGAGTCGCGGCAGACGGTACGAGAGAGGAGATCCTGCCCTCGCTCCTGAATGTGACGGCGGGCTGTGCGGTGGCAAACGCCGCCGGGAAGGAGGCAAACCATGGCTGAATTTAAGGGCTTGGATGCCATCCAGAAGCAGCTGTTGGTCGAGGTCGCAGACCTGCACGAAATGCCGGAGGGAGCCTACTCCCTTCGTATCAACGGCGCACTGTACGGCAAGAATTCCTCCGAGCATATCCGCATCGAAAAGAAAGAGGATCTGCCGGGCATCGACATCCATATAGAGCCGGGCACCAAGAACGAGAGCGTGCACATCCCCGTCCTGCTGGCGCAGACCGGCTTGAAGGAGCTGGTGTATAACGATTTCTACATCGGCGAGGACTGCGACGTGACCATCGTGGCGGGGTGCGGCATCCACAACGGTGGCTCCGAGGCCAGCGAGCACAGCGGCATCCACCGCTTCTATCTGGGGGAGCGTGCCCGCGTCAAGTATGTGGAAAAGCACTACGGTGCCGGGGAGGGAACCGGGGAGCGGGTCATGAACCCCACCACCGAGGCATATCTGGCCGCCGACAGCTATATGGAGATGGAGACCGCGCAGATCAAGGGGGTGGACTCCACCCGCCGTGAGACGGTCGCCGTGCTGGGGGATCGCGCTACGCTGGTGGTGCATGAGAAGATCATGACCCATGGTACCCAGTGGGCGGAGACACATTTCAAGGTGGATCTCAACGGGGACGGGTGCGGCACTCATGTCGTCTCCCGCTCGGTGGCTAAGGACAGCTCCCGCCAGCTCTTCCTGTCGGAGGTCAACGGCAATGCCCGCTGTTCGGGGCATACCGAGTGTGATGCCATCATCATGGACGGTGCCTCGGTCACAGCTAAGCCGGAGATATCCGCCAACCATGTCGAGGCCTCCCTCATCCATGAGGCCGCCATCGGCAAGATCGCAGGGGAACAGCTCATCAAGCTGATGACGCTGGGACTGACCGAGAAGGAAGCCGAGGAACAGATCATAAACGGCTTCTTGAAGTGAGGAACTGTCATGACCATTGAGATGAGCAGTGAGGAATCCCGCCGCCGCATGGCGGAGGGGCGGCTCTATATGCCGGGCGACTCCTCTATCATGGAGGAGCAGATGCGGTACCTGGAGCTGTTGTACGATTTCAACGCGACTCGCCCCTCCGAGCAGGAGCGACGGCAGGAATTGATGAAGCGTATGTTTGCCGAGGCCGGGGAGGGGTGCTATATCGAGCCGCCCTTCCACGCCAACTGGGGCGGACACCACGTTCACATGGGGAATAATGTGTATGCCAACTTCGGCTTCACGCTGGTGGACGATGCGGACATCTACATCGGCGACAACTGTATGTTCGCCCCTCATGTCACCATCGCCACGGCGGCGCACCCCATCCAGCCGGATCTGCGGCGCGCCGGGATGCAATACAATCGGCCGGTGCACATCGGGAACAATGTCTGGATCGGCGCGGGCGTGCAGGTCATGCCTGGCGTGACCATCGGTGACGACACCGTCATCGGCGCGGGCAGTGTCGTGACCCACGACATCCCCGCCGGGGTGGTGGCGGTCGGCGTGCCCTGCCGTGTCCTGCGGCAGATCGGTCAGCATGACCGCGAGTTCTACTACAAGACCTGTCGCGTGGATATACCGCTTGAGGAGTGATCAAAGCTATGGCAGATCAAACATACATACAGAATGCCGTCGGCACGGGCTGTGACTTCCTGGTCTCCCTGCCGAAGGGGCGGCGACCGCGTATCCTCCAGCTGACCGATATGCAGGTCATCGATGCCGCGCAGCGGCGGTACCCCGACCGCCTCAATGAGCGGGAGATCGCGTGTTGGGCGACCGAGCAGGTCGAGGGGCAGTGCTACGCGCACATCCGCAGTCTGGTCGCAGAGACACAGCCCGATCTGATCTTCATCACGGGGGACGTGATCTACGGCGAATTTGACGATAGTGGCCGCTCATTTATCGACTTTTGCGACTTCATGGATGAACTGGGCATCCCGTGGGCACCCGTGTTCGGCAATCACGACAACGAATCCGCACGCGGGGTCGCATGGCAGTGCGACCAATTTGAGGGGGCACGGCATTGCCTCTTCAAGCGCGGTGAGGTCACGGGGAACGGCAACTATACCGTGGGCATCTCGGTCGGCGGGCGGCTCTGCCGCGTGCTGTACATGATGGACTCCAACGGTTGCGGCGCGGGTACTGATCCCGCCCTGCGGCGGGTGCCGGGCTTCGGGGAGGATCAGGTCGCGTGGCTGGCAGCGAGAGCCGAGGCCATCCGAACCCCCGGATTTGTCGCCTTCCATATCCCGTCTACCGACTTTGCGGATGCTGCGCATTTCTGTGGCTACGAAACCGAGAACTCCCAAAACTATGTCATCGGGGTGGACGTCCCGTCGCAGAACGGTGACTTTGGCTGTCATCGGGAGGTCTGCGGGGTGTTTGCCCCGCCGCAAGGCTTCCGCGATGTCCTGCATACCGCCGGAGTGGATGGCGTGTTCGTCGGGCATTGTCATGCCATCAACACGTCTATCCTGTGGGACGGCATACGCTGGACATTCGGACTCAAAACGGGACAGTACGACTATCACATTCCCGGGCACATTGGCGGGACTCTGATCACCTTGTACCCCGATGCTGATGAGGGAGTCTTGCCGGATAATGGCGACGGCGCACCTTTTATCGTGCGGCATATCCCCTCGCTGACGCTGTATGCGCCGTTTCCCAACGGCAATTGATAAAAAATAAAAGGAGTGTGGTCTTTATGGACGACATCACGAGCCCGGCACTTCCAACGCAAGACACCACCACGTCGGACGGGAAGGGGGCTGTCTGGGTCTGCCCGACCTTCAAGGTGGCGGGCATATTCTCTTCACACATGGTACTGCAACAGAAAAAGCCCATTCGTATATGGGGCTTTTCCGATCGCACAGGCGCGACCGTGACCGGTGAATTTATGGGCGAGACAGCGCAGGCGACGGTCGCCGAGGACGGACGGTGGACACTTACCTTTGCTCCCCGCCCTTACTCCCGTGAGCCTGAGCGCATGGTCATTCGGGACGATGCCGTCCCGCCGCACGAGACGGTGCTGGAGGATATTCTGATCGGGGACGTGTGGCTGATCGGCGGACAGTCCAATGCCGAGCTGAATCTGGCACCCTGCATGACCCTGACCCCCAGCATCGAGTTCTCGGAGGAGGACAACTTCCGCCTGTTCTCCCAGACACAGGCGTATGTGTATACCCACCAAGAGTTCTGCGCCGAGCCGCAACCCGACATCATCAACCCGGATTGGTGCTGGAAGCGACCCGGCGAGGAGGCCGCCCTGCGCTTCTCGGCCATGGGCTACTACTTCGCCCGCGAGCTCTCCCGTCAGATCGATGTGCCGCTGGGGCTGATCATGATGTGCGCGGGAGGTGCTTGCTTGCGGGAGCTGTACCCCAAGCCGCTGGCGCATGAGCAGGGGTATTTCGCGGGTGCCAATGTGCCCGAGGGCGGCTACTATAACACCCTCATCCACCCGCTGGAGGGCTTGTCCTTCACGGGACAGCTGTTCTTCCAGGGGGAGAGCGAGGGCGGCTGGCGCGAGTTGGCTGACAAGTATGCCTTTGAACTGGCACTACTGGTCGCCGACGAGCGCAAACGCTTCGGCTTTGACTTCCCATTCTACAATGTACAGATTTCCTCCTACCGCGCCGAGGGGGAAGCCGCTTTCCGCTGGCTGGAGATCGTGCGGATGCAGCAGTTCGATGCCCTGCGGATCATTCCGGATTCTACCCTGACGGTGGATATGGATCTGGGTGCGCCGGAAGATTACCCGGACTGGGCGCACTCCCCGCGCAAGCTGGAGCTGGGTGAGCGGCTGGCCGCGCTGGTGCTGGCGCGTCAATACGGGATCGGTAACGAGCGGGAGGTCGGCTCTCCCATGCCGAGCGCGGCCTACTTCTCGGCCGACCGACAGACCGTGACGGTCGAGTTTGAGAATGTCGCGGCGGGTCTGGTCGTCAGTGGCCATGCTCCTGCCGACAGCCTCGGGATGGAGGTCGCGGGCTTTTCCTTCGGCGACTATGACCACCGCACCCCCGCTCGCGCTACCGTGACCAGTCGCTGTGCCGTTACGGTCGAGGTGCCAAAGGATGCCCCCGACATCTCCTCGGTCAATTACGCCTTCTTCTCTCAAGTCACCCCCGAGAACGCCACCCTGCGCGGCGGCAATAACCTGCCTGCCCCTGCCTTCTCCATGAAGCTCTGACAGACATCGTTTTCCGCAAAATACATAGAAAAGGAGATACCGTTTTGCCAGCCAAAGAATCCCTGCACAAGATCATTCTGACAAAGTTAAAGGAATCTGTCCTCTCGGTCGCGCCCATCGTGGTTCTGGTTTGCATCCTGTACCTGACACCGCTGGTACAGCTGACCTCCTATGAGCTGATCGTATTCTTAATCTCCTCGGTGATCCTCATCATCGGCATGACCCTGTTCAACTTAGGTGCCGACATGGCCATGACCCCTATGGGGGAGCACATCGGAGCCGGTCTGACCCGCTCCCGAAAGATCATCCTGTTAATATCGGTCTGTTTCCTGATGGGAGTATTCATCACGGTCGCGGAGCCTGACCTGTCGGTGCTGGCCTCGCAGGTCGAGGGCATCATTGATGGCACTCTTCTGATCGTGACGGTCGGCGTGGGCGTGGGACTGTTCCTGCTGACGGCGGTTTTGAAGATGCTCTTCCACAAGCCGCTGTCCTCCATGCTTATGTTCTTTTACATGATGCTGTTTGCCCTGACCGCACTGGTCGTGATCAACGGCAATGTGGACTTCCTCCCGATGGCGTTTGACTCGGGCGGCGTGACCACGGGGCCCATCACGGTGCCCTTCATCATGGCACTGGGCGTGGGTATCGCGGCGACCCTGGGCGGTCGTGACGTGGGGGAGAACAGCTTCGGCCTCGTGGCACTTTGCTCCATCGGCCCCATCCTGGCGGTACTCATTCTGGGCATCACTGCCGACGGGAGTGCGGTCAACATCGACCCCTCCTATGACCTTGCCGACAACTTCGGTGCCGCGCTGGGGAGCTCTCTCCTGCACACGGCGGGGGAGGTACTGCTCGCTCTGGGGCTGATCGTGGCCTTCTTCCTCATCCTGCAATTCACGGTTCTGAAGTTGCCCGCCCGCAAGGTAGGGCAGATCGGCGTGGGCATCCTGTATACCTTTGCGGGTCTGGTTCTGTTTTTGGCGGTCGTCGGGGTCGGCTATATGCCCATCGGGTATAAGCTTGGCAGTGAGCTGGCCGAGAGTCATCCCGTCGCATTGGTGGTCATCAGCTTCATCATGGGTGCAGTCGTGGTGCTGGCAGAGCCTGCCGTCCACGTCCTGAACAAGCAGGTCGAGGACATCACCGCAGGACACGTCAGCAAGACCTCCATGATGATCGCACTTTGTCTGGGTGTCGGTATCTCCATCGGGCTCTCCATGCTGCGGATCATCTTTGATTTCAGCATCCTTTACTATGTCATCCCCGGTTACCTCATCTCTCTGGGACTCTCCTTCTTTGTTCCGGGACTCTATACCGCCATCGCCTTTGACTCGGGCGGCGTGGCGAGCGGCCCCCTGACCTCCAGCTTCATCCTGCCCTTTGCAGTGGGTGCTTGCGTCGTCCTGCAGGGCGCGGGTGGCATCCTGCGGGATGCCTTCGGCGTGGTGGCCATGGTCGCCATGACCCCGCTCATTACCATCCAGCTCCTGGGCTTCCGCTCGGTCTTGACTCGCCATGTGCGGAACAAGATCGCCATGCGGCGCATTTTGGAGGCCGACGATGAGCAGATCATTGATTTTATGTAAAGGGAGGAACCGAGCATGAAAAAGAAAAAGCAACATGATGCCGCTCTGCCGGAGGAACCGGTTGCGCCGCGCAGCCCGCTTGCGGCCGGGGAGGTTCCCCTGAAGCTCAAGCTACTGGTGACGGTAGTCAACCGCGCCAAGACGGAATTCTACATGGACTACCTTCAATCCAACTTTCAAGTGAACTTCCAGACGGTCTTTGCCGCCGAGGGCACCGCCAGCAGCGATACTCTGCGGATGCTGGGACTTTCGGACAGCTCCAAGTGCGTGATCTACAGTGTGATCCGTGAGGATCAGGCACACGCCGCCCTGGAAGGGCTGGAGGAACGCTTTGCCTCCATCAAGAACGGGAAGGGCATTGCCTGTACGGTTCCGCTGACCGGAACCGTGGGGGTCGCCATTTACCGCTTCCTCGGGAACATCACGGCATAATATCATAATATATCGATAAATCGGTAGTTTGATAAGAAAGTAAGGAGAATTGCTATGAGTCATTCGTTTGAATATGAGATGATATACGCCATCGTCAACGCGGGGTACGCGGACACGGTCATGGATGCGGCGCGGGAGCTGGGTGCTCGCGGCGGCACCGTCCTGCACGGGCGCGGCACCGCTAACGGAGATGCCGAGAAGATGTTCGGTATCACGGTACAGCCCGAGAAGGAGCTGGTCATGATCATCGTGCCGAGCGACCTGCGCAACGACATTCTGCACACCATTTACCAAAAGGCGGGTCTCAAGACCCCCGGTCAGGGCATTGCCTTCGCACTGCCTGTGGATGAGGTCGTGGGCTTCGGAAAGGCACCGACCGAGGCGTAACATTTGCGGAAAGGGGTCGGGCATTGCCTGACCCCTTTTCCTACCCCTGCCACGCTCCCGCCGGCTCCACGCGGATCCGACCGCGCTTCCGCAGGAGCCGCATGGCGACCTTGGCGACCCGCGCCCCCTCCCCTGCGGCGATGGGCAACCCACCCGGTGAGTGGAGCCATTGCCCCGCCGGGAGGATATTGTCAAGGCCGGGGATCCGCCCGTGGGCGGGGCAGAGTCCAAGTTTCCCGCCGAGTCCGACAAGCCCGTCCCGCAGCATATCCTTTGGCATCATGGTAAAGCTCATGAAGGAACCCACCTCGCTCCCGGTGAAGTGGCGGTAGGTCGCGGGTGTCCATACATCCAAAAGCTGTATATCCCCCGCGCCCCGTACCTTTGGGCAGACCTCCTCCGCTATGGGTGAGCAAAGGGCGGCAAATTCCAGCTTGAATCTCCTGTACGCGGCGGGTTGGAGCGATAGGATGCGGCGGGCTTCTCGCTCATCGCAGAAGACCATGATCTGGATCACAGTCCTGTCGGGCGGGGCAAACTGTGGCTCGTGGGAGAACTCGCGCAACAGCAGGGAAGTGCCCTCTGCCACGAAGGGGAAGCCCTGCGGGCGCGGGAGGATAAGATCGCCCTGAAACCCGACTCGCTTTCTCGGGCAGGAGAAGGCCGCCTGTACCGCCGAGAACCGCCGTCCGTGTCCTGCGGTAGCCGCATCCGCGTACCGTCGCGCCAATTCTGGCGAGAGCGGGACACCCAACAGCTGTGGGCAGGCAACGGCGGGATCGCAGGTCAGGATGACGAGATCCGCCGGGATATGCAGGGTGTGCTCTCCCTGCCGCGCACATACGGCGCGGGCGTGGCGGTCATAGCCCTCCCGCCGGCGCTCGTACTCCACCCGCTCCACCCGCGTGGAGAGTCGCAGGATGCCGCCCAAGGAGCGAAATGTATCGGCGATGCGTTCCGCCATGGCGGCCGAGCCGCCTGCAGGCAGGTCGGCGTTGCCGCCGCAGAACTGCGCCATGATCTCCAGCTGCGCCACGGCGGCAAACTCGCGGCCACATACGGCGGTCAGGAATTGTCGGATTAGCGGGTGGGTAAAGCGGTTGGCCAGCTCCCCCGTTGTCATGCGGGCATAACGGAGCAGATCGACCATGTCGGTGACTCTGCGTCCTTCGCCCGTGCCCAATCCGGAGATGCCCTGCAAGCCTCGCACGGCACGGAACAGCCGATTTATCTCCCGCTCGTCTCGTGGTGCATACCAACGCATCTCCCGCGCGACCCGCGCCTGATCCCGCCAAAGTGTCAGCTCGTCCTGCCCGATGCGGCAGGTGTACAGGCTGTCGCGCTTCCGTATCTCGACCCCATCCCCCAGTGCGCCCAACCTGACCCACTCCCGATAGAGCGGCGTGGACGGATGGGTACCGTTGAGCCAGTGAATGCAGTTGTCGATCCGGTGTCTGTGGCGTTCCCAGCCCGTCAGATTGCCGCCGGGGCGTGCATGAGCCTCGCAGATCGTGACCCGATGATGCTCTCCCGCCTCCAACAGATGAATACCGGCCGACAGCCCCGTGACCCCGCCGCCGATGATGACAATATTCGCCATACTTACCCCTCCCGCTTGGCCAAATGCCACTGTTCTTTCCAAAGGATGGGCAGCTTATGCGGGCGGTATGCGGGTCGGAGTTGCCTATTTTAAAAAACCATCTTGATTTTCTTTCTCAATATGCATATTCCCGAAAAACATGCTATAATGGTTCAAATCGATGAACGAAAGGGGAATACTATGCAGGATGTTCAAGCATTGGCGGAAAAATTCAATTCCTGCCGCAGGATACTCACAGCCCTCGGTGACACCAATCGTCAGCACCTGATCCTGACCATGATGTGCATGGGGGAGTGTGGTGGCGTGCGAGTTGGCACTATCACCGAGCAGACCCACCTCTCCCGTCCTGCCGTGTCCCACCACCTCAAGATATTGAAGGAGGCGGGGCTGGTCAAGGTCAGGCAAGAGGGGACACGCAACTACTACTATTTTGATGCAGACCGCGAGGCTATGACGGATCTGATCGATATGCTGTCGGAAGCCCGAAATATGATGGCAAATCTACCCGACAGAAACGGAAAGGAATGAGTGTATGGAGATCAAGGAAGCAATGGAGCGGCGGCATAGCGTCCGCCAATATGCAGACAAGGAAATCGAGGCGGATGTCCTGGCGGCATTGCAGGAGGAGATCACGACTTGCAACCGCGAGAGCGGCCTGCATATCCAGCTGATCACGAATGAGCCGAAAGCCTTTGACAGCTTTATGGCGCACTACGGGAAGTTTAGCGGTGTGAAGCATTATATCGCGCTGGTCGGTAAGAAGGGGGATCAGCTGGACGAGTCCTGCGGGTACTACGGCGAGCGCATTGTCCTTAAGGCACAGCAGCTGGGGCTGAACACCTGCTGGGTCGCCATGACCTACAAGAAGATACCCGGTGCATTTACGGTGGATAAGGGCGAGAAGCTGACCGTCGTGATCTCGCTGGGCTACGGCATCACAGAGGGCGTGGAGCACAAGGGAAAAACCGCCGTTCAGGTCAGCAATGTCGGCAAGGACACACCGACCTGGTTCCGCGAGGGCGTGGAGGCGGCTCTGCTGGCACCCACCGCCATGAATCAACAGAAATTCCGCTTTACTTACGCAGATGGTCAGGTCAAGGCCGAGACAGGCAAAGGCTTTTACGCAAGGATCGACTTGGGTATCGCCAAGTACCACTTCGAGGTCATCTCTGGCCACACCTGCATATAAACATGAGGAACGGCAAGGCACACGCGCCCTGCCGTTCCTTTTTGGTGTCATTCCTCCGTGCGAACGGATATGGGGATCGCCTCGCCCAGGGGGAGGGAGTAGATGTACAGGGCATCCGGCTCGCGGCCGTATATCTCGCGGACGGCGGCGGCGTATTGTCTTAACTGGGAGCCGTACAGCTCTCCCAGCCGTGTTGCAAGCAGGGATGGATCCTCCCGCTCGGCTCGGCTGACTCGATCGGTCTTGTAGTCGGTCACGGTGATCCGCCCGTCGGGATACTCGCAGAGCAGGTCGATGGAGCCTTGGACGTAGAGGGTGCGCTCCTGCAGAGCCTCTCGGAGAGCAGGATTCTTGGTCAGGGAGGCCATGGGGACAAAGCGGGCAAAGCGGAACTCCCTTCGGACGGCGGTGGCGGTCTGCATCTCGGTAAAGAGCCGGCTCTTAAAGAAGGCCTTGAGACAAGCTCGATCCAGAATGGCGGCGGTGCGTCGATTCAGGAAGCCGTCCGCCAGGAGCCGCGTTATCTCGGCCTCCACCCCATCCCGCAGGACACGGTCATAGTGGCAGAATTGCAGGAAGAGGTGTGCCGCCGTGCCGCGTTCGGCGGCGGTGGGCTTGCGGTTCTCGGCCAGCAGAAGCTCCAGCTCGTCCTCCCCCGCCGCGTGGAGCAGACGGATGGATTCCCGAATGGCGTCCGACGTGCGTGGGTCACACCCGCCCAGACCGCGCTCGGACTCCGGCAGCTTGTCCTCGTCGCCCAGTGGCATATCCGAGGAGAGGTACACGCAACGATCCACCATGTCCTCGACCATGCGGGAGGCGGGCACTTTGGTGGGCAGACTGCGGAGCAGAGCCTCGGTCGCGCTCGGAGTCGCCACCTCTGCCGCCAGTCGGCGGTAGTAATCCCGCGTGGCGATGGTCTTCTCGTCGGGCGCGGCGGTCTGTTCGGCGCGGCGCGGGAGCGGATCACAGGGGCGGATGGCGGAGACGGGTATTTGATGAAGGTCGGCGTAGGCGGACAGCTCCGGGTGTGCGGCATATGCCGCGCAGATCCAATCCAGAAAGCAGGTAGCAGACAGGGTCGCAAAGCGATCCCCGACCGGGAACGGCGGCGGCAGCTCCTCCCCCCCGGTGCCGACCAGGTAGAGCCGTTCCCGCGCACGGGTCATGGCCACATACAGCACCCGAATGGCATCCTCCCGCTCCTGCCGCGAGATGGCCAGTGAGACGGCACGGTAGGGTGTGGTGGTGTACTTGCGGTGCTCGGCGCGACAGAACAGCTTCATGCCCAAGCCACAATCGGGCGAGAAGACCATGTCCGGGAGGCGGTGACCGCCCTCGGTTGCCCCGCATTGCGCCACGAACACCACCGGGAATTCCAGTCCCTTTGACTTATGGATGGACATGACCGAGACCGAGCCCGTGCGGCGATCCCCCTGCTCGGCGGGGGTTGCCGTGTTGCTTTTCAGCCGTTTCTCGACATATTGCAGGAAGTCGTACACCCCCACAAAGGACCCCGTGCGCACGGTTCGAGCTGTGTCATACAGGAACAGGAATGCCTGCCCCGTGCGCGCCGATACGCGCTCGTCCTGGCGCAGAAGCCGCAGGATGCCCTCGGCCGTGAGGGTGGTGCACAGGGCGCGGTAGCCCTCCAGCCACCGCAGGAAATCGGCGGCTTTGTACGCGGCGACCTCCCCCTGCGCCGAGTCCGTACGATCTGCCAGAGCGCACAGACCCGCGTAAAGTGAGCCATCCCCGGCTTGTCTTGCCGTGATCAGCTCCTCCAGCGTAAAGCCGGGGAAGGGGGCGCGGAGCACCTCGGCGAGGGAGGTGTCCCGATCGGGGTCATCCAACACACGAAGTAAGTCTACCAAATAGGTCATGTCCGCTCCGTGCAAAAGGTCTCTTCCCGCATCGACCTCCTCCAGCTCGTGACAGCCCACCGGGATGCCGGCGGCGGCCAGCGCGGAAGTCAACTCGCGGAAGTGGGTCTTGGAGCGCATCAGGATGGCAATGTCCTCGGGTCGGATGGGAGTGCCGTCAGCCTTGAGGACACCCTCCCGCAACAGCCCTGCAATGCAGTTGGCGATATGGACGAACTCAGGCTGCTTGACGGTCTCCTCGTCCCCCTCGGCGCGGGCGCGGCTCTTCTCCTTGTATAGCACATCGATCTGCACACGCGGGGGGGCATACCCTTCCGGCAGGAGCTTGGCAAAACCGAGGTCATCCGCCGCCGTGTAGCCGATGCTGTCGGGGCAGGCGCGGAACAGATGCCCGCAGATGCCGTTGGTCACGCGGATGACAGGCTCATCACAGCGGAAGTTCTCGGACATGAAGATGCTGTTGCCCGCCGAAGGCCGGGAGTCGGTGCTCTCGCTTCCCAGCGGGGGAAGCCTGCGGCGGTACCCCGCAAACACGGAGGGGTCAGCACCGCGAAAGGTGTAGATGCTCTGCTTGATGTCCCCGACCATGAAGCGGTGATTCCCGCCGATCAGGCGGAATATGGTGTCCTGCACCGCATCCACATCCTGATACTCGTCAATGTAGACCTCGTCGAACCGCTCGGCGTATTCCAGCGCGATCGGGGAGGGGGTACCGTTCGGGTTTTGAAGCAGTTTGAGCAGGTTGCGCCGATTGTCGGTAAAGTCGCAGATGCCACGGCGGCATTTCTCGGAGGTGACCTCGCGGTCGTAGGCCGAGAGCAACTCGTACAGCACCTCGCACATCCGCGCCATCCGCCGCATATCCACAGCCACATCCTCGGCGGATATCAGGAAGAACCGCTCCTGCATCTTCTCGATGGTATCCTTATAGGTCTCCCGCCGTGCCTTGAGTGCCTTCAGCTCGGGGGATTGTCCCCGGATCGTACCCAGGCGAGGGGTATCAAAGGATCGCAGGCAGTCTCGCACCGCCGCGTAGCCCTCGGCGGCCGCAAGTCGGCGGATGAAATCCGCCTCATAGGTGTAAGTCTCCCCCCACTTCTGCAGGGCTTTTTCCTCGGTGGCCAGTGTCTCCAAGGCCTCGGTGTAGAAGGCGGTCGCCGAGCGGCAAAACTCCTCTACATATGCCCGCAGGGCAGAGCCGGTACGGGTGGCGAGGAAGTCGCAGTCGCTCTCCCTCTGCAGGGACTCGGCATCCGTGCGTAGCCGTTCCAGCCCCTCGGGGTAGTTGAGAAGCCCCATGTACACCCCCCGCAGGGTGGCGGACAGGCGGTGATCCTGATTGGCGGGGGTCAGTGCATCGCACAGATCAGCAAAATCGTTCTGCTCCAGCATGGAAAAGAGTGAGTCCCCCTCTTCTGCGGAGGGCGCATAATCCCGATAGAAGCGGTCGATCAGATCGTTCATGACCTGCTCGCAGAGCGGTTCCAGTTCGGTCTCGTCGGCAATGCGGAAGGAGGCGGGGAGCCCGAGGTCGGCAAAGTGCGCCTTGAGCGGCTCCATGCAAAAGGCATCGATGGTGCAGATGTGCGCCGCACCCAGGCGCAGGAGCTGATCCTGCAGGTGGCGGCTGTCGGGGGTCGTCTCAATGGCGGCATTGAGTGCCGCCGATATGCGCTCCCGCAGCTCGGCGGCGGCGGCGCGGGTAAAGGTCACGATGAGCATCCGCGAGATGTCTCCGGGGTGGTTCTCGTCGGTAAGGCGGCGGATGATGCGCTCGGTCAGGGTCGCGGTCTTGCCCGACCCGGCGGCGGCAGAGATCAGGAGCGTTCTGCCGCGTGTGTTCATGGCGGCCAGCTGTGCCGCTGTCCAATTTCTTCCCACGTTGAAGCCCTCCTTCACTCAAAAATCTCGTGTCTCTGCTGCCACGGGACAGCTTGCCCGCATGGCGCAGTAGCGACAAGCGATATCGCTCGGTGTGCGGTCGGCCTTCCCGCCGTACAGGGTGGTACCGATGTCTCGAATGATGTTCTGCAGTGTCTCGTTCAGCTCGTCCAGATGGGACGACGTACACAAGGCACTGCCCGTAAGACCGCCGTCCTTGCCGATCTTGACCCCGGGCAAAAACTCCGGGAGCAGGGAAGCACTGGCGGCATGAAGCACCTCGTCGGTGTTGAGGATCAGACCCGAGCGGCAGGGGAGAAAGCTGCCGTTGTCCTGCTCGGAGGGGCTGAGGTACAGCACCTCGGCAGGGAGCACCGCCTCGGGGAGATGGCCTTTCTCATCCGCGAACAGGTGGCGGTTGCGGGGGGAGCAGAGGGTGAACAGGTACAGCAACAGCTGGATATTCATCTCCTGCCACGCTTTTCGCTCCGAAAAGATGTGCTCGGAGGACTTGTAATCCACCACACGGACATACACGGTCGATCCGTCGCGGAAGATATCCACGCGGTCGATCACCCCGCCCATGACCACTCGCAGACTCCGCTCGGGCAGGGGGGACTCGTAGCCGCCATCCGTCGGCTCGGCGGGTATGTCCAGCGGTACCTCCAGTGGGAGCGGATCGGTCTCCCGCCGTCCGTGGGTGTCCCACTCCAGACCTGCCACGGTAAAGGAGCCTTGCTCCAGCTCGGCTTGGATCGACCGCACCAGCACCAGCGCGATGGAGCGCAGGCGAGCGAACAGGTGCAGGAGCCGTCCGTTTCCGGTCAGGTCACCGCACAGCTCCTGCATATAGGTCTGCATGATGCGATCGGCAGCTGCAACGGTCGCGGCCTCACTCAGGTGGCGCGGGCGATGACCTTCGTCCAGTGTCTCTCGCAGAAAGACCTCCAGAACGTGGTGCAGGAACAGCCCCGCATTGAGGTTGTCCAGCTTGGCCTCGGCAGGCTCGCGCAGCTTGAGCACGCGGGAGCCGAAGAAGCTGTAGGGGCAGCGGGCATAGGTCTGCAGAGCCGTATGCGACAGCCACAGTTCCTCCCCCAGTGTCCGGCGGATGGTGTGGGTCGGGAGGGTGTCGTTGACGGCGGGGCGGTAGGCGGTGGCTTCGGTGTCCAGGTACGCGGAGGAAAAGCTGATGGGTTCGAGGTAGGGCAAGAGGAACCGCACGCGGTTGAGTGCCAGGGACGGAGACCTTGTACTGCCATCGGGTGCCGCCGTATGGGTAAAGAGCAGGAGCACCTGCGACGGCTTGGTCACGGCGCGCCAGATGTACAGAAGCTCCTCCGAGATCCGGCGCGGGGTGCGGTCGTCAAACTCAAGGCCGAAGGTCTCAAGGGTCTCCTTGTCCTGCTCGGTCAGCCAGCCGTCATCCGTCACGGGTTGCGGAAATTCCCCCTCGCACAGCCCTAAGATCAGCACAGCCGAGATATGCTCCAGCCGAAGCATGGCGGCCGAGCCGACCGTCACGCAGTCCTGCCGCGCCGGAACCGTGCCGATGTCGGTCTCCGAGACATACAGCTCCAGTGCCGCCGCCAGCTCGTCAAGGGATAATGCCCCCTCCTCCACGGGCAGAAGAGTGGAAATATCTGCCAGTGCGGCGGTCAAGAGACTCCAAAGACGTACCGTCTCCCCCGCCTCACGGGTCTTGCCCAGTGCCAGCAGAGCCTCGGCGGTCTCGGTCAGGTGCTCCTTGACCCCCAGCTCGGTGAGGTAGGCAAAAAGGGCACGGCATTGCTCCTCAGAGCTGTCGGCTACCGCCAGCCGTGTTTCCAGAGCCGCCAGCGGGGTCAGCACCGTCCGCCTGACCCGATTGGCGGCGGACAGGATGAACCGGCCGCGCGGGGTCATCTCGGTGGTGTAGCCGTCGGGGTTCATGCTCCAATCCACAGACAGGTCGGACATACGCCGCCCGCGCAAGTGCCAGGTCTCCACGTATTCCGAAAAGGCATCCATATCCGACAAGGATATACCGCACAGCCCGGTCTTGCAGAGGGACACGACATCCGATGTTTGATAGCTGCGGCGCAGACAGCGCAGAGCCAGAAGAAGCAAGCGAACGGCGGGGCGGTCGGCAAGACCCGTGCGCTCGGAGAGGAAGAAGGGGATATGGTGGTTCTCCAGTGCGGCATCCAGTACGCCACGCCAGGCGGCAGGATCGCGTACTACAACGGCGATCTCATCGTAGGGGATGCCGCTGTTCTTCAACTCGCTGATGTGCAGGGCGGCGGCCTGCGCCTCCTCGTACAGGTTTGGGGCTGTGATCAAACGAATGGCACCGCGCTCCTCCTCGGGCACGATCTGTCGCGCCTCGCGGGACAGCCCGAACCGCCACAGGTCTCGCTCCAGTATCTGCAATTCGGGAGCCGTCGTGCGGTGGATGTGGGTCAGCAGACAGTCCTCCGTCGGCTGTCCCAGCTCATCGCAGAGACGGTCAAGGCGGCGGACGGTGCCGCGCAGGCTCTCCATGTGGGTGTCGGTGTTCTGCCGCCCGTCCAGACTCAGCGTGACCGTGACGCGGTCGGCATCTGCCAACATGACCCGCAGGATAGCATACTCTTGCGCGGTAAAGCTGGTAAAAGAATCCAAATAGATGGTCGCATGAGCGAAAAAGTGCTCCCGTTGCAGGACGGTCGCCGTGCGTAAGAGGCGGTCGGAGGGATCGTCCCCGCACAGCTCGGACACGGCACCGCTCCAGGCAGAGGAGATCAGGGACAGATCAAGCAGCTTTTGGGACAGGGGGGAGTCGCTCGGCAGTTGTCGCGCCGCCCGTTCCAGCGAGGCGGGGGAGATAGCGTTGCGGGACAGCTCGTCCACCGCCCCCAGCATCAAGCGACAGAGGGAGGAGTTGCCGTCGGCGGCACCCGTGTCCACCGAGAGCAGTCCGCGCAGATCCCGCAGGGTGCGCCACATGAGCAGGGTGCGGGAGGCGCGGGTCATCTTGCCGAAGGTGCGTCCGCCGAAGCGGTCAGCCACCACATCCGCCAGGCGGGAGAAGCTCAGCACCGAGAGCCGCTGTCCCGCCGAGGCGGGCAATCCGGGCAGGATACGGCTCTCGGCCGAGTACAGCTGCTGCTCCGGGACGATGAGGAACACGGGGTCTGTGCGGCTGTCCAGATCGGCGCGGATGCGATCCAAAACCTCGTGGGTCTTGCCGGTTCCGGGGCGGCCGAATAAATAAGTCAACATGGGGCTTCCTCCGTTTTCACATGGCTTTCGGCGCGGATGGTCAGGTTGCGGCGCAGGGGAGCCTTCCCCCGCCAGGAAAAGGCACGCTCGGCAAAGGCCTCGTCGGTCATGCTCTCCAACTCTTCCGAAGTAAGGCGGGTCATGCGACTCTCCCGAAAAAAGGGGATGGGGGTGTCATGTGCTCCCGAGAGCACAGCGCGGTTGAGCGGGCAGACCAGTTGACAGGTGTCACAGCCCCAGACCAGCGGGTGTGATTCCAGCTGTCGGGTCTCCTCTTCGGTCAGGTCTTTCTTTTGCTGGGTCAGTGCCGACAGGCAGGGACGGATCATGCACCCCGTCGGGTCGGTGGCGGGACAAGCGCGGATACAGGCACCGCACCCGGGACAGGTGGGCGGCGTGTCGGGAAAGACCCCGGGGGCTTGTCCCGTGACGGTCGCGTAGTCGGCATCCACCACCACCTCGGCGATAAAGACAAAGCTGCCGTAGGTCGGCGTGATGAGCATATGGTTCAGCCCGATGACCCCCATCCCGGCGCGCGCGGCGGCATCCGCCTCAAGTAGCGGGGAATGATCCGAGAACAGGGCGCAGGGGAGCGGGGGGAAGACCTCTCTCAGGGCGGGAAGCACCCGATCCGACAACTGTTTGATGTACAAGTGGTAGTCACGCGGCACCGCGTAAAGCGACAGGTTGCGCTCGGGCGCGTGAGCATCGGCGGCGATCAGGTACGGAATGGCGAACAGCAACGCCGTACCATTCATAGATATGCCGGCGCGTTCAAGTAGATAGGGGCGGTTCACCCGACACGCAGTCAGCGGGATGGGATAGACCGGCGCACCGACGAGAGTGGAAATAACCTCCCGCATGAGCATGGCGGGCACCTCCTTTGAACAGATTTTCTGCCTATATTGTAGCACGAATCTCGCCGAATGTCAATCCAAAAATTAGGTTGCGCTTTACCTCCTTGTTCAGTCAAGCTCATTTGCTGATATGGGATCGGCGAATTGAAGGAAAACCCTATTTCCCGTAGACAAATATGATAACCGGTAGCAAATAGTGGTAGTTGGAACGTTCATAGCGGTCCAAAATGATACAAAATTTTGATTTTGTATCATTTTGTAGGTGTAGCGATGTACCCCTTCTCTTGCCTGATTCTTCACTTCTTACGAAAATCTCGGAGGTAACCTGCCCCGCAGGCTCCCCCGAGTTTTTTCGTTCTGTTCAACCTTTCCCCGCCGATCATGAGCCGACTCGCCTCACCGGTCGTACATACTTCCAATACCGCTTGCAGTCGTGGAAGAAGTAAAAGACTCGCCCCGGTGTCAGGTCGAGCGCGTACCCCGCGCCCGCGTAGTCAAACTCCTTCATGGCCTTCTCGATCGACGCCTCCACGGCGGCGTTCTCGGTCTCAAAATCGAACGGTCCGTGCTCAAAGACCAAATACTCACCCTCCGGTATGTCGGTAAGGATCATCTGCGGCGGCACCTCGCCCGTGTAGTCGGCCGGCAGGCGCACGCCGTAGCATTCCGCCAGCGGGATGCCCCAGCTACAGATACGACCGGTCGGCTGATTCATGAACGCCATGAGCTGTCCACTTCCGCTGTCGTGCTCCTCACCGCCCAGGTCATCCAGCTTGCCCCGGATGCTGTCCAACAGTCCGCAGATCGTGTCACAATCCTGACCCGGTATTTCAGCTTGCTTCTGCCAGAAGTCCCAGTAGCCAATGCTCTCATAGTTGCGGATGTGCAGGAATTTGTGTGCCGGTATGGTCACGAAGTAGGTCTTGATCTCATGCGTTCCGTTTGCTTGTTCCATGTTTTCCCATCCTTTCGTTTCCAAAAGATAGCAATCGAAGGGTCGAATGACCGTCCGCAGGATCACGGGACGCGGTCTTGCGCGGTAGTCGCGCGGGCACATTCCGTAGGCCGTCCGAAAGGCGCGCGTGAAGGCCTCATGGGAGGAAAAGCCGTAATCCAGCGCGATGTCCAGAATGCTCCGTTCGTTGTCCCGCAGCTCCTTGAGCGCGAAAGCCAGCCGCCGCTCCCGCAGGTAGGTGCGTAGTGTCATTCCGGACAGCTCACGGAACCGCCGCGAGGTGTACCAGGTCGAGTAGCCCAGCCTGCCCGCCAGCCGCTCCAGCGTTACCGACTCGTCTCGTTTTTCCTTGATACAGCAGTCAATTTCGCTCAATATGCTCTGGATGTATCGACTCCATTCCGCGTTCAAAACCGTCATGGGATCACCCCTTCCTTGCTTCGTCATTATAATTATACAGGAAAGTCGGCCTGTTTTCTTGATCTGACTTGCGAAACCCGAAAAGAATACGGGAGGAGCCGCGCAAAAGACTCCTCCCGTAGGTCTTACTTGACCACGATATTGATGATCTTGCCCGGTATGACGATCTCCTTGACCACCGTCTTACCCTCCAGCAGTCCGCCCAGACGCTCGTCTGCGCGAACGGCGGCCAGCGCGACCTCGCGGTCGGCATCTGCAGGCAGTGTCACCTTGCCGCGTACCTTGCCGTTGATCTGGACAGCAAGCTCCACGGTCTCGTCGCGGGTCTTGGCCTCGTCGTACTCCGGCCACTCTGCCAGCGAGCAGAAGCCACGGCCGCCCTGTGCCTCCCACATCTCCTCAGAGAGGTGCGGCGCGAAGGGACAAAGCAGACGGATAAAGATCGACAGCTGATCCTTGGTCAGACCGCCTGCCGCGTCGATGTCATTGAGCAGACCCATCATGGCGGCGATGGCGGTGTTGAACTTCATGTCCTCAATATCCGAGGAGACCTTGCGGATGACCTTGTGGAAGGCGGATTCCAGCTTGCGATCCTCGGCGGAGGTCAGCTTGGTGGGCAGGTCGGCGACCCGCTCCAGGAAACGCTTGCACCCGCGCATACTGTTCTCTGACCACGGAGCCGCCGCACCGTAATCTCCCATGAACAGGATATACACCCGCAGTACATCCGCGCCCATCTCGTCCACCACGTCGTTGGGGTCGACCACATTGCCGCGGGACTTGGACATCTTTTCGCCGTCGGGACCCAGGATCAGCCCCTGCGCCGTGCGCTTGGCATACGGCTCTGCCGTCGGAACCTCGCCGATGTCGTACAGGAAGTGATACCAGAAGCGGGAGTAGATCATGTGGCGGGTCACGTGCTCCATGCCGCCGTTGTACCAGTCTACCGGCATCCAGTACTTCATCTTCTCGGGATCGGCGATGGCGTGGTCGTTGTGCGGGTCGATATACCGCAGGTAATACCAGGACGAGCCTGCCCACTGGGGCATGGTGTCGGTCTCACGCCGCGCCTCACCGCCGCATTTCGGGCAGGTGCAATGAACGAAGGACTCTACCTTGGCCAACGGGGATTCTCCGCCCTGACCCGGCTCAAACTCGGTCATGGGAGGCAGGCGGAGCGGGAGCTGATCATAGGGCACCGGCACCATGCCGCAGGTCGGGCAATGCACGATCGGGATCGGCTCGCCCCAGTACCGCTGGCGGTTAAATGCCCAATCCTTCATCTTGTACTGCACACCGCCCTCGCCGATGCCATGGGAGGTCAGCCAGTCGATCATGCGGGCAATGGAGTCGGGCTTGTTGTCCAGGCCATTGAGAAAATCCGAGTTGATCATCTCGCCCTCGCCGGTGTATGCTTCCTTCTCGATGTCGCCACCCTTGATGACCGGGATGATCTCAATGCCGAACTTTTTGGCAAAGGCATAGTCCCGCTCGTCGTGCGCCGGGACAGCCATGATCGCGCCGGTTCCGTAGCCCATCATGACATAGTCGGCGATGTAGATGGGGATCTCCTTGCCGGTCACGGGATTGATTCCGGCGATGCCGTCCAGCCGCACACCGGTCTTTTCCTTGACCAGCTGAGTACGCTCAAACTCGGTCTTTTTCTGGCACTCGGTCTGATAGGCTCGTACCGCATCCATGTTGTTGATGCGGCTCTCCATCTTCCCGATCAGCGGATGCTCGGGGGCGATGACCATGAAGGTCACACCGAAGAGGGTGTCAGGGCGTGTGGTGTAGATACGGAGCTTTTCCTCGGTGCCGGTCACGCCGAAATCCACGAACGCGCCGCGGGACTTGCCGATCCAGTTGACCTGCTGCTGCTTGATGTTGGGCAGGTAGTCCACATCCGAGAGACCCTCCAGGAGTTTGTCGGCGTACTCGGTGATACGGAGGTACCACACATCCTTGGACTTCTGGATGATATCGCTCTTGCAGATGTCGCACTTACCGCCCTGAGAATCCTCGTTGGACAGCACGACCTTGCAATGCGGGCAGTAATTGACCAGCGCGGTACTGCGGAAGGCCAGACCCTTTTCAAACATCTTGAGGAAGATGTACTGCGTCCAGCGGTAGTAGTCCTCCTCGGTGGTGTCGATGACACGCGACCAGTCAAAGGAGAAGCCGACCCGCTTGAGCTGCTGGGTGAACTTCTGAATGTTGCGGTCGGTCAGCTGGCGGGGGTGGATACCGGTCTTGATGGCCGAGTTCTCGGTCGGCAGACCGAAGGCATCAAAGCCGATGGGGAACAGGACATTGTAGCCCTGCATACGCCGCTTGCGGCTGACCACCTCCAGACCGGAGTAGGCCTTGATGTGTCCGACGTGCATACCCACGCCTGAGGGATAGGGGAACTCGACCAGACCGTAGAACTTGGGCTTATCGGAATGATCCTGCGCCTCAAAAATGTGCGCTTCATCCCACTTCCTTTGCCACTTGCTCTCAATGGATGAAAAATCGTACTTCATGATGTGTCCGCTTCCTTTCTGTTGTGTTGGCTTCCCGACGGAAAAGAAAAAGCCCCTGTCTCCTACAACCAGAGACGGGGTCAAACTCCCGCGGTACCACTCTGCTTGATACGCCCTCGGCGCATCCGCTCTTTGCGACCGAGCGACGAACCGCCGCTCCTTGTCACGCCCGTATAACGGCGGGTGCCGTCCTTCCCTACTCCGAGGCATCCTCGGTTCGGTCAGCCGCTCAGGGGTGAGGGGATCTGCCGCCGCCCGCCGTGTCGCACCGACCCACGGTTCTCTGCAGGGTGCGCTTGCCTATCCGTTCCCCGTCTTTGCGTTTGAACGTGTCTATTATAATACACTTGTCCCGATTTGTCAAGACTTTTCGGATA
>CAYXBU010000016.1:0-35848 GCA_964463245.1 uncultured Clostridium sp. | reverse complement strand
GCCGCCGTCTGAAACTGACTCAGGGATGATTCCCATCTTCGCGTGATTCGTATGTGCGGGGCTGGGCGAACGTCGCAGGCTCCGTGCCCGACCTACCGATCTGTCAGCTTTTTTCGGACCATCGAAAAAGGATACCGTGCTGAGGTGTGCGGTATCCTTTTTTTTGCCGAAAATCTTGACAGGGATACCCGTTTGTGGTATACTACCCCTGTGAGTGTTCTCTTGTGAGTTCGATGAAAAACCAACACAGAAAGGAACCGTCATGAAAAAAAGCATCCGTTTCCCGGCCATGCTACTTGCTGCCCTGATGATGCTCGGCAGTATTGCCACCGCCATCCCTGTCTTCACTGCCTCGGCAGCCGATGTGCGTACCTGGTCTGGCACGAACATCACCCACCACGAGGGCGGCTACGATACCGTAGATCGTACCCTGCACACCATGACCTTTGACTTCTCCGCACCGTCCTTCGGTACCTACGCGGCAGACAGCAACTTTGCCTACAGCGGCAACCCGACCCTGACCGATGGGCACATCATGGTCAAAGAGGGCAAGCCGGCCGCCATCGGCTCGGGCTTGTTCCTGGCGGGGGAGTACGGTCTTGAGAAGGGCTACGCCTCCTTTGATCTGACCCTGACGGCCGGTACTGTCAAGCTGGGCGCGCGCAACGCGCAGAAGGCCACCGATCCGGACAACCGCGGCATCTGGTTCACCATCGACAGTACCGGTGAGCTGACAGTCACCGAGAAGACAAGCGGGTTGAGTGCAAGGGTGCCCTATTCTGCTTACTTGGCCGCCGGTGCGACCTTCACGCTGTATGAGGATCTGGATGCTCTGCGCCTGACCTGCGGCGATACGCTGTTGGTAAAGGTCGAATATCCGGATCAGAACCACCTCAAGGTGTACGACGGCGCGGGGACACTTGTGGCCGAGACCGACGAGAGCGACGTGGATGCCGCCGGGTACTTCACGCTATACATGGATGATCTGGAAGGGTATGTCGACAACATGACATATACCCATGTCTCGGAGGAAAAGAAGACCTCCGAGGAGGAGCTGCCCCTGCGTGTCATTGACTACTCCACCTGGACGGCTACCGACGATCTGGGCAGGACCGTCGCGGACAACGGGACGGCGGGCGACCCCACCGACAACCGTTATGTCGGCCTGTTCTACTTCCTCTGCTGGGTCGGTACGGGGATCCATGTTTATGATAATACCAAGTTGTACCTGGACATGGGCATTGACGGCTTCAAGGAGTATCTAAGCTCGGGCAGAGCGGGCGAGGCCTACTGGGCGGAGCCTTACTTCGGCTACTACCGCAACACCGATGCCTGGGTCTACCGCAAGCACGCCTATATGCTGGAGGCGGCAGGCGTGGACTTCATCTTCCTGGATGTCTCCAACGCCGAGGTGTTCATCGACGGGCATATGACCCTCTTTGATACCTGGCTGCAGATGCGCAAGGAGGGGATCGACACCCCGCAGATCGTGTTCTTCAACGGCGATACCGGCTCTACCTTCTCCTCCAACATGAGGACCCTGTACACCACCGTCTACTCGGACGAGAACTGGGACACCTATAAGGAGCTGTTCTTCCTCTGGGAGGGCAAGCCTCTGATCTTCGGAAACACGAGCACGATGGGCTACCAGGACAGACAGAAGCTGAACGAGAAGTTCACCGTGCGCGGCAGCTGGGCATGGGTGGACAAGGACAACTATTGGCCGTGGCTCCAGGAGTATCTGGCTGACCAGAAGGGAACGACCGCGCGCATGGAGAACGGCGGCTGGGGACGGAATGCCGACGGCAAGAAGGAATCCCTGTCGGTCGCACTGGGTCACCATGCGACCATGAGCAAGGGGCGCAGCTTCGTCAATCGCAAAGAGCCGAACAACGGCCTTGGCGACTTTGAGTTCTCCTCCGTCGAGCAAGCCGGGAAGGGACTCTGCTTTGAGTCTCAATTCACGGCGGCCATGCGGCTGATCAAGAAGAACATTCCGGCAGAGGATCCCTTCGTGCTGATGATCACCGGCTGGAACGAGTGGATCGCGGGGTGCTTCAGCGATGGTCCTAACCAGCCCTTCTGTAACTCCACATCCTCCTATCGCTATGTAGACAACTTCAACGCCGAGTTCTCCCGCGATGCCGAGCCGATGCGCAATCAGGACGGCTACGGCTTCGGGGATAACTACTACTATCAGATGGTAGACTATATCCGACAGTACAAGGGCATATCTGCGACCCCTGCGGCCGATCATCAGTCCACTGTGGACATCTATGACCTGAGCACCTGGGAGGATATCGGGCTCTCCTACATGGACTCCCTCGAGGATGTCGAACACCGCAACACCATCTCCTACGATGCGGATTTCCGCTACATCAACAACACGGGGCGCAACGATCTTGAATATGCCAAGGTCTCGCAGGACGATCATAACCTGTACTTCCTTGTCAAGTGCGCGAACGACATCATCATCGACGACGGCGGGAACTGGATGAACCTCTACCTCAACATCGACGGCGATGCCACCAACGGCTGGGCGGGCTTTGACTACCTGCTCAACCGCGACCGGGATTCCTTTGCCGTGACGGTGGATCGGATCAGCGGCGAGACCATGGAGATCGAGACGGTCGGCGGCGCATACTACGCCGTGCAGGGTCAGTACATGACCATCCGCCTCTCCAAGTCTCTCCTCGGTCTGTCCGGCAAAGTGGAGTCCATGACCTTCAAGTGGGCGGACAACTCGGTAGACCCCTCGGTCGAGGGCATCAAAGACCCTATGGCATTCATGGATCTGGGAGATGCCGCACCCGATAATCGCTTTGCCTACAGCTACATCTGCACGGAGTATTCGACTGCCTCCGAGAAGCCGGTCATTCTGGACAAGACCGCCTATACCGCTGAGCAGTCGGTGGTGCAGACGGTGGAGCCGGGGACCTCCTTCAACACATCGCTGCTTGACAAGAAGGTGGATATGTCCTTCGACATGGAGTCTGAACGTTCGGGCAGCTTCATTGCAAATACAAACCTTGCCGAGTATTTCCAGCACGTCAGCGGTACCTCGACCAGCAAGGCACAGCTCTTCAAGAGTGCCGAACGTGGAAACTATATGCGTGTGACCGGCTACTCGGATGTTCGCACCTGGAACGACGTGGCGGGTGCATACGAGGTGTCGGTGGATATGCACATGGCCAACGCCGAAAAGAGCGGTCTCTACATCCGCGGCGAGATGCCGGGACAACTGGTCGTCAAGAATCCCGCCAACCACGGCGTTGATCAGGACTTCAACTACTATGAGTGGGACTGGTATCTTGAGAACGGCGGCCATACCTTTGGCGGCTCCTCCACGGCCGGCTCGGGTATCGCCATCTACCCGCTGGCAAGCGGCATTCAGATCACCCTGAAGCGATACGCCCCCGATGGCCTGACCGTGGCCTCCGCCTCCTATAATTTTGACTCTCCCGCCGGATATGATATCAACAGCTGGTTCAACCTCCACTGCGTGGATGATGGTGAGACCGTCACGATCTACTTGAACAACGAGGTGCTCTGCCGCGTTCTGCTGGAGGATCCCGGTCTCACCTATGAGAGCGACAAGACCGGGCAGGAGTACTACGGCAAGGCTACCCTGACTGCCCCCGACGGCACTGCTCTTTTGACCGTGGAGAATACCCGCATCAATTCCTCCGGCTCTCAGATCGCGCTGGCGACCCGTAACTGCACCATGGAGTTTGATGACCTGACCATTTCCTATACCGAGACCGTGGTAGAGGGTGCCCACCTGACGGCATCCTTCGCCGCCACCGCCCGGGAGACCACCGTTACCCCCGATGACCGTCTTGTGACCACCTTGAACCTCGGCTCCGAACTCCCGGATGAGACCGAGACCGAGCCTGCAAGCGAGACCGAGGGTGAAACAACATCCGAGCCCGCATCCGAGACTTCCTCGGAGTCTGCCTCGGACGAGTCCCCGGCCACCGGCGAAACCCAAGCCGCCAAAGAGAGCGGTTGCGGCTCGACCATCGGCGGCGGTGCTATCCTGTTGACTTTGACTGCGTGCGGTATTCTGATCAACAGAAAGAAGGAAGAAAAACATGAATGAGTCGAATCAGGCCTTTCGCCTCTGCGCCTTCGCCGATGAGGCGGCGGCGGACGGGTCGGGGCAGATACAGGCACTCCGCGACAACGGCATCGGCCTGTTGGAGCTACGGAGTCTGGACGGCGTGAACATCGCCACCCTCTCGGAGGATAGCGCAAAACGGTTCCGTGATGAGCTGGATCGGGCAGGCATCCGCGTTTGGTCGATCGGCTCCCCCGCCGGGAAAAGCCCCATCACAGCGGATTTCGGGCAGGAGGAGCAGCAGTTCGAGCATCTTTTGCATATGGCGGAGATATTCGATGCCCCCTGCATCCGCTTGTTCAGCTTCTACGGCACGGGCGGGGAGGAGAGATACTTTCCCGAGGTCTGTCGCCGCATGGAGGTCTTCGTGCGCATGGCCAAGAGCGGCGGGGTCATCCCCTGCCACGAGAATGAAAAGGGCATCTGGGGGGATATCGCCTCCCGATGCCTCGCCCTCCACCGCGAGGTGCCCGGGCTCTCCGCCGTATTCGACCCCGCCAACTTCATCCAGTGTGGGCAGGATGTTTTGGCGGCCTACGAGCTGCTGGAGCCGTATATCCTGTACGGACATATCAAGGATTGTGACTCGTCGGGACGGGTGGTTCCGCCCGGCAAGGGCATCGGCGCACTGCGGGAGTACCTCCCGCACCTGGCGCAACACGCGGGTACGTCCGGTGTCGTGCTGACACTTGAGCCGCATCTCGCGGAGTTCGTCGGCCTGCAGGGACTGGAGGAGGACGGCGACCGCAGTGAGGTCGGTCAGGTATGGCATTTCGAGAGCAACCGTGCCGCGTTTGACTGCGCGGCTGACAGCTTGAAGGGGATCATCGAGAGCATCCACCCGTGATGTCGGGACGGGAACCCGAAGAAAGGGAATATCATGAAGATCGGAGCACAATTCTTTACCATCCGAGACCATTGCAGGACGACCGAGGAGCTTGACGAATCCTTGAAACGGGTAGCTGACATCGGCTACCGCCACATCCAGCTGTCGGGGGTCTGCGCCTATGATCCCGACTGGATGGCAGAGCGGCTGGCTGCCTATGGGCTGTCAGTCGAGATCACCCACTTTGACTATGGTCGGATCATCCACGACCCCAAGGGCACAGTGGATTTTCATGACAAGATGCACTGCCCCTGGATCGGGATCGGTTCCAACCCGCGCGGTGTCACACCCGAGGGCCTGGCGACCATGGCGACCGAGATCAAGCCGATCCTGCCGATCCTGACAGCATCGGGGCACACCTTCATGTATCACAACCACCACATGGAATTTGCCCGCTTCGGGGGCGAGACCTTCCTTGATCTGCTCTGCAAGACCTTTACCCCGGAGGAGTGCGGTATCACGCTGGACACCTACTGGGTCCAGGCAGGCGGAGCTGACCCCGCCTATTGGCTGAGGCGGCTTTCGGGGCGGGTGCCCTGTGTCCACTTCAAGGACATGGTCTACTCCCCGGAGGATAAGGGTGTCCGCATGGCTCCCATCGGGCAGGGAAACATGAACTACCCCGCCATCCTGAACGCCTGCGAGGATGCGGGAGTGGAGTACGCTTTCGTGGAGCAGGATAATTGCTACGGTGAAGATCCCTTTGTCTGCTTGAAGCAGAGCTATGATTGGCTGCGGGCACAGGGACTTGAGTAAAGGAGACAGGATCATGAAAAAAGTAAGACTTGGCATTCTCGGCATGGGCAACATGGGCACGGGACATCTGGATAACGTCCTGCGGGGCTACACCCCCGAGATCGAGGTCACCGCGGTCGCGGATATCAATCCCGCCCGCCTGCAGGCCACCGCAGACCTGCTGGAGCGGCGGCGGGCGGAGCACCCCGACCTGCATCAGCCGGATATCGCGCTGTTCTCGACCGCCGAGGAGCTGTACGCTTCCGACCTGATCGATGCGGTGGAGATCGCCGTTCCCCACTATGACCATCCGCGCTACGCCATTGAAGCCATGCGCGCCGGCATCCACGTCATGTGTGAAAAACCCGCCGGGGTCTACACCCTGCAGGTGCGGGAGATGATGGCCGAGGCGGATCGCCACCCCGACCTGAAGTTCGGCATGATGTTCAACCAGCGCACCAACCATGTTTACCGCAAGATGAAGGAGATACTGGACAGCGGCGAGCTGGGAGCCATTCGGCGCACCTCCTGGATCATCACCAACTGGTACCGCAACCAGGCCTACTACGACTCCGGTGCATGGCGCGCGACCTGGTCGGGGGAGGGTGGCGGTGTCCTGCTCAACCAGTGCCCGCACAACCTGGATCTGTGGCAGTGGATCTGCGGTATGCCGTCCTTGATCGATGTCAAGATGCACTTCGGCAAGTGGCATGACATCGAGGTCGAGGACGATGTGACCGCCTATGTGGAGTACCCGAACGGCGCGACCGGCACCTTCGTGACTACCACCGGCGACACCCCCGGCACCAATCGCTTTGAGATCGTCTGCGATGGCGGCACCCTGATGACCGACGGCGGCAGTCTCCACATGACCAAACTGGAGACCCCCGAGTCGGTCTTCACCAAGGAGAGCAAGATCCCCTTCACCAGCCCCAAGTGCCACACCGTCAAGGTCGAGACCGACGGACGGAACGACCAGCACGTCGGTGTCCTGAACGCCTTTGCCGGAGCCATCCTGCGCGGAGAACCGCTGATCGCCGACGGACGGGAGGGCATCAACGGTCTGACCCTCTCTAACGCGATGCACCTCTCTGCCTGGACGGGCAAGGCCGTAGAGCTTCCCTTTGACGAGGAGCAGTTCCGCGAGCTTCTCATGGAGCACGTCAAGACCTCCCGCCGTAAGGAGGGGATCGAGGCGGTGTTCGCTTCTACCGAGGGGACGTATAATTCCTAAGGGAATAGATGCATGACCATTTGTAGCGAGTCGGGCGTGGTGTGTGCCACGCCCGCATTTATGTATTCGGTACAGCAGCATCTGTCCGCGATGTCCCAATCAAAATAGAGCGCGGCTTCAGAAAAAATGCAAATAAAGGTTGCTTTTTCCCGCTCGATATGCTATAATGGAAGCACTCCGCAAGGGGTGCTTCTTTAATGCATATCGTCCGAAAGGAACCTTCGTTATGAATGAGTTTAACACATACGAGTTTGTCGTCGCGCAAAAGAAGGAGGGGAAGGTCAAGGTCAAGCGCATCCTGGCTGTCGTGGCCTACGTCCTCTTTTTCCTGATCTGCGCCGCCACCTTGATCACGCTCAACCTGCCGTGGTTCGTCGCCCTTCTGCCGCTGGTAGAGTGGATGGTGATCTTCTTTAGCTGGCGGTACCTGTCGGTGGAGTTTGAATACTCCATGACCTCCGGCATTGCGACCTTCTCCCACATCTACGGCGGCCGTTCCCGCAAGACCCGTCTGGAGCTGAATATCAAATCCTGCCATGAGATCGCCCCGCTGGATGACGATGCCCTGACGCGGCTGGAGCAGCGTGAGATCGCCAAGGAGTACCGCTTCATCTCCTCCGACGATGCCCCCGAGGTCTACTACGCGTTGTTCGAGGAGGACGGGGAGCTGGCGGTGGTGCTCTTTGAGCCGACCCAAAAGGCTCTCAGCATCCTGCGCTTTTACAACCCCATGACAGTCGTGACCACCGTCAGCCGCTGACCCATACATACCCAACAGATCATATGCGAAAGTGAGGACACCCCCATGAAGGATTCACCCTGCCTGACCCTCCACCCCGCTGTTTGCGCGGTGGAATCCGATTACGTCATCCTGCTCTCCTGCGCCTGCCCCGCACTGGCCTCGGTCACGGTCGGGGATGTGACCTACACCGACAGCATCAACGGAGTCATGCGTACCGATACCCTGATCCATAAGGTGCGGGTGCCTGCCGCCGCCCTGAATGCCGCGCGGCATTACCGTGTCAATGTCGCTCCGTTGGCGGATCACTGCAACTACTTCCCCAAGCCCGAGCCGACAGAGACCACCGAGTATGATTTCACCCCTGTCCCCGAAGGAGAGGATGTCACCCTGTATGTGCTGGCGGATACCCACGGGGATGCCGTTACCCCCGCCCGTGCCGCGCTGGCGCAATCCGGCATACAGGCTCTGGTGCTGGACGGTGACATCGGAGATTCTGCCGACACCCCGGAGATGATCACCACCCTGCATCGCCTCGCCTCCACCGTGACCGAGGGTCGTATTCCGGTGGTCTACGCCCGCGGGAACCACGACACGCGGGGTCACAACGCCGAGCATCTCCCGGACTATACCCCCACCACCCGCACGAATACCTCCTACTACTCCTTCCGCTTAGGCTCGGTCTGGGGGGTCGTGCTGGATGCGGGTGAGGACAAGCCGGATAACGGCATCGAGTACGGCGGTGTCATTGATTTCCCCGCATGGAGGCGGGAGCAGACGGCCTATTTGCAAAAGCTCGTGGAAGATCGTGCACGGGAGTACGAAGCCCCCGGTGTCACACACCGCATCGCCATCTGTCATATGCCCTTCCACTACTCCAAGTACGGCTTCGCGCAGACCACCCCCGATATCTACGCCGAGTGGGTACACCTGCTCAACGAGATGGGGATCGAGACCCTGATCTGCGGGCACTGCCACTGTCTGGACGAGCTGTCCCCTGAGGTGTTCTTCGGGGAGGAGAAGCCGACCTTTGAGACGGTGCTCTGCGGGACGATGTGCGCCCATCCGGTGCGGGGCGGGGAGGACTGGATCCCCGGTCAGTACAGCGGAGCGCGGTTCACCTGTACCCCCGACGGTATCCGCCACGAGTTTACCAATCAGGACGGCGAGACCGTCCGCATATAAGGAGGTGTGCATCATGGCTACCGCTACGCCTGCCGTTTCCCACCTGCCTCTCAAGATCATCCACGACATTCCCCACGCGGCGGAGGACTCGCCTGCTCGGCGCCGTCAGCAGATCACGGATACCCTCCTTGACCTGCGGGAGCGCGGCTTCGGCGGTATCGTGACCAATGTCTCCACATGGAATGATTATCTGGAATCCGACTCGGAGTGGGCACTGTTCGCCTACTTAGCCGACGAGTGTGAGCGGCTGGGTATGCGCCTCTGGGTCTATGATGAGCGCGGCTACCCCTCGGGTGGTGCCGGAGGACTTACCCTGCGGGACTACCCGGAGGGGGAGGCGCGAGCCGTGGTGTCGGTCACGCGCCTGCTGGCTCCCGGTGAGTCGGGTAGCATCGACCTGCCGCGCGGGCATGAGTATTTCCTGACGGTCGGGCTGTACGCCTGCGACAGCGCGGGCGTTCTTGTCGCGGATCGGGCAGGGAAGTACCCTTCCTTGCTTGCGGAGGACTACCGAGACGCCACCTCGACCGTTACGGTGCACAATACGACCGAGTCGTACGCCCTGCTCTGCGGCTTTGCCGTCAAACGCCTGTATGAGGGTACCCACTGCATTCACAATGTCTTTGAGGCGCGGCGGTACATCGATGTGACCAACCCCGATGCGGTACGCGCCTTTATTTCCAACACCTACGAAAAGTACGCCGCCGTCATCCCGGAGCATATGACCGCCGGCGCGGGAGACCCCGCCCCCCGTCCGGGACAGGTGGAGGCCATCTTTACCGACGAGCCGTCCTTCATGGGCTGTTACATTAACGAGGGTCTGTTCCCGCCCACGGTATACGACCCCTACGACATGGACATTCCTCTCCTGCCTGTTCTCTCTTGGGGACGGGACGTGGAGAACCGCTTTACATCCCGCTACGGGTACGACCTGCGGAGCGAGTTGATCTCGATCTTCTGTGGCGGATCGGAACACGCAGGGCAGGTGCGGCTGGACTTCTGGCGGCTGATGTCGGATCTGTATGAGCATAGCTTCTTTGCCCAGCTGTCGGATTGGTGTGCACGGCACAAGGTCAGCTTCTCGGGGCATATCCTGCTGGAGGATAATATCCGCTATCACACCGTCTTTGAGGGCAACTTCTTCCACCTTCTGCGGCATATGCACACACCCGGCATCGATATGCTGCAGTCCCTGCCGCCTGTCGTGCGCCGGTATGCCTTTACTCCCAAGCTGGTCTCCTCGATCGCGCACGCCTACCGCCGCCCCCATGTCATGAGTGAGGTCTCAGCGCACGCACAGGGCGGTAAGGTCACCTACGACGAGATGTACGGCTCCCTCTGCGCCCAGTACGCGCTGGGTGTGGACACCTTTACCTACTACTACCCGCAGGACTTCATGGACACCGAGACCTATGCGGGCTATAACCGCGCACTGGGGCGTATCGACTACCTGATGCAGGGTACTCCCGCCCCGGAGGTGTTCCTCTACTACCCCATCGAGACCTTCCAGCTCCATCACCGCCCCTCGGCAGCGCAGTACGGGAGCTACACAAAGCAGGAATTGGCTGCCGAGACCGCGTTGGGAGAGGTTCTGGATGCCCTGCTGGATCGCCAATGTGACCCGGATTTCATTGACTTTGATCTGCTGGCGGTCTCTGTCGTTCGGGACGGGCGGCTGATCACCCCCTCCGGGCTGTCGGCACAGGCACTGATCCTGCCCCCGATGGAGATCACCGAGGACATGGCGGCACTCTTTGCCCGCCTGTCCGCAGAGGGGCTGCGGATCCTGACAGTTCGTGACCGCGACGGCCTCTTTACCCCCGCCGCCACGGTAGAGGTCTGCGGGATCGAGTCGCTGGTGGATGCGCTGGATGCAAAGTCCTTGAGCCTCCGCACGACCGTTCCCACGCCGGGTGTGCTGGCTCTGACCCGCACCACTGCCACAGGGAATGCCGTGATGCTCACCAACACGCAGGAGCGAGCCGCCACCTTGACTCTGTCGCTCTCGGGCATGACGAACCCGTGCGTGTATGACCCGATGACCGATGCCGAACTGCCCATCACACCGCAGGAGAAGGACGGACGGCAGGAGCTGACCTTGACCATCCCCGCCTATCGGGCATTGGTCATAAGCGAAGAGGGCAGATAAAGCTTTCTTTCATCAAAAAGACCTTGCATTTTCCCTGCATTTGTGGTATACTGATACCGAAATACAATACCTAAGGAGAGAACAAGAACATGGCTATTCTGACACCGGGAGATCTCGGAAATCAAATGAACCCTCAGCCCACGGGGCGCGTACTGGCGCAGGTTGGCGGTAAGCCCATCACCGAGGAGGATGTGGATCGCTTCATTCAGGCGATGGGACGAAACGGTCAAGCCTACAACAACCCGCAGGGGCGCGCCGCTGTGCTGGAGCAGCTGGTCGCACAGCGACTGTTCCTGATGGATGCACAGCGCAACCTCTACGAGCGTGAGCCTGCCTTCAAGGCACAGCTGGCCTCCGTCAAGGATCAGCTCCTGATGGAGTACGCCATCACAAAGTGCCTCCAGGGCGTGCGCGTGACCGAGGAGGAGGTCCGCGGCTACTACGATCAGCATAAGGATGACCTGCAGGCCGAGGCGACCGTCAACGCCAGCCACATTCTGGTGGACAGCGAGGACAAGGCCAATCAGCTGCTGGCAGACATTCAGGCGGGCAAGATCAGCTTTGAGGATGCCGCCCGTGAGCACTCCACCTGCCCCTCGGGCAAGCAGGGCGGTTCTCTCGGCGACTTCGCACAGGGACAGATGGTGCCGGAGTTTGATCAGGCCGTCTTCTCCATGGAGGAGGGCGAGCTGCGCGGTCCCGTCAAGACCCAGTTCGGCTATCACCTCATCCGCCTGAACAAGAAGAACGAGGCCACCCCCATCTCCTACGCCGACATCCGCGAGGAGCTGTACGGTCAGGTCACCCAGCAGAAGCAGCAGGAGGCCTACCAGAAGAAGATCAACCAGCTGAAGATCCTCTATCCCGTCGATAAGATGTAACTGACAAGCGGAGGACGACATCGTATGAAGACACGCATGCACAGAAGGATATTTATCGTGGCACTTTTGGCTGCACTTTTGCTGTTGTTCCCCGCTTGCGGGGGAGAGACGGAGAGCGACGGAGCGTCTGACGGCTCGTCATCGGACGTGGTCGATTCGACCGAATCTTTGACCGAGGAGACCGACTCCGAGTCTCTGCCCGTCGAGAGCGAGAGCACCGAGTCGGAGGTGCCCGAGTCAGAATCCGAATCCGTGCCCGAGGAGACCGAATCCGAGTCCCGACCCGCCGAGAGCGAGGCTCCCGTGACACCGACCGTCTCGGTGGTGGATGTGCGCTGGCGCAAGGGCTATGTCGGCTCTGCAACTAATTCCGGCGGCTTCGCCAATAAGCTCAACCAGACCGAGCGGAATTACGCCTACACCGATGTGATCCGACTGGGCGCAAAGGGCACAAAAGTGACCTTTACGGATGAGCAGAACGGCGTGACCTCCTCCAATGCCTATGTCGTGTCCTCTTGGAAGTGGACAGACAGCGGCTGGGTCATAGACCTGGACAAGCCCAATATTCCCGGCGGCGGCGACCTTGTCATCGAGACCCGCGACGGCGTGACGGTATATACCTATGTTTCCAAGTACGATAATGAATGCATTCGCTTTTGCTTCAGGTCAAATGGTATGAATAATAAACCCGACATTTACATGAGCCAAACCGATGAGCCGCCTACCGCCGCGGATTTCGTGTCCGAGGGCGAGAAGCTGGCTCAGTGGATCGCGGCCGACAAGGAACGTGCCTTCTATGAGTCCCTGCAGGGCAAGACCTTCACGGTCATCGGCGACAGCTATCTGGCGGGAAACGGGCTCAATCAGGATCTGGTCTGGCCGGCTCTTATGGCGAACAAGTACGGTATGGAATACCGCAACTACGGCATGAACGGCTCCACCATGTCCAACTTCGTCACCACCAATAATCCCATGGTGGATCGCTATACCGGCATGGCCAACAATGACCCCGATATCATCATCATCGAGGGTGGACGGAACGACTACAATAAGTCTGTCCCGATCGGCGAGGACGGCAGCATGGACACCAAGACCATGAAGGGTGCGGCGCGGTATCTGATCACTAAGCTACAGGAACGCTACCCGAACGCCGTCATCATCTGCCTGACTGTATGGGAGGTGGGCGGCAAGCCCAATTCCCTCGGCAACTATTGCAGTGATTACGGGCGCGCACTCATGGAGGTATGCACCGCCATGAACCTGCCCTGCATCAACGCGATGGATCAGAAGGCGGTCGGCGTGTATATGACCGACCCCGACTTCCGCGCTCAGTATTGCATGAAGCCGACCGACATCAGCCACCTCAACGCCGACGGCATGAAGCTGGTCTTCCCGGTGTTTGAAAAGTACATCGCGGATTTCTACGCTGCAGCTAAGAAGTAATCCGAAGTTAATATGTATAGAAAGAGGGAGGAGCTGCCTTTGGGAAGCTCCTCCCTCTCTTTCTATCCTTGCGATCTTAGAACAGCCCGCTGATCCGTCCGTCCTCGTCCACGTCGATGCGGAGAGCCGCAGGTGACTTGGGCAGGCCCGGCATGGTCATGATGTCACCGGTCAGTGCCACGATGAAGCCCGCACCGGCCGAGACCTTGACATTCCGCACGGTCACGGCAAAGCCGGACGGAGCCCCCAGCTTGGCGGGATCGTCCGAGAAGCTATACTGGGTCTTGGCCATGCAGATCGGCAGCCCGCCGTAGCCCAGCGAGGTTAGACGCGCGATCTCCTTCTTGGCGGCAGGGGTGAAGGTCACGCCGTCGCCGCCGTACACGCGGCGGACGATGGTCTCGATCTTCTCTTCAATGCTGCCCTCCAACTCGTAGCTGTAGGAGAAGTCGTTCTTCTGCTCGCAGAGCTTAACTACTTCCTCGGCCAGCGCGGTACCGCCCGCGCCGCCGTCTGCCCATACGGTGGACAGAACCGTGTTGACCCCCAGCGCACGGCACTTCTCGATCACCAGATCGATCTCGGCATCGGTGTCGGTCGGGAAGCGGTTGACCGCCACCACGCAGGGGAGCTTGTACACATTCAGAATATTGGAAACATGGCGGAGCAGGTTCGGCAGACCGGCCTCCAGTGCCTTGAGGTCTTCCTTACCCAGCTCGGTCTTGGCAAGTCCGCCGTGCATCTTGAGTGCCCGCACCGTGGCGACCATGACCACCGCCGACGGGCGCAGACCCGCCGCACGGCACTTGATGTCCAGGAATTTCTCGGCACCCAGATCGGCTCCGAAGCCCGCCTCGGTAACCGCATAGTCCCCCAGCTTCATGGCGAGCTTGGTCGCCATGACAGAGTTACAGCCGTGCGCAATGTTGGCGAAGGGACCGCCGTGCACCAGCGCGGGAGTGCCCTCCAGGGTCTGCACCAGATTGGGCTTGAGGGCATCCTTGAGCAGAGCCGCCATGGCTCCGACAGCACCCAACTGACCCGCCGTGACCGGCTCCTCGTCGAAGGTGTAGCCCACGACGATGCGAGACAGCCGCTCCTTGAGGTCGATGATGGAATTGGACAGGCAGAAGACCGCCATGATCTCGGAGGCGACCGTGATGTCAAAGCCGTCCTCGCGGGGCACACCGTTGAGACGGCCACCCAGACCGTCGGTGATGCACCGCAGCTGGCGGTCGTTCATGTCCACGCACCGCCGCCAGGTGATGCGACGGGTGTCGATGTGCAGGGCATTGCCCTGATGGATATGGTTGTCCAGCATGGCGGCCAGCAGGTTGTTGGCGGCACCGATGGCATGGAAATCGCCGGTGAAGTGCAGGTTGATGTCCTCCATGGGCACCACCTGCGCGTAGCCGCCGCCTGCGGCACCGCCCTTGATCCCGAAAACAGGTCCCAAGGACGGCTCACGCAGAGCCACGACGGTGTTCTTGCCGATGCGGCGCAGACCGTCGGCAAGGCCTATGGTGGTGGTGGTCTTGCCCTCGCCCGCGGGGGTGGGGGTAATGGCGGTCACCAGGATCAGCTTGCCGTCGGGGCGGTCAGAATCTTTCAGAAGACGGGGGTCGACCTTGGCCTTATACTTGCCGTAAGGCTCCAGATACTCCTCCGCGATGCCTGCCACCGTGGCGATCTCACCGATGGGGCGCATGGGGGTGGACTGTGCGATCTCAATATCGGTCAAATAAGCCATGTTTCCGATCCTTTCCATATCAATTCTTTTTCAGGTAACGAACAGCCGAGGCGAACATCTTCATGTCGGTCTCGCCGGGTACGTTGCGGTAAAGTCCCCGTCCGATGCGCTCGCTGTGCCCCATCTTGCCGAACACGCGACCATCGGGAGAGGTGATGCCCTCGATGGCGAGGCAGGAGCCGTTGGGGTTGTACTGAATGTCCATGGTCGCCGCGCCGGTGGCATCCACATACTGCGTAGCGACCTGACCGTTGGCCTGCAGACGGGCAAGCGTGGCCTCATCGGCTAAGAAGCGTCCTTCGCCGTGGGAGATCGGAACGGTGTAGATGTCGCCGATTTGCGTGCCCGACAGCCACGGGGAGGTATTGGAGGCGACCCGCACGCGCACCAGCTTGGACTGGTGGCGGGAGATGCGGTTGAAGGTCAGGGTCGGGCAGGTTGCGTCGGTGTCCAGAATGCGCCCGAAGGGCACCAGACCCAGCTTGATCAGTGCCTGGAAGCCGTTGCAGATACCGCAGGCGAGTCCGTTCCGATGATCCAGCAGGTCGCTGACTCCCTCACGGATAGCGGCGTTGCGCAGGAATGCCATGATGAACTTACCCGAGCCATCCGGCTCGTCACCACCCGAGAAGCCGCCGGGGATGAAGAGGATCTGGGAGTCCTTCAGGTGGGTGGAGAAGCTGTCTACGCTTCGTGCGATGCCAGCCGCAGTCAGGTTGTTGATGACAAAGATGTCGGCCTCGGCTCCTGCCGCCTCAACGGCGCGGGCGGAGTCATACTCGCAGTTGGTGCCGGGGAATACCGGGATCAACACGCGGGGGCGGGCACAGGCGACCGCCGGGGCAGCAGGAGCCTTGCCGGGCGCGGAGATGGTCTCGGGGGCAGGCTCGGTGGTGCCGACCTGCATGGGGAAGACGCTTTCCAGACGACCCTCGTACAGCTCGTCCAGCTCGATAAGGGAGACCGCCTCGGTCTGCCATGCGATGTGCGGGTGGTTGGTGAAGTGGCCGATGACCTGCTCACCGGGAATGGTGGTGTCGGCATCCACCTCGATCAGCATGGAGCCTGCGGTATAGCCGAACAATTCGTGCAGAGTCATGGTACTGCGGTAGGAGAATCCAACGCGCTGTCCGATGCACATCTTGTACACGGCCTCGGCGATCCCGCCAAAGCCGGGGGTGTAGGCGGCGTAGACCTTTCCGTCCCGCATGAGAGCCGTCACGCGGTTCCACAGCGAGATCAGCGAATCAGCGGCAGGGAGTCCGTCCTCGGTCAGCACAGGGGTCAGGCAGACCAATTTATGACCGGGGGCTTTTGCATGGTTGGTCACGACATCCGAGAGGCGGCCGGTGGTGATGGCGAAGGAGACCAGCGTCGGCGGGACATCCAGCTGCTCAAAGCTGCCGCTCATGGAGTCCTTGCCGCCGATGGAGGCAATGCCCAGATCCATCTGTGCGCGGAAGCCGCCCAGCAGAGCCGCCAGTGGCTTGCCCCAGCGGTGGGGGTCACGACCGGGCTTCTCGAAATACTCTTGGAAGGTGAGATATACATCCTCGAAGGAAGCACCCGTAGCGATCAGCTTGGACACACTCTCCACGACCGCCAGATAGGCACCGTGGAAGGGGCTCTTCTCGGACAGGTAGGGGTTGTATCCCCAGGACATGAAAGTACAGGTGTCGGTATCGCCGTGCTCCACCGAGACCTTCTGCACCATGGCCTGAATGGGGGTTCGCTGACTCTCGCCGCCGAAGGGCATCAGCACCGTGCCCGCACCGATGGTGGAGTCGAACCGCTCGGACAAACCGCGGCGGGAGCAGACATTGAGGTCGCTGACCAACCTGCGGTAGCCGTCCGCAAAGCCCGCGGGAATGGGATTCTCATAGGTTTCGGGGGCGACGGGGGCAATGTCGATGTGCTTCTCTGCACCGTTGGAGTTCAAGAACTCGCGGGAGACATCCGCCACGCACTGACCGTTCCAGTGCATCACCAGGCGGGGGGACTCGGTCACACGGGCGACTACCGTAGCCTCCAGATTTTCGGACTCGGCCAGCTCTAAGAACCGCGCCACATCCTGCGGCTCGACCACGACCGCCATGCGCTCCTGCGACTCGCTGATCGCCAGCTCGGTACCGTCCAGACCCTCGTACTTGCGGGGCACGGCATCCAGATCAATATCCAGACCATCTGCCAGCTCGCCGATGGCGACCGAAACGCCGCCCGCGCCGAAGTCGTTGCAACGCTTGATCAGGCGGCAAGCCTCGCCGTTGCGGAACAGCCGCTGGAGCTTGCGCTCCTCGGGCGCGTTGCCCTTCTGTACCTCTGCGCCGCAGGTCTCGACCGAGTGGGCATTGTGTGCCTTGGAGGAACCTGTCGCGCCGCCGATGCCGTCCCGTCCTGTACGGCCACCCAACAGGATGACGGCATCTCCGGGGGCAGGGCAAGCGCGGCGTACATTTTCAGCCGGTGCGGCGGCGACCACGGCACCGATCTCCATGCGCTTGGCGGCATAGCCCGGGTGGTACAGTTCGTCCACCATACCGGTCGCCAGACCGATCTGGTTGCCGTAGGAGGAGTAGCCGGCCGCCGCCGTCTGCACGATACGCCGCTGGGGCAGCTTGCCGGGGATGGTCTCGGACACGGGGCGGGTGGGATCTGCCGCGCCGGTCACGCGCATGGCGGCGTAGACGTAGGAACGTCCCGACAGCGGGTCACGGATAGCACCGCCGATGCAGGTCGCCGCACCACCGAACGGCTCGATCTCGGTCGGATGGTTGTGGGTCTCGTTCTTGAAGAGCAGAAGCCAGTCCTCGTCCTGTCCGTCATGGTTGACGGTCATCTTGACGGTGCAGGCATTGATCTCCTCGGATTCGTCCAGCTTGGACAGCTTGCCGCTTGCCTTGAGGTACTTGCCCGCCAGCGTGGCAATATCCATCAGGTTGCGGGGCTTAGTACGCCCTAAGCGACGGCGGGTCTCCTCGTAGCTCTCCCACGCCTCCGCCAGAAGCGGGTCTTCAAACTTGACACTGTCGATGGTGGTCAAGAAGGTGGTATGACGGCAGTGATCCGACCAGTAGGTGTCGATCATGCGGATCTCGGTGATGGTGGGATCGCGGTGCTCACTGCGGAAGTAATCCCGACAGAAACGGATGTCATCCAAGTCCATAGCCAGACCGCGCACGCGGATGAAGTCGGCAAGTGCCTCGTCCTCCATCTCGCAGAAGCCGTCCAGAGTCTCCACTGCCGAGGGCATGGCATAGCTTGCCTCCAGCGTCAAGGGCTTGTCCTGCGCCGCCTCCCGCGCCTCCACGGGGTTGATGACGTGCTTCTTGACGGCGGCTATATCCTCCTCTGTCAGCTCACCCGACAGGATGTACACCCGTGCCGAGCGCACGGTGGGACGCTCGCCGCCCGCCATGAGCTGGATGCACTGCGCCGCCGAATCCGCCCGCTGGTCAAACTGCCCCGGCAGGTACTCCACGGCGAAGCAGAAGCCCTCGATGGGGGGCAACTCAGTGTAGGTCTCGTCCAGCTGAGGCTCGGAGAAGACGGTCTGCGCGGCGCGGGCAAAGACCTCCTCGGTCAGCCCCTCCGCGTCGTAGCGGTTAAAGATACGGACACCGGTCAAGTGCGACAGCCCCAGAAAGCTCTGCAGCTCGGCGCACAGCTTGCTCGCCTCGTGATCCAGCCCTGCCTTTTTCTCAACGAATATTCTGTATACCATCAGGAAATTTCCCCCTTTGCCAGCAGGGCACGCGCCCCGATGTCATGTCTGTAATATACATTTTCAAAATGTACGCCCTCGACACGGCGGTAGGCCAGTGTCAACGCATCCGACAGGGTGTCGGCAACGGCACTGATTCCCAGTACGCGCCCGCCCGAGGTGACTAATTTTCCGTCCTGCAGAGCCGTCCCTGCCGAGTAGATAAACGGCAGAAGCTCCTCCGGGATGGTGATGGGATACCCCTTTTCATAGTGGGACGGGTAGCCGTCGGATGCCATGATCACGCAAGCCGCCGACTTATCGGCGAACTTAACCTCGACCTCGGACAGTCGCCCCTCGGTCACGGCCTTCATGATGGTGAACAGGTCACTCTCCAGAAGCGGCAGGACGACCTGTGTCTCCGGATCACCGAAACGGCAGTTGTACTCGATCACGCGAGGTCCCCGCGGGGTCAGCATCAGTCCGAAGTACAGGCAACCGCGGAACTGACGACCCTCCGCATTCATAGCGGCGATGGTCGGCTTGAAGATGGTCTCCATGCAGACCTCCGCGATCTCGCTCGTGTAGTAGGGATTGGGTGCGACCGTTCCCATGCCGCCGGTGTTGAGCCCCTTGTCGCCGTCCTGCGCCCGCTTGTGATCCATGGAGGAGACCATTGGCACGACCGAGGTTCCGTCGGTAAAGGCCAGCACAGATACCTCGGGACCCGTCAGAAATTCCTCAATGACCACCCGCTCGCCGCTCTTGCCGAAGGCCTTGTCCAGCATCATGGAATCCACCGCCGCTCGTGCATCCTCGCGGGTCTCGGCGATGATCACGCCCTTGCCCAGTGCCAGCCCGTCGGCCTTGATGACGATGGGCAGGTCTGCTGTGTCTAAGTAGGCGAGCGCGGCCTCGCGATCTGTGAATATCTCATATGCCGCCGTGGGGATGCCGTACTTCTTCATCAGCTCCTTGGAGAACGCCTTGGAGCCCTCGATGATAGCGGCATTCGCGCGAGGACCGAAGCAGGGAATACCGACCGCCTCCAGCGCATCTACCGCACCCAGCACCAGCGGGTCATCGGGGGTGACGACAGCGTAGCCGATCCCATGGCTGACAGCAAACTCCACCAGCGCGGGGATGTCGGTCGCCTTGATTGGTTCGCACACCGCATCAGCGGCGATGCCGCCGTTGCCCGGCAGGGCATAGATCACCCCGACCTCCGGGCTTTTCTTCAATGCCTTGATGACGGCGTGCTCGCGTCCGCCGCCGCCCACGACCATAATATCGGTCTTTTGTGCCATGCTCAGCACCTCGCTCAATGGTGGAACAGGCGCATATGGGTAAACGCCATGGTCATATTGTGCTCATCGGCACAGGCGATCACCAGATCGTCCCGAATGGAGCCGCCCGGCTCGGCGATATAGGACACGCCGCTCTTGGCTGCCCGCTCGATGTTATCCGAGAAGGGGAAGAAGGCATCCGAACCCAGCGACACGCCGCTGATGCCGTCCAGATAGGCTCTCTGTTCGGCATCCGTGAAAGGCTCGGGGCGGGAGGTGAAATACTTCTGCCAGTTGCCCTCGGCGCAGACATCCTCCTCGTTGCGGTTGATGTAGCCGTCGATGACATTGTCACGGTCGGGACGACCCAGCGTGGGCAGGAAGGGCAGGTTCAGCACCTTCTCGTGCTGGCGCAGGAACCAGGTGTCGGCCTTGGTACCCGCCAGGCGGGTGCAGTGGATGCGGGACTGCTGACCGGCACCCACGCCGATCGCCTGTCCGTCTACGGCGTAGCAGACCGAGTTGGACTGAGTGTACTTCAAGGTGATGAGGGCGACGATCAGGTCACGGACAGCCTCGGGCGGCAGCTCCCGGTTGGCGGTAACTCGCTCGGAGAGCAGAGCCTCGTTGATCTCAAAGTTGTTGCGCCCCTGCTCAAAGGTGATGCCGTACACCTGCTTGTGCTCCACGGGAGCCGGCTGATAGTTCGGATCGATCTCCACGATGTTGTATGCGCCCTTGCGCTTGCTCTTGAGGATCTCCAGAGCCTCCGGCTCATAGCCGGGGGCAATGATCCCGTCCGATACCTCGCGCTTGATCAGCTTGGCGGTGGTCACATCGCACACATCCGACAGCGCGACCCAGTCACCAAAGGAGCACATCCGATCGGTGCCGCGTGCGCGGGCGTAGGCGCAGGCCAGCGGGGACTCATCCAGCTCCGGAATGTCATCAACAAAGCAGGCGCGTTTGAGTGTCTCGGACAGCGGAATGCCGACCGCCGCGGAGGTCGGGCTGACGTGCTTGAAGGAGGTCACGGCGGGCATACCCAGTGCCTCCTTCAGCTCTTTGACGAGCTGCCACGCATTGAATGCATCCAAAAAGTTGATGTAGCCCGGCTTGCCGCACAGGACACGGATGGGCAGCTCCGAGCCGTCCTCCATGTAGATGCGAGCGGGCTTCTGGTTGGGATTGCAACCGTATTTCAGTTCCAGTTGATTCATGTTCCTGCTTCCTTTCATGTATGTAATGGGGTCGCGGCTCAGTGGTTCTTGTTGATCAGTCTCTCGCTGATCTCGCCCGTAGTGACGTCGGTATACCGCACATACAGGGAGATACGGTTGTCGGTATCCAGGTTATCCCAGATCTCGGAGGTCAGCTCGTCGATGTCGTTCGGTATGGCGACCCGCTCCGGCTCGCCCTGGAAGGTCGGGATGGGGTTGCCGTCGCAGACATAGGTGTGGATGAAGTGCCCCAGAGCGGGCAGGGCGGCATAGGAGAAGGTGTAGCGGTTGGTCGCGCTCCCCTCGGGATCGGCACTCTTGAGGATGCTCATCTGGTAGGAGAAGTCCTGCTCGCCGAAGGTGATAAGACCGCTGATGCGGGGGGTCAGGTTGGGATGATCCGGCTCAAAGGAGCGGGACTCCAGCGACTCGGAAAAGCTCTTCCCGACTGCAAGTCCGTCTCGGATAGTATCGGTCTGGTCGCCGTTGGTAACGATCAGCCCGCCCTCGACCTCTCGCAGGGCGGCGTAAATGATCAGGCTGGGGTCTTCCACACGGGAGGGGTCAAACGGCTCGGTGAACAGGTCGCCCCCGTGCTTGACGAACACGCGGTTGCGGCTGTTGGCACTGCGCCCCATGATAAAGTAGGCACTGACGGCGCATCGTGCATCCGGAGTCTTGCCCAGAATGATGCCTCTGCCGACGTAACTGTTGCCGGCTATTCTGTCCTTGACGGACTTGATCTCATATACGTTCATGATACTCATTCTCCTTGATTTTCTTGATCATTCGTACCTGCCAGTATCCGCTGGCAGACCCGCTCCACGGCGGCGGGGTATATCTTCCATTCCGCCATCCGCATGACGCGCTGTTGGAGGGATTCCGGCGTATCGCTGCGCCGCACGGCGATGGCCTTCTGCATGATGATCTCGCCGCCGTCGGGGATCTCGTTGACATAGTGGACGGTCGCGCCGGTCAGCTTCACGCCGCGAGCCAGTGCAGCCTCGTGCACCTTGAGCCCGTAGTAGCCCTTTCCGCAGAAGGCGGGGATGAGGGAAGGGTGGATGTTCAGGATGCGGCGGGGGTAGGCGACGGTGAAGTCCTGGGAGAGGATGCAGAGGAAGCCGGCCAGCACGATCAGATCGATGCGGTTCTCCTGCAGGATAGAGATCAACCGCCCCTCAAAGTCGGCGACCTCGGGATAAGTCTTCTTGTCCACCACTGCCGAAGGGATCCCCGCCATGCGCGCACGCTCCAGCGCGTAGGCATCCCGCTTGTTGGATATCACCAAGCAGATCTGCCCGGAATGTAGGGTTCCGGCCGCCTGCGCGTCAATGAGGGCTTGCAGATTGGTGCCGCCGCCCGAGACCAACACGGCAATACGGACAGGGACGGCCTTTTGTTGAGTTTTCATCGTGTGCATAAGGGTCTTGCGGCTGTCGCGCGGACAGTCCCGCTCCTTTCAAATTTGGATATAGGGTATCAGCTCTGTTTCCCGCCGACCCGCGAGAGGAGCGGCAGGAGCCACGCGCCCAACGAGTTGCCGAGCAGAGCCGCCATGGTGAACAGCCACATCCGCCCCGAGAACTCCCCTGCGGCGGCAAAGTAGAAGAAGTCGGCGATGGAGTGCTCAAATCCGGCGAGAATGAAGGTCGGCACGCAGAAGAGGATGGCGACAATGCTCCGATTGTCGCGGTAGATCACCACCGCTACGTACATGAGCAGTCCACACAGAGTAGCGCGGATGAGGGTCTGCGGAAAGCTCTGGGTCAGTTTGGCGGCGGCCAGCACCTCGGCTGTGGTACCCGCTGTCGGGATGGCGTAGCGAACCGCCAGCCCCCAGAGGAGCGCGGCAACGAGATTCCCGACCAGGCCGAGCAGGAGCACCGAGACGGCCTCGCGGTCGTGCTTCTCGATCAGGAATCCGACCCGCCCCGTGTACAGGGCGTAGCTGCGGTAGCAGATGCAGAGCAGGGCGACCGAGAAGAAGACGGCACCCGCGATCTGCCAGATAGGATCATCGCCCGCGTCGCGACAGCCGAGGAACACCCCACCGCCCAGCGCGATCAGGGTACCGGCACAAAGCCCACTTGCCAAGCGGGCCAGCACACGCCTCAGCACAGGAGGATGCGGCTGTCGTCGTTTGCGACGATCTCGCCGATGATGTAAGGGTCTTCGCCGTGGGCGCGGAGGATGCCCAGTGCCCGGTCGGCCTCGTCGGCGGGCACCACGATGCTCATACCGACGCCCATGTTGAAGGTGTTGAACATATCGTGCTCGTCGATGCCGCCGACCTTGGCGATCAGATCAAAGATGGGCAGGACACGCACATCGTCGCGGCGGATGCGGGCGCACAGACCCTCGGGGATACTGCGCGGGATATTCTCATAGAAGCCGCCGCCCGTGATGTGGGAGATGCCGCGCACGTGTACCTCCTCCAGAAGTGCCAGCACCGGCTTGACATAGATGCGGGTGGGGGTCAGCAGGACCTCGCCCAACGACTTGCCGCCCAGCTCGGCGACGGGAGCCTTCAGGTCGGCATTCTCCACATCGAACACCTTGCGGACAAGCGAGAAGCCGTTGGAGTGGACACCGGAGGAGGGCAGGGCAATGACGACATCCCCGACCTGCATGGTCTTATTGTTGATGATCTTGGACTTGTCCACGACACCGGTCGCGTAGCCCGCAAGGTCATACTCGTCTACGGGGTAGAAGCCGGGCATTTCGGCAGTCTCGCCACCGATAAGCGCGGCACCCGCCTGTACACAGCCCTCGCTGACTCCCGCCACGATATCGGCGATGCGCTCGGGGACGTTCTTGCCGCAAGCAATGTAGTCAAGGAAGAAGAGCGGCTTTGCGCCACAGCAGATGACATCGTTGACACACATGGCCACGCAGTCGATGCCGACCGTGTCATGCTTGTCCATGCGGAAGGCGATCTTGAGCTTAGTGCCCACGCCATCGGTGCCGCTGACCAAAACGGGACGGGTCATGCCGGTCACGTCCAGCTCGAACAGGCCGCCAAAGCCGCCCACATCGGAGCAGACACCGGAGGTCATGGTGCGGGCAATGTGCCGCTTCATCAGCTCAACGGCGCGGTAGCCGGCGGTGATGTCTACGCCGGCGGCGGCGTAGCTGTCAGACTTGGATTGGGTGTTCATGTAGATTTCCTCCCTGATAAATGGTTGTAGTTGTGTTGTATATGTGTGGTCTGCTTACAAAATGGGATCTACCGATCGAGACTGCCGTCCTGCAGGGCGGCATCCTTGACCAGCACGGCGGCGGACTCAGCGGCGCGGCGTGCATCCAGTGCCTCGGCCAGCGACGGGTCCGACACGGCCAATATCTCGGCGGCCAGCAGGGCGGCGTTGACTGCGCCGTTGACCGCGACGGTGGCGACCGGAATGCCGCCCGGCATCTGTACGGTGGACAGGAGCGCGTCCATGCCGTCAAAGCAGGAGGACTTACAGGGAATGCCGATGACGGGCAGGGTGGTACGGGCGGCAATGGCTCCCGCCAGGTGTGCCGCCATACCGGCGGCGGCGATCAGAACGCCGAAGCCGTTTTCCCGCGCGGATGCGGCAAAGACGGCGGCCTCGTCCGGCGTGCGGTGCGCCGAGTAGATGTGCATCTCGTAGGGGATGTGCAGTGCCTCCAGCGTGTCCGCCGCACGGCGAACCACCGGCAGATCACTGTCACTGCCCATGATGATCCCGACTTTTTTCATGTGTGTTTCCTCCTGCATAAATTGTATGGTTTACTTGACAAACAAAAAGAGCGCACAAACCCGCAAGCGGCGGTATCTGTGTGCCCAGACGGTCGGCTGCGCGGTCGGTCTTGCCGCGCACGGGGGATCCCCCTCCGTATACCCTGTTCCCCTGTGGTTCTCCCACATTCTCCGTCAGTCGCAGGGCACGGTATGCAATTGTGAGCCGCCCTTCGGACAGCATCCTTATTATAACACATTCCGACGGCTTTGTCAAGGTGGAAATGTACCAAAAAACGACTTGCCGAGAGCGAGTTTCCGATCAAAAAGGGAGCCTCCGCTCGGAGGCTCCCTTGTGAATTGGTTTAAGACGGCTTAGTACATCCCGCCCATGCCACCGCCCATACCGGCGCCGGCAGCCGCAGCATCAGCCTTCGGCTCAGGCTTGTCGGCGACCACCGACTCGGTGGTCAGGATGACGGATGCGATGGAGGCGGCATTCTGGAGAGCCGAGCGGGTGACCTTGGTCGGGTCGACGATACCGGCGGCCATCATGTCCACATAGGTCTCGTTGTAGGCATCGAAGCCGTAGCCGATCTTGTTCTCGCTCAGGATGTGGTTGACCACCACGCCGCCGTCAAAGCCGGCATTCGCGGCGATCTGACGAACCGGCTCCTCCAGAGCCTTCAGGACGATCTTGACACCCGTCTTCTCGTCGCCCTCCACGGTATCCAGCACCTTGGCAACGTCGGCGATGACGTTGAGGTATGCGGTGCCGCCGCCGGGCAGGATGCCTTCCTCGACAGCCGCGCGAGTGGCGTTGAGCGCATCCTCGATGCGGAGCTTCTTCTCTTTCATCTCGGCCTCGGTAGCCGCGCCGACCTTGATGACCGCCACGCCGCCGGCCAGCTTAGCCAGCCGCTCCTGCAGCTTCTCGCGGTCGAAGTCGGAGGTCGTGGTCTCGATAGCGGCACGGATCTGGGACACGCGGGACTTGATGGCCTCGCTGTCGCCGTGTCCGCCGACGATGATGGTGTTCTCCTTGGTGACCTTGATCTGACGAGCCTGACCCAGCTGAGCCACCTCGACATCCTTCAACTCCAGACCCAGATCCGAGGAGATGACCTCACCACCGGTCAGGATAGCGATATCCTGCAGCATCTCCTTGCGGCGGTCGCCAAAGCCGGGAGCCTTGACCGCCACGCAGGTGAAGGTGCCGCGCAACTTGTTGAGCACGAGGGTGGTCAGAGCCTCGCCCTCGACGTCCTCGGCGATGATGAGCAGCTTCTTGCCGGACTGTACCAGCTGCTCCAGCAGGGGCAGGATCTCCTGGATGTTGGAGATCTTCTTGTCGGTGATGAGCACCAGAGCGTCATCGATGACAGCCTCCATCTTGTCGGTGTCGGTCACCATGTAGGGGGACAGATAACCGCGATCGAACTGCATACCCTCGACCACCTCGGAATAGGTCTCGGCGGTCTTGGACTCCTCGACCGTGATCACACCGTCGGCCGTGACCTTCTCCATGGCATCGGCGATCAGCTGGCCGATGACCTCGTCACCTGCCGAGATGGTACCGACGCGGGTGATGTCCTCCTTGCCGTTGACCTTCTTGGAGTTGTTGACCAAGGAGTTCACAGCAGTATCCACGGCCTTCTTCATGCCCTTACGCAGGACCATGGGGTTGGCACCGGCGGTCACGTTCTTCATGCCCTCGCGGACGAACGCCTGAGCCAGCAGGGTAGCGGTGGTGGTACCGTCACCGGCGGCATCGTTGGTCTTGGTGGCGACCTCCTTGACGAGGGATGCGCCCATGTTCTCGGCCTCGTCCTCCAGCTCGATCTCCTTGGCGATGGTCACACCGTCGTTGGTGATCAGGGGAGAGCCGTACTTCTTATCCAGCACCACATTGCGCCCCTTGGGACCCAGCGTGATCTTGACCGTGTCGGCCAGCTTATCCACGCCGCGCACCAGCGCGTTGCGTGCTTCGATACCATACAGAATTTCCTTTGCCATAATACATTCACTCCTTTGCGTAATATGCGTGATTTGAGTAGCGCGACCGTCAGTTCACGGTTGCCAGGATGTCGTCCTCGGAGAGGATGGTGTACTCGGTACCGTCCAGCTTGACGGCGGTGCCTGCGTACTTGCTTGCGATGACACGGTCACCGACCTTGACGGTCATGGGCGCAACGGCACCATTGTCCGTTACCTTGCCGGGACCCACGGCGATGACCTCGGCGACCTGGGGCTTCTCCTGCGCGGATGCGGTCAGGATGATGCCGGTCTTGGTCTTCTCCTCGGCCTCTTCAAACTTAATGACAACACGGTTAGACAGGGGATTGAGTTTCATATTCGTTTCCTCCTTGACATTTTGTCGAAACAGAATCATGACGGCAGAACCGTCGGCGTTAGCACTCGAACTCTTGGAGTGCCAACTTACAAGCATATTCTACACCAATTTTCGGAAATGTCAATAGCTTTCCTGCAAGATTCACATATTGTTAACAAATTGCGCTCGGGGTGGGTTTTGACCCGCCTCATCCGTGCATATCCTGCTTCGGTAGGGAGGGGGTATCCTATGGAACATCTGATGGGGATCACGGCGGCATTTCTGATTGTCACGAGTGGGTATTTTATCGTAAAGACAAGGGGTTTTCATCTGCGACATCCGCGGGCTTGTCTGCGCGCGGCTCTGCGACCGCGACCGACATCCGGTGGCGGACGAGCCGTCTCGCCGCTGGGCGGGATGCTCCTGGCACTCGCGGGAACCCTGGGGGTCGGCAACATCGCAGGGGTAGCTACCGCGCTGTTGCTTGGAGGCCCCGGGGCGGTCTTCTGGATGATTTTCAGCGGTCTTGCGGTCATGGTGCTGAAATATGCCGAGATCCTGCTGGCCGTGCGTCACAGGCACGTGAGTCCGGAGGGCAACGTCGGCGGCGCACCCTACTACATATCCGATCTGCTTAACAGAGGCGGGCATCCGACCTCGGGAGTGCTCGGCAGACTGTTTGCCGGGTTATTTGCGCTGCTCTGCATCCTCAATGCGCTGACGATGGGTTCTATCCTTCAAATAAATGCCGCCGCCTCTGCCATGCAGGGCGCGTTCAGTCTGCCACCGCTTTGGACGGGTATCGCGGCGGCCGGTCTGTGTGCCGCCGTCACGCTGGGCGGTGCCTCCAGCATCGCCCGACTGACCGAACGGCTCGTGCCGCTCATGACGGTCGGGTTCCTGATCCTGTGCGCCGCCGTGTTGATCCTGCGGCGGGAACGTTTGCCGGGGGCTTTGTGGGATATACTGAAAGGAGCCTTTTCGGCGGAGAGCGCAGGTGCCGGCGGGCTGGGCTTTCTCCTGTCCCGCGGATTGCGGATCGGGGTCATGCGGGGACTGGTCTCCAACGAGGCGGGGTGCGGGACGGCTCCCATGGCACACGCGGCGGCGGACACCGACAGCGCGGCGGCGCAAGGCATCCTCGGCATGGTAGAGGTCTTTGTCGATACGGTTCTCCTGTGCAGCATCACCGCCCTGACCATCCTGGTCAGCGATACGGGATATACCGCCTTTGGCGAAGACGGTGCCGCCTGTGCGCGGAATGCCTTTACCTCTGTGCTGGGCGAGGGGGCGGGGTACGGCTTTGCCGTTGCTGTCCTCTTGTTCGCACTGGGGAGCGCATTCTGCTGGGTACATTATGGCTTGACCTGCGTAGGGTATCTGTGTGGACGCCGCCCTGAGCGAGAGAAAACCGCACGGGTGCTGTTCATCTGCGTGTTCTGCGGTACTTTGGTCGCAGGGAGCGTGACCGCCCCCGATGTCGCATGGGAGCTGGCAGATGCGGCGATCGCCTGCATGACGGTGCTCAACCTCATCTTCCTCTGGGTCGGTCGAAGGGAGATCATAGCGGAGACCGAGGTCTTTCTTCACCGTACTGTCACGAAACCGTAACAGCATGAGCTCGGCGAATGCAATGTGTACGCAAGAAGGGAAGCGGGTCGCGGCATTTTCGGCAAAAATTGACCTTGACAAAAGCTAAAGAAAATAGTATAATAATTAATTAGTTAATCAGTTAAGGAAAGGTGTGTCCGAGCCATCGCGGCGCGGGCGCGGAAAGGAAGTGTTTCATGTTTTTTCGGTTACTGAAAAGTCTCCGGGAGTACAAAAAGCCGGCCATCATTACGTTGTTCCTAATGGTGGGCGAAGCCGTCATCGAGACCGCCATCCCCTATATCACCGCGACCTACCTCATCAACGTGATCCAGGAAAGCAGTCTCCCCGGTGCCGAACCCCTGGACATGGGGTATATCGTCAAGGTCGGTCTGCTGATGGTGGGCATGGCATTGATCTCCCTACTTTGTGCAGGTCTTGGCGGCTTTACCTGTGCGCGGGCAGCATCCGGCTTTGCCAAGAATATGCGTCAGGACGTGTTCGACAAGGTGCAGACCTTCACCTTCGCCAACATCGACAAGTTCTCCTCCTCGTCGCTGGTCACGCGCATGACCACCGATGTCTCCAATGTCCAGATGGCCTTCATGATGCTTATTCGGACGGCCGTACGCAGTCCGCTGATGCTGATCTTCTCGGTTACCATGGCGGCGATCATGGGCGGTTGGCTGGCCGTGACCTTCGCGGTGGTCATCCCGGTACTGGCACTGGGGCTCTTCCTTGTCAGCCGCAAGGCCATGCCCGCGTTCCACAGCGTTTTTCGCAAGTACGATACCCTCAATGAATCTATTGAAGAGAACGTGCGCGGAATGCGGGTGGTCAAGGGCTTCTCCCGCGAGGAGCATGAGAAGGAGAAGTTCGGCTCGGCCGCTGACGGCATCACGCAGGACTTCACGCGGGCGGAGCGTATCGTGGCTGTCAACACCCCGCTCATGAATTTCTGTATGTACTTCAACATGATCTTCATCCTGCTGATGGGCTCCTTCTTGGCTATTGCTAAGCCCGATAGCGGTGTCAAGATCGGACAGATCTCGGCTTGCCTGACCTACGGTATGTCGGTGCTTATGGCTCTGATGATGCTGTCCATGATCTACGTCATGCTGACCATGTCCGCCGAGTCCATGCGCCGTATCGTGGAGGTGCTGGACGAGATGCCGGATATGCCGATCGCCGCCGATCCCGTCAAGACCATCAAGGACGGCTCGGTGGACTTCGAGCACGTCAGCTTCAAGTACTCCGCGCAGGCTGAGAAGTTTGCGCTGGCGGATGTTGACCTCCACATCCCCTCGGGAGCCACGGTCGGCATCATCGGCGGGACAGGCTCCTCCAAGTCTACGTTGGTCCAGCTCATCCCGCGCTTGTATGATGTGACCGAGGGTACTCTCCGTGTCGGCGGCGTAGACGTGCGGGACTATGATCTGACCGCACTGCGGGACAGCGTGGCCATGGTGCTCCAGAAGAACCTGCTCTTCGCGGGCAGTATCAAGGAGAACCTCCGCTGGGGCAACCCGAACGCGACCGACGAGGAGATCATAGAGGCCTGCAAGCTGGCACAGGCGGATGAATTTATCCAGACCTTCCCGGACAAGTACGACACCCACATCGAGCAGGGCGGTACCAACGTTTCGGGCGGTCAGAAGCAGCGACTCTGCATCGCGCGGGCACTGCTCAAAAAGCCCAAGATACTGATCTTGGATGACTCCACCTCGGCGGTGGATACCCGCACCGATGCACTCATTCGCGCGGGCTTTGCTTCTTACATTCCCGAGACCACCAAGATCATCATTGCACAGCGTATCTCCTCGGTGGAGAATGCAGACCTGATCCTGGTGCTGGACAATGGGCGCGTGGTGAGCATGGGCAAGCACGAGGAGCTGTTGACAAGCAGTGAGATATACCGTGAGGTCTACGAACAGCAAACGAAGGGAGGCGATCAGGATGAAGCGTAAGCAACAGAACGGCGGCGCGGCTATGCCATCCGGGAGACCCCCGAAGCGCACCCTGAATGCAAAGGTGCTCAAGCGTGCAGTCAAGATGCTCTTTGAGTGCTACCCTGTCATGGTGCCTGTCTCGATCGTTTGTATCATCTTTTCCGCCATCGTAGCGACCATCCCGGCCATCTTCCTCCAGCAGGTCACCGATGCCATCGACACCTGTCTAAAGAACGACACACCGTGGTCGGAGGCGCAGGGCATGATCATCCCGAAGGTAATGCTCTTAGTCGGCTTTTATCTTCTCTCCATTATTGCAGTCACTCTGGAGACCCAGTTGGCCGCCGTCATCACCCAGGGCTACCTCGGCAAGATGCGTAAGGCCATGTTCAACAAGATGCAGGATCTGCCCATCCGCTATTTCGATACCCACAAGCACGGCGACATCATGTCCTACTACACCAACGACATCGATACCCTCCGTCAGTTGGTCGGGCAGTCCCTGCCGACACTGATCCGCGCTGGTACCATCGTGGTCGCGGTGTTCTTCATCATGCTGTACTACAGTATGTGGCTGACCGGCATCCTTCTTGTTGGCGTCGTCGCCATGATCCTCATCTCCGGCAAGCTGGGCGGCGGCTCGGCACACTACTTTGTCCGCCTGCAGAGGTCGGTCGGTGTTCTGGAGGGCTATGTGCAGGAGATGATGAACGGCCAGAAGGTGGTCAAGGTCTTCAATCATGAGGAGACCAGCAAGCAAGACTTCCATGAGGTGAACGAGGAGCTGTTCCAGAACAGCTACCGCGCCAACGCCTACGCGAATATGCTGGGACCCATCATCATGAATGTCGGCAATATCCTCTATGTTATCGTGGTAACGGTCGGCTGTGCACTCTTGATCAGCGGCAGTTATAACCTGAGCATCAACGCTCTGCTCCACCCGGATGATCCCGCAAGGACAGCCATGGCTGTCTCGGTGGTGGTGTCCTTCCTGTCCATGACCAAGCAGTTTACCGGAAACATCAACCAGGTCTCCCAGCAGATCAACTCGGTGGTCATGGCTATGGCGGGAGCCGAGCGTGTCTTTGCCCTGATGGACGAGCAACCCGAGGCTGACGAGGGCTATGTCACGCTGGTCAATGCCCGTATTGCCCCCGACGGAACCGTCACCGAGACCAAAGAGCACACCGGACAGTGGGCGTGGAAGCATCCGCACACAGCCGACGGCAGTATCACCTATACGCCTCTCTGCGGGGATGTGCGCCTCTTCGATGTGGACTTCGGCTATGTCCCCGAGAAGACCGTGCTCCATAATGTGACAGTCTACGCCGAGCCGGGACAGAAGGTCGCCTTTGTCGGCGCGACCGGTGCCGGTAAGACCACCATCACCAACCTGATCAACCGCTTCTACGACATCGCGGACGGTAAGATCCGCTATGACGGCATCAACATCAATAAGATCCGCAAGAACGACCTGCGGCGTTCGCTGGGCATCGTCCTGCAGGATACCAACCTGTTCACCGGTACCGTCATGGATAACATCCGCTACGGCAAGCTGGATGCGACCGACGAGGAGTGCATCGCCGCCGCACGGCTGGCGGGCGCGGACGACTTCATCACTCGTTTGCCGCACGGCTACGCCACCGAGCTGACCAACAACGGCGCGAACCTCTCACAGGGACAGCGTCAGCTGATCGCCATTGCCCGCGCCGCCGTGGCCGACCCGCCCGTCCTGATCATGGACGAGGCAACCTCCTCCATCGATACACGCACCGAGGCCATCGTTGCCAAGGGCATGGATAAGCTCATGGAGGGGCGTACCGTCTTCGTGATCGCTCACCGCCTGTCCACCGTCAAGAATTCGGATGTCATCATGGTTCTGGATCATGGTCGCATCATCGAGCGCGGCAATCACGATAAGCTGATCGCCGAGCGCGGCACCTACTACCAGCTGTATACGGGAGCGTTTGAGCTGGAGTAACGCAGGATCGGGCGGAGAATCGACAAAAGGGAAGAACCACACAGGGAGAGGCCTTCGCTCGGAGGCTTCTCTCTCTTTTTTGAAAAATCTTGAAAAGATATAAAAAAATGTGTTTTCCCACTTGCATTTTCCCACGCGATATGCTATAATAAAGAAACCCTATATCATTACATCAGATTGGAGAAAAAAACATGAACAAAACCCAGTTGATCAAGGCTGTTGCCGAGAAGAGCGAGTTGTCGCAGAAGCAGGTCGGGGAGACCTGGAAGCTGTTCGAGCAGACCATTCTGGAGAACCTGAATGCAGGCGAGAAGATCCAGCTTTCCGGTTTCGGTACCTTCGAGGTGCGCGAGAGAGCCGAGCGCAAGGGTCGTAACCCCAAGACCGGCGAGATCGTGGCAGTTCCTGCCTGCAAGTACCTGGCCTTCGTTTCGGCTAAGTCGGTCAAGTCTCAGCTGAACTGATATGCGTCTGGACAAGTATCTGAAGGTCACTCGCATCATCAAGCGGCGCACCGTAGCCAATGAGGCCTGCGATGCCGCCCATGTGACGGTCAACGGCAGACCCGCCAAGGCATCCTACGATGTCAAGGCGGGGGATGTGCTGGAGATCACCTTCGGAGCCAGAGTTATGCGCGTTCGCGTCCTGGATGTCAAGGAGACGGTCGGCAAGGCCGATGCATCGACCCTGTACGAAGTCCTGGAGTGACCGCCCGCATATACACCGTTCCCCTCGCATATGATGGTATATCACATCAAGCGAGAGGAACGGTGCATATATATGAGGGACACAGAGCAGATCAACGCATCCCAACGGAGCGGCGCGAACGGCTCCCCGTCGTCGGGCAGTACCCCCGGGCCGCACAGCCTGTGGATCGCCGGACGCGAGGAGATCACCGTGCGCGGTGTCGCAGAGGTGCAGAGCTTTGACGAGAACAGCGTTTGCCTGATCACCACCCGTGGCGGGCTGACCCTGGAGGGACGAGACCTGCGGGTGACCGCGCTGGATACCGAGGGCGGTGTCCTGTCGGTCAGCGGTCTGCTGTGCGGAGCCTTTTATACAGATGTAGGAATTGACGAGACCGCGCAAAACAGCAACGGGAGCCGTCGCAGACGATTCTCCCGCCTGTTCCGCTGAACCGTATGGAGCTGTCACAGACCCTTCTCGGTCTTATGTTCTCGCTGTCGCTGGTATCAGGGCTGTGCATGGGTGTCCTGTGGAGCTGCTTGCGGCTCTTTCGGGGCTTGCTCGGTGCCGATCATCGCGGGCATATGGGCTTGTGCATGGTGCGCGCCGTCCTGCTGGTCGGGGGAGATGTCCTCTTTTGCCTGACCTGCGGCGTGTGGCTCATCCTGCTCCTGTACTATACCAACGACGGACAGTTCCGACTCTTGTCGGTGCTCGGATGCGGGTGCGGCTTTCTCGGCTGGCTCGGCACGCTGGGCTACCTGCTCGGGAAGTGTACCGATCGGCTCTGCCGAGGGCTGCATAAGCTCATACGGCGGTCGTACGGTTGGTGTAAGAGCCGAGCTTGCAGGATATGGGCATGGATCCGTTCCCATATTCCGACACGATACGGTCGCCGTGACCACACGGATCGGGACGGTCAGATCCAAGTCGAAGGATAAACTAATGAAAAAGAAAGGCGGTGCGGATGCATATGAGTCATCGGGAAGGGAAGAATGAACTGGCGGAGCAGACTCTGCCCATCGCGGATGCCGACTCCGAAAAGCGGCGCGGACTTTCGCTCCTGTCGCGGGTCGCACTGGCCTGTGTGCTGGTGGCATCCCTGATCATCAGCGTGACTTCCATCATGCGGCATAACGAGCTGGAAGCCCAGAAATTGGAGCTTCAAGCCGAGATCGAGCGGTATGAGGAGGAGAATCAGGAGCTTGAGCACCTGATCAAGGCACCGGTCGATGACGACTACATCGCCCGTATGGCACGGGAACGCCTCGGTCTGCATTTTCCGGGCGAGGATGTCTACTACAGCCACTACAACAAGGGAAATTGACACAGAAGATCGGGATCAACACCTCGGTGGCTTTGACGGCGAAAGGAGGTTCCCGTGGCGGAACAGAAAAAAAGCGGGCACCGACAGGTCGCCCAGAATCGAAAAGCATACCACGACTACTTCGTGGATGAACGGTACGAGGCGGGCGTGGCCTTCTTCGGTACCGAGATCAAGAGCGTGCGCGCAGGCAATGTCAACCTCAAGGACTCCTATTGCCAGATCAAGAACGGCGAGATATGGGTCGTTGGGATGCACATTAGCCCCTACGAGCACGGGAGCTTCTTCAATCGTGACCCTCTGCGTGACCGCAAGCTGCTGATGCATAAGCGCGAGATACGCAAGCTGGCGGGTCAGCTGACCCAAAAGGGCTATACGCTGGTTCCGCTGTCGCTGTACTTTTCGGGGCAACGGGTCAAGGTCGAGATCGGTCTCTGCCGAGGAAAGAAGCAATACGACAAGCGTGACAGCATCGCCAAGGCCGAGGCGGATCGTGAGATCGAGCGCGGCTTTAAGACCCGAACCAACCGCCAGGTCGGTCGGGAAGACGATTAGTCCCCAAAAACACCTTCATAAAGCCGGTACGGGGATGTACTGGTTTCGACGGGGGTTCTGAAGCATAGTAAGCGGGTCAGGCCGGGCAATCCTGTAAAAGGCTCAACCTTAAAAAATTAAACGACAACAATTCTGTTGCACTGGCAGCGTAAGCTGCGCCGTGGCGTATAACGCCGCCCGTTCGCCGGGGAGGACCACGAACCCGGAGTGAGCGTCACTCAGTGGTGACCGTGAACCGGGGTTTCGCCATTGAACCGGTCATGCATCAAATGGCTGCCGTCGCTTGAGTCTGTCCCCGGACGCCTGTGGCGGGAGATCAAATCAGGGACTACACCCGTAGAAAGCCGTGTGGACGGACTTTCGGACAGGGGTTCGACTCCCCTCATCTCCACCATA
>CAYXBU010000015.1:0-35861 GCA_964463245.1 uncultured Clostridium sp. | reverse complement strand
ACAGTGACGCACATTTGTCAAGGCATTTGGGCAAGAAAGGGGGATGGCTTTTGGGAATTTTTTTGTTGCTGATCCCGAAAAAATTTGCCATTCTACTTGCAAAATACAGTCGAGTGTGCTATAATGAAATCATGGAAATATGTTAAAGAAAGGGACTTTCGCTTGCGCGAAGGTTACGGTCATAGAGAGCATGGAACCATTCATGAATAATGGAAAAATGAAGGTCGGTGTGGTCGGCGCGACCGGCATGGTGGGACAGCGGTTCCTGACCCTGCTGGCAGATCACCCCTACTTTGAGGTGGCGGCACTGGCGGCCTCCCCCCGCTCGGCGGGGAAGACCTACGCGGAGGCGGTGGAGGGTCGCTGGAAGATGAAGACCCCCCTGCCGGAGCAGTACCGCGATATGCGCCTGATCGATGCCAATGAGGTGGAGACCATGGCAGGGCTGTGTTCCTTCGTCTTCTGCGCGGTGGATATGAAGAAGGACGAGATCCGCGCCCTGGAGGAGCGGTATGCCCGCGCCGAGATCCCGGTGGTGTCCAACAACAGCGCCCACCGCTGGACACCGGATGTCCCGATGGTCATCCCGGAGATCAACCCGGAGCACCTGGCTGTCATCGAGCATCAGCGGGCACGGCTGGGCACCAAGCGTGGCTTCATCGCCGTCAAACCCAACTGCTCCATCCAGTCCTATGTGCCCGCGCTGACCCCCCTTCTGAAGTTCAAGCCCACGCTGGTGGTGGCTACCACCTATCAGGCCATCTCGGGGGCGGGGAAGACCTTCCGCGAGTGGCCGGAGATGACCGACAATGTCATCCCCTACATCGGCGGCGAGGAGGAAAAGTCCGAGCAGGAGCCCCTGCGGGTCTGGGGACGGGTCGAGAACGGCGAGATCGTCAAGGCGGCCGCCCCGCTGATCACCACTCAGTGCATCCGTGTCCCCGTGACCGACGGACATACTGCGGCGGTGTTCGTCAAGTTTGAGAACAAGCCCTCCCGCGAGGAGATCTTGCAGGCTTGGCATGACTTCTCGGGCGAGCCGCAGGCACTGGGTCTGCCACACGCCCCGACTCAATTTGTGACCTACTTTGAGGAGGACAATCGACCGCAGGCGGCTCTTGACCGTGACCTGTACGGCGGTATGGGGGTATCGGTCGGGCGACTGCGTGAGGACAGCTACTTTGACTATAAGTTCGTGGGTCTGTCCCACAATACCTTGCGCGGCGCGGCAGGCGGAGCCGTGCTGATCGCCGAGTTGCTTTATCGGAAAGGATATTTTGATTGATGGATCATACCTATTACATCTGCTCCCAGCGCCCCGACATCAAGCCGGCGGAGGTTCGATGGGATTTCATTCCGACCGCCCAGATCAGTGCCTACCGTTGGATGGATAACGGCTACCGCCCCCACGCGGAGGCACAGCTGACCTACCTGCCCGACTATGGCTTCCTTCTGCACATGACCTGCAAGGAGCAGGAGCCGCGCGCCGTGTATCGGCAGTACAACGACCCGGTGTATACCGATTCCTGTCTGGAGTTCTTCGCCGCATGGGCGGACGGTTGCCCCGTCGAGGGGGATCGCCGTGATACCCGGTACATGAACATGGAGATGAACGCCAACGGCGCACTCCTGTCCGCCATCGGGACGGGGCGGGAGCTTCGCATTCCCGTGCGTACCGTGACCGGCGGGGATATTCCGCAGGTGAAGGCTACCGTCTGCCCGCAGGACTGGAGCGTGACGGCTCTGATCCCGTCCCGACTTCTGGAACGCCTTTACGGTATCTCGGTCGAGACCTTCAAGTCGGGCTACCGCTTCCACGGCAACTTCTACAAGTGCGGGGACGATACGCCGCAGCCCCACTACGGGATGTGGAGCCCCGTCCTGACCGAGAAGCCGGACTTCCACAGGCCGGAGTATTTCGGGGAGCTGGTCATGCTCTGAGGTGCCTGTCTTGCGTCATTTTGAAGGCATCCCCATTCGAGAGCAGGACCCGCTGATCCGCTCTGTTGGCTTTACCGTGCTGTTCCTGCTTGCGCTGGCGGTAGCGGGGCTGCTGTTGTGGGTGGTGCTGTCCTCGCGGGATCGGAAGGAGCAGATCGCGTTTCGCCGCCTGAGGGTGCGAGCCGAGACCGACCCTGTCGCGCAGAAGAGGCTCGTGCGGCTGCAACGCCGCCAAAAGCGGCACCGCAAAATGATGGATCCTAAAACGCGCATATACAGAAATACCGATGCAACGGCGGGGGTGCCTACGGTGCATCGGTATTTGGTTTCATCTGGACCCCTCATGGGTGAAGATCAGCTTCACGGTCTTGAAAATGCATTTTGCATCCATGAGTGGGGATCGCTTTTGAATATACTCCATATCCAGCATGATCTTTTGCTCCGGGGTCGCATCGTAGCCGCCGTTGACCTGTGCCCAACCGGTCAGCCCGGGGCGCACCGCCAGGCGGTTGCGAAAGCCATGTATGTAAGTCTCGAACTGATCGTAGAAATAAGCGCGCTCGGGGCGCGGCCCCACGAAGCTCATCTGCCCCAGGAATATGTTGAGCAGCTGGGGAAACTCGTCAACGTGTATCTTGCGGATCACCCGCCCGACGCGGGTGCACCTGTCGTCATGCTTGTCCGCCCACTGAGGCCCCTTGACCTCGGCATCCGTGCGCATGGAGCGGAACTTGTACATCATGAAGGGCTTGCCGTTCTTGCCCAAACGCTCCTGCTTGTATATGGCAGACCCCTTGGAATCCAGCACGATGATCAAGGAGACTATGAGCATGGGGATGAGCAACACGATCCCGACCAGCAGTGACATGATGATGTCAAACCCGCGCTTGAAGAAGGCGTATACCCACTTCTTCTCGGGAATGACTTCTTCAATGAAATATTCTTTCTCCCGACCATCGGTATCCGTGGTCGAACCTTGTGTAATAACAGGCATACTTCGTAAAATTCTCCCATATAATGAAGAGATTTCGGCAGGGCATTTCCTGCAGAGGGGACTCAACATATGCATACAGCATAGGATATGAGTTGAGGAATGCTACTCCCTTATTATACAGGAAATTCCCTTTTTTGTCAATAGGGTTAACTCAAAAGGGTATGTCAAAATGAACGAAAACGTTTATCCATCATCAATAAATTTGACATGTGTGCTATCCTGCGGGTGACCATGGCCTTTCTTCCCTGCATATACTGCCACCGAGGATGGACTCGGATCGAGAGGGGGCATACATATGCGTGTGGGGATCGTGGGTTACGGGAATCTGGGGCGGGGGGTCGAGCTGGCACTGCGCGACTGTCCCGATGCGGAGGCGGTCGCGGTATTCACGCGGCGAGACCCCGCCGTCCTGCAGGCCTTGACCGATACGAGGGTGTACGCGGCGGAGGATATCCTTTCCATGAAAGGGAAAATGGATATTCTGATCCTCTGCGGCGGGAGCTCGGATGACCTGCCTCTGATGACCCCCGCGCTGGCACGGGACTTCAATGTCGTGGACAGCTTCGACCGCCATGCGGACATCCCGCGCCACCGCGCACGGGTGGAGGCGGCGGCGCGGGACGGGGGACGGCTGGCTCTGATCGCGGCGGGCTGGGATCCGGGGCTGTTCTCGGTGTTCCGCACCTTTGCCGCCGCGTTCTTCCCGGGCGGGCAGACCTGCACTCTCTGGGGGCGCGGGGTCAGCCAAGGGCACTCCGAGGCCATCCGCCGTATTCCGGGGGTGCTGGATGCGCGGGAGTACACCCTCCCGACCGAGGCGGCCGAGGCGGCGGCGCGGGCGGGGGAGGTGCCGACCCTGCCGCCGCAGGAGATGCATCGGCGGGAGTGTTACGTCGTGGCGGCACCGGGAGCCGACAGAGCGCAGATCGAGCGGAGGATACGCACCATGCCGGGCTACTTCGCAGGGTATGACACCACCGTGACCTTTGTGGAGATGCAGGAGCTGATGCGGGATCATGCCGCGCTGCCCCATGGCGGGGAGGTGCTGGCCTGCGGGCATAGCGGGCAGGGCGGGGAACACATTCGGCGGATGTCCTGCCGCCTGCGCTTGGATTCCAACCCGGAGTTCACCGGGAGCGTGCTGGTGGCCTACGCCCGCGCCGTTTGCCGAATGCGGGAGGCGGGTCGGGTCGGGTGCGTGACGGTGCAGGACGTGCCGCCGGGGCTGTTGCTGCCGGACGGAACAGAGGAGGGGAGCCTTCTGTAGGGAAGGCTCCCCTCTCTCGTATAGGATCAGCGAAACTCCCTACGACGGGCATACCGCAGAGCCGGCAGGAACGGCGAGTGAAGGGCATCAAGGCAGATCATGAATGAGCCTCCCTTTCGTGTGTCCGAAATATCATTTCCCCAGCATCCGCATCAGCTCCTCCTCGTCTATGACCGCCACGCCGAGCGACTGCGCTTTGGTCAGCTTGGAGCCGGCCGCCTCCCCGGCGACCACGTAGTCGGTCTTCTTGGAGACCGAGCCCGTGACCTTGCCGCCCTCGGCCTTGATGAGCGCAGAGGCCTCCTCCCGACTCAGGGTCGGAAGGGTACCGGTCAGCACGAAGGTCAGCCCTGCCAGCCGATCTCCAATGGGGGCGGCGGTGGAGGTGGTCAGACAGCCGACCTCCGCCAAACGCCGACACAGGCGACTGTTCTGCGGGTGGGAGAAGAAGTTGACCACGCACTCGGCCGTGATCTGCCCGAAGTCGGGGATGTCCACAAGGCTGTCGATGTCGGCGGCCATGACCGCATCCAGACTGCCGAAGCGTCCCGCCAGTGCTGCCGCCGCGACCTCGCCGACGTTGCGGATACCCAGGGCGTAGAGCAACCGCTCCAGTCCGGCCGATTTTGACTTTTCAATGGCGGCGATCAGGTTGGCGGCGGACTTCTCCCCCATGCGCTCCATGCCCGCCACATCCGTCGCGTGCAGGCTGTAGAGGTCGGCGGCATCTCGGATCAGGTCGGCGCGGATAAGTGCCTCCACGATCTGCGGGCCGAGGCCGTCGATGTCCATGGCGTTCTTGGAGGCAAAGTGCTCAATGCCGCGGGCAAGCTGAGCGGGGCAGGCCGCGTTGGTGCAGCGTACCGCCGCTTCGCCCTCCTCGCGGAAGACCGGCTCCCCGCAGGAGGGGCAGACGGTCGGCATATGGAAGGGGGTCTCCCCGCCCGTACGCCGCCCCGGATGGGCGCAGACCACCTCGGGGATGATGTCGCCTGCCTTCTGCACTGTCACATAGTCCCCGATATGGATGTCCCGCTCGCGGATGAAATCCAGATTGTGCAGGGTGGCGCGGGAGACGGTGGTGCCCGCCAGACGGACAGGCTCCAGTACCGCTGTGGGGGTCAGCACCCCCGTGCGCCCGACCGCGACCGTCACATCCTCTATACGGGTGATCTTCTGCTCGGGCGGGAACTTGTAGGCCACCGCCCAGCGCGGGGTGGCGGTTCCCTCGCCCATGGTCACACGATCCGCCAGACGATCCAGCTTGATGACCACCCCGTCGATGTCATAGGCGAGGTCGTCCCGCGCCTCCCCCAGTCGGCGGATATGATCCAAGATGGCGGCCCTGTCGGAGGTCTCCAGCCGCTCCTCCAGCACATGGAAGCCCAGCTCGCCGAGGCGGTCTAAGGTCTCGGTGTGGGAGATGGGGGCGTGGCCGTCGGTGTACAGGTCGCCCTCCTGGAAGTTGAAGATGAAGATGGACAGGGCGCGGGAGGCCGTGACACGGGGGTCGAGCTGGCGCAGGGAACCGGCGGCGGCGTTGCGGGGATTGGCCAGCAGGGCGACCCCCTCCTCGGCGCGGCGGCGGTTGAGCCGCTCGAATACCGCGCGGGGCATATAGACCTCGCCACGCACCGTCAGAGTCAGCGGCTCGGGCAGGGTCAGCGGCACGTCGAAGATGGTCTTGACATTGGCGGTCACGTCCTCGCCGATGACACCGTCCCCGCGGGTCGCGGCCTGTACCAGCCGTCCGTTCTCGTAGCGCAGGGAGCAGGACAGCCCGTCGATCTTGGGCTCGACCGAGTAGACAGCCTCCGGGATGCGCTCGGCCACACGGGACAGGAAATCCTCCAGCTCCTCAAAGGAGAATACATCGCTAAGGGAGTCCATACGGACGGCGTGTACCACCTTGTCAAAGCGGTCGGAGGCCTTGCCGCCCACCCGATGGGTCGGGGAGGCGGGATCGTCCAGCTCGGGGTGCTCCTCTTCGATGTGTACCAGCTCATAGAACAGCCGATCGTACTCGTAGTCCGAGATCTCCGGCGCGTCCTCGACGTAGTATTTGCGGGAATGGTACTCCAGTTCGGCGCGGAGTTGGGTGACACGTTCATGCAGGGTTTCCATATGCGGCCTCCATTATTAGGGAACCACTGATTTATTCGGCGGCACATCTTCGGCACATCTTTTCCTGCCTGCTTCTTGCCGAAAAACTCGATGTACATCCGGTACATCTTGAGTTTTTCGCAATCGCAGACGAGAAAATCTGTACCGAATATGCACCACCTCATTCAATCAGCGTTTTCTCAGATCTTTCCGTCCCCTATTATAGCACACTTTCGGGGGCAGTGCAAGCATTTTTGCCGAAAGACGGCAACTTTTCGCGCGACACATATTTTTGAAAGAAATAGCCGGAAAAACGGTATTTTTACAATTTCCCCCTTGCAAAACCGCCGGATTTGTGGTATAGTATATTATGTGATAGTAGGGACAGGGGAAATGCCCCGAGATGCCCTCACGCAATACAGAAAGGTGGAAAAAACAGTATGACGTACAACAAGAAGACCATCGAAGACATTGAGGTATCCGGCAAGCGGGTACTGGTTCGTTGCGACTTCAACGTGCCGGTCAAGGACGGTGTCATCACCTCCGACAAGCGTATCGTGGAGGCTCTGCCGACCATCAAGTACCTCAAGGCACACGGTGCCATGGTCATCCTCTGCTCCCACATGGGCAAGCCCCATAATGTGCTGGACGAGAAGCTGAAACTCAACAAGAAGGAGAACGCCAAGATCGACGCTCTGCCCGCCGAGGAGCAGGAGGCCGCCCGCGCCGCCGCTCTGGAGAAGGCCGCCAAGGATCGCAAGAAGCTCTCCCTTGTCATCGTGGCAGATAAGCTCAACGAGCTGCTGGGCGGCGGCGTTGTGTTCGCGACCGACACCGTCGGCGAGGATGCACAGGCCAAGGTCGCGGCTATGAAGCCCGGCGACATCGTTCTCCTGGAGAACACCCGCTTTACCGCCGCCGAGGAGAAGAACGACCCCGAGTTCTCCAAGAAGCTGGCTTCCTTTGCCGAGATCTTTGTCAACGATGCCTTCGGCACGGCTCACCGCGCTCACGCCTCCACGGCGGGTGTTGTCCAGCACGCCGGTCTGCCGGCTGTCTGCGGCTACCTGATCCAGAAGGAGATCTCGGTCATGGGTAAGGCTCTGGCCGACCCCGAGCGTCCCTTCGTGGCTATCCTGGGCGGCGCAAAGGTCTCGGATAAGCTCAATGTCATCGCCAACCTGCTGACCAAGGTGGACACCCTCATCATCGGCGGCGGTATGGCCTACACCTTCCTGGCCGCCAAGGGCTACACCGTCGGTAAGTCCCTCCTGGACAGCGAGAAGATCGACTACTGCCGCGAGATGATGGCTACCGCCGAGAAGAACGGCGTCAAGCTGCTCCTCCCGATCGATACGACCATCGCCGCAGGCTTCCCCGACCCCATCGATGCTCCGGTGGAGGTCAAGATCGTTCCCTCCAACGAGATCCCGGATGACATGGAGGGTCTGGACATCGGCGAGAAGACCATGGAGCTGTACGCCGAGGCCGCCAAGTCGGCCAAGACCGTGGTCTGGAACGGTCCCATGGGCGTGTTCGAGAACCCCACGCTGGCGCGCGGCACCATCGCGGTCGCCAAGGCTCTGGCTGAGTCGGATGCCATCTCCATCGTGGGCGGCGGTGACTCCGCGGCGGCCTGCGAGCAGCTGGGCTTTGCGGATCGCATCACCCACATCTCCACCGGCGGCGGTGCTTCTCTGGAGTTCCTGGAGGGCAAGGAGCTGCCCGGTATCGCTTGCCTGGCAGATCGGTAAGCCGATCTGATCTCTGCATCCGATCACCATGGAGACCAAACGGATGACCTTCACCGACCCCTGCACGGGGACACAGTGGGGCTACCTCCTGTCCCTTCCCGCCGATATGGACGGGAAGGGCGGGGAGCCGTACCCGCTGGTTCTGTTCCTGCACGGTATCGGTGAGGGCGGAAACGGCACGACCGAGCTGGACTTGGTCGCGGCTCACAGCTACGGTAAGTACATTGCCGCAGGGAAGGAATATCCTTTTATCTTCGCCAGCCCCCAGCTGACACGGGGCAAGTTCTGGGTCTCCTACATCGAGACACTGAACCGCTTCCTGGATCACCTGCTGGAAACTCTTCCCGTGGATCGGGATCGCGTCTACCTGACCGGCCTGTCCTGCGGTGGCACCGGCACCTGGATCTGGGGTGAGGCGAACCCCGAGCGTTTTGCCGCACTCCTGCCGGTCTGCGGCGCGGGGATCGTCTGGTCGTCCTACACCCTGTGCAACACGCCGATCTGGGCGTTCCACGGGGATGCCGACGGCTCCATCCTTTGCACCGAGAGTCAGAACATGGTGAACGCCATCAACGCGCGGGGCGGGAACGCCAAGCTGACCCTGTACCCCGGGGTGGGGCACAACAGCTGGGATTACGCCTACACCGATGACGAGGTCGTGGAGTGGATGCTCAGCCAGCGGAGAAAGGCCTAACACCGTTCGTTGTTTTGAATTCAATGTGGGGCAAGGGTTCCACATTGACGGTGTGCAGTGAGTAGGATGTTTCAACGACTATCTCTCGACAGTAAATGCAATTTTAAAAGTCCTTGAAGGGGGTTTGGGGGAAACTTCCTTCAGGAAGTTTCCCCCCAAAAAAGAAAAAAATAAAGAGGATCAACATCATGAATGCAAAAAGAAGAACCGTGATCGCCGGCAACTGGAAGATGAACTTCACGCCGGCCGAGGCGACCGCCTTTATCAACGAGATCAAGCCCATGGTTGCAGGCAAGGATGCTTGTGACGTGGTATTCTGTGCTCCCTATGTCACCATTGCGGCGGCACAGGCGGCGGCAGAGGGCTCCAACATCCACATTGGTGCCGAGAACGTTCACTTCGCCGAGAAGGGAGCCTACACCGGTGAGGTGTCGGCGAATATGCTGACGGCCTGCGGCGTGAAGTATGTCATCATCGGTCACTCCGAGAGACGGCAGTACTTCGGCGAGACCGACGAGACCGTGAATCTGCGTACCAAGGCGGCTCTGGCCGCCGGGATGACCGTCATCCTGTGCCTGGGCGAAGTCAAGGAGCAGAGACTGGCGGGTATCACCCGCGAGGTGGTCTCCATGCAGACCAAGTTGGATCTGGCCGGTGTGACCGCCGAGGAGATGAAGCGGGTCATCATCGCCTACGAGCCGGTCTGGGCGATCGGTACCGGTCTGACGGCTACCCCCGAGCAGGCTGATGAGACCTGCGGACAGATCCGCGAGGCTCTGGCTGAGCTGTACGGTGCCGAGGTGGCTGAGTCCACCACCATCCAGTACGGCGGCTCCATGAACGAGAAGAACGCCGCTGACCTGCTCTCCAAGCCCAACGTGGACGGCGGTCTGATCGGCGGTGCCTCCCTGGTGCCCGCTAAGTTCACCGCCATCGTGGACGCGGCTCAGTAAGCAACCAACGAAACCAAACGGGTGTGCGGGGGAAGCCCTCTTTTCGCGGGTCTCCCCCGCACGCCCGCTTTTCCGAGTACCACAGAAAGGAGCGCAGGCTCTATGGCAAAATACAGACAGGATCGCATCAACGAGGAGATGTTCCGGGTCGCGGCGGAGATCATCCGCACGGTCAAGGATCCCCGCGTCAAGGATGCTTTCGTCAGTGTCACCGGCGTGGAGGTCACGCCCGACCTCAAGTATGCGAAGATATACTACTCCCACCTGCAGGGCGACCCCAAGGAGATCAAGCGCGGTCTGACCGCCGCATCGGGATATGTGCGGGTACAGCTGGCTAAGACCCTCAACCTGCGGGTCACGCCCGAGCTGACCTTCTGCGAGGATCATTCCATCGCCTACGGCGCACACATCGAGAAGGTCATCAGCGGCTTCACCTATACCTCCGAGCCGGAGGACACGGAGGGGGAGCCCCAATAAGGGTTTATGAGATCCTCCGTCGGCATATGCGGCGGGGCGTTCTGCGGAACGCCCCGCCGCTCTGTGTCGGGAGGCGGGGAGACTTTGTCGGGAAAAATGAAAAAAGCTCTATACAAATCCGAAAAAATATGGTATAATAGAAACTGAAGAAAAATACCCGCCACGCGGGCGATACATAGGAAAGTGAGACACAGTCATGGCCTACAAGGATAACGAGAAGCGCAAGAACCCCGCCGCCTCCGACCCGCATACCGGGCGAGGCGGTCGCGGCGTGAAGAAGTACCCCGCCGACCGAAACTTCGGGGGGGAGGATCGTCGCGGCGGCAGTCCCTCCCGCGAGCGGGACGGGCGCAGACCCGCCGAGGCACGGTCGACCTACGACCGCAAGCCCCGCAAGGAGGGTCGTCCCGACAGTCGTCCCGAGGGTCGCCCGGAGGGCGGTGCCGCGCGCAAGCCCCACGGCTCCTGGGATAAACCCTACGATAAGCATCCCCCTCGCGACACTTATACCCCGACCGAGACGGCACGGGTGCAGGACACCGAGGAGGACGAGGAGGATACCCCCTATGATCCGACCGAGGGTCTGGTCATCGGGCGGAATGCCGTGCGGGAGCTGTTGCGCTCGGAGCGCACGGTGGATAAGTTGTTGGTGCATCGCGGGGAGCGGGAAGGCTCCATCGTCATGCTGGTCGCCGAGGCGGTCAACCGCGGGATCCCCGTCGTCGAGGTGGATCGTGCCAAGCTGGATGAGATGGCGGGCTTCGTGCCGCACCAGGGCGTGATCGCCATGGTGGCGCAGAAGGAATATGTCACGGTGGAGGACATCCTGGCATTGGCGGCCGAGCGCGGCGAAAAGCCCCTGATCGTCATCGCCGACGGCATCACCGACCCTTACAACCTCGGTGCTCTCATCCGCTGTGCCGAGGGCGTGGGGGCGCACGGCCTGATCATCCCGCGCCGCCGCGCCGTGGGGCTGACGGCACTGGTCGCCAAGGCCTCGGCGGGGGCGATGGAGCACCTGGCGGTGGCCAAGGTCGCCAATATCGCCGCCACGATCAAGGTCCTCAAGGAGAAGGGGGTCTGGTGCTTTGCCGCCGAGGCGGGCGGCAGACCGCACTACGAGACCGACTTGACCGGCCCCTGTGCGCTGGTGTTCGGCAGTGAGGGTAACGGCGTGTCCCGCGTCGTCAAGCAGGCCTGCGATGGGGTGATCTCCATCCCCATGTACGGGCAGGTCAATTCCTTCAATGTATCCACGGCGGCCGCCGTCATCCTGTGCGAGGCGGCGCGTCAAATGCGGAGACAACCGAAAGATTAACGACTAACGACAGACGAAAGATCAAAAAGATCAAATAGTAAAGGGGGAAGCCACCATGCCGGATACCGATACAAGAGCCTCGTCCGAGTCCGTGACCGATTGGGCGGCGCAACTCAAATTGAAGCTGGAGACCGAGGCCGCGACGGGCGCAGAGGAGCAGGTCGCAGATCGGTCGGCCTCTACACCGCAGGACGATATAGACCTCCTCTTGCGGGAAAAGCTGGATCAGCTGGAGCGGGATCGGAAAGGCATCCGAGAGGAGACGGAGGCGATCCCGACCCCGGAACCCGTGCCGGAATCTGAGCCGGAACCCGAACCCGATCCGGAGCCCGATCCGGAGCCCGATCCGGAGCCCGAACCCGAGCCTGTTCCCGTGTCCCGCCCGAGGCCGGCATCGGATGACGAGTTCAACGGCGTGACGGTCGCGGATCTGTTGGATTCGGGAGCCTTCTTCCGAGGGCTTGACCCCGAGACAGGGCGCCTGGTGCGGGATATTTGGGAGAAAAAAGCCCCTGCGACCGAGGAGCCGCCCGTGACCGAAGCACCCGCGCCGATGTCGGACGGGCGGCCTGCCCCCGAGCACACCCCGCAGACCGAAGTGACGCCCGCGCCGCGTGAAGAAGTGCCGACCCCGACGGCGGAGACGGTTGCTCCCGCCGCGCCGACCGAGGAGTCTCTGCCGCGCCGACCGTCCCGCTCTCGGGAGGAAAGACCGTGTGCCGAGGAGGATCCGCTCCAGTTGGGGCTGGATGCCCTGCCGCAGGAGGCGGTGCGTTCCCCTCGTGCGGCCGGCCATGCGTGTGCTCGACGGGGACGCGGCGCGGGAGCCGAGCTGCCCCCGCGACCCGCCGAGGAGATACCCATCGGCAGACGGGCACGGGAGGCGGACGACGAGCTCTACATAGACCTCGGCTATGAGGGGGAACTGCGCCGTACCCCGAGCGGAGCGGCACGGGCAGACGAGGTTCACCGCGCACGGCAGAAGCGGGAGCCTGTCGGGACTCGCAACACCATCCCCCCTGCATACGCGGGACGGGAGTATTCCGGCGCGGCCATGACGCGACGGGTCGAGCAGAGCTACCGCAAGGCGTTGGTATATGCCATCCTGCGGCTGGTCTTTGCGGCAGTCGGTGTAGTCGCGGGCGGGATATACGATATACTGTCCTATGTTGGGGCAGAGGGCTTTACCGACTCGGTAGCCTACCCCTTGATCGGGCTTTTGTTGTTGCTCCTGCTCTCCGCACCCTCTCTGTCGCGGATGGGACTGGGGCTGCGGAGCCTCTGGGATTTTGAGCCGGTGCGCTACGCCGTGCCGGGTATGGCTCTGGTCGTGACCACCCTGCATACGGTCATTCTTGCCGTAGGAGGTGGGGAACGTGCGCCGATCCTGTTCTGCGGCGCGGCGATGCTGATCTTGACCATGACCTGTGTCTGTGATCTCCTGTCCATCCTCAGTCAGGCGCGTTCCTTCGGCATTCTGTCTTCCGGACGAGCGCGTATCACCGTCACGGTCACGGATGCACCCCGGCAGGGGCGCACGAGGCTGTGTGCCGACGATATGCGGGACGAATGGAAGCGCACCAAGGAGGCCTCGGAGGGCGGTGTGACCCTGCGTGTCTGCCGTACTTCGGGTATCCCGAACTTCTTCGCGCTGGTCAACCGCTACCCGGGGCGGCTGAGCCATCTGAATTACCTGTTGCCTGCCGCCATGCTGCTTGCCATCGCGGCGGGCGGGACGGCACTGCTGACCGACGGCGGACTCCTGACCGATGCTCTGCCGCGCTTTACTGCGACCTATCTGGCCTGTATGCCGGGTGCCTTCCTCCTGTCCCTGATCCTGCCCTACCATGTGGTCAATCGGCGACTGAGTGAGGCGGGCTGTGCTCTGCTGGGGGAGGCCACGCCGGAGCAGTATGCCCCTGCGACCGCAAAGGGCAAGACCACCCGCATCCTGGTGCCGGACGGCCTTGCTTTGCATCCCATCTGTCCCAACGAGGTGACGAGAAAGAAGGACGAACGGAGCGACGAGTGGATATCCATGGCGCACAAGCTGTTTGCTCTTCTGGATTGTCCCCTGGAGGGGGTCGGCGAGCCGCCTCGACAGGAGGAGCTGGCAGATCTGCAGATCGAGTTAGCCGAGCGGGGGGAGGAATTCCTGCGGCTCTACCTGACCGACCGCCAAAGCGGCGGCTCGGTGGAGGTACATCTGGGTACCTACGAGACCCTGACACCGCGCGGCATACGCCTGCCGGATCGTTCTCTGGAATCCACCTATCGGAAGACCCCGAACGCACAGATCCTCTATGTGGCCTTTGATCGGTATTTCCGACTGGCCTGCGCCTGTGAGTACGGGATCGACCCCCTGTTCGGACGGCTTGAGAAAGAATTGACTCGGATGGGCTGTCGCATGACCATCCTGTCCTATGACCCGCTGGTCGAGAGGACACCGCTCTTTGCCGAGGGAGAGGACTCCGCACGGGAGCTGTACCGCCCCGCCCGCTACAGTCAGCTGTACGCGGCGCGCTCCGGCGGGCTGATCTCGGTGCATGAGGGGGTCGGGGTGCTGAAGGCTTATATCGCTTGCCGTCGCATTCGTCGCGCCAATACCATCGGACAGCTGTTCGGCTGGCTGTGGCTGGTCATCCTGGGCGGGCTGGCGGTCGTCTCCCCCGTGCTCGGAGTGCCCGTGGCGGCTCTGCCCGGGCTCTGCTGTGCGGGTCAGCTGATCACCGCCGCCATCTCCTCCCTGCCCGGCTTGCTGCTGACAAGACGGCGTAAGTGAGGCTTACAACACATAGTCGAGTGAAAAAAAGGATTTATCATACAAGGAGTCATTCCATTCCATGAATCAAAACGAGAAACGCATGATCCTGACCTCGGTACAGAAGCCGGGTCGCTATGCCGGCGGCGAGTACGGTCAGGTCATCAAGGACAAGGCGGGGGTGAAGGCGCGGTTCGCCTTCTGCTTCCCGGACACCTATGAGATCGGTATGTCCAATCTGGGCATCCGCATCCTGTACAACTGCCTGAACCTTCACGAGCACATTTGGTGTGAGCGGGTCTACGACCCGTGGGTGGATATGCAGGAGAAGATGCGAGAGCACGACCTGCCCCTGACGGCACTGGAGAGCGGAGACCCGCTATCGGTGTTCGACTTCGTGGGCTTCACCCTGCAATACGAGATGAGCTACACCAATGTCCTCAATATGCTGGAGCTGGGCGGCATCCCGCTCTGGGCGCGGGAGCGCGGCGAGACCGACCCGCTGGTCATCGGCGGAGGCCCCTGCTCCTACAACCCCGAGCCGGTCGCGGATTTCTTTGACCTGTTCAACATCGGCGAGGGGGAGGAGCTCCTGCCCGAGATCGTGGAGCTGTACATTTCTATGAAGGAGGAGGGCAGCTACACGCGGGCAGACTTCCTGCACCGCGCCGCCGCCACTATCCCCGGTGTGTATGTCCCCTCCCTCTACGATGTGACTTATAACGAGGACGGCACGGTGCAGGCCTACACGCCGATCTACCCCGACGTCCCCGCCGTCGTGACCAAGCGCATCGTCGAGGACTTGGATAAAGGACTGTACCCCGAGCAGGTGGTCATGCCCTATATCGAGACGGTGCAGGATCGCATCACGGTGGAGGTGGGACGCGGATGCATCCGCGGCTGTCGCTTCTGTCAGGCCGGCATGACCTACCGCCCCGTGCGGGAGAAGACCCCCGATGTCATCAACTGTCAGGCGCGAGCCATTTTTGACACCTCCGGCTATGAGGAGCTGTCGCTGTCCTCCCTGTCCATCAGCGACTACACCCGCATCGACGAGCTGACCGACAAGCTGCTGGATTGGACGAACCCGAACATGGTCAGCCTGTCTCTGCCGTCCCTGCGCGCCGACTCCTTTACTAAGGAGCTGATGGACAAGGTCGCCTCTATCCGCGCCTCCTCCATCACCTTTGCGCCCGAGGCGGGCAGTCAGCGTCTGCGGGATGTCATCAACAAGAATCTGTACGAGGAAGACCTCATGCAGGCGGTCAATGTCGCCTTTGACGCGGGCAAGACACAGGTCAAGCTATACTTCATGCAGGGACACCCGACCGAGACCGACGAGGACTTGGCGGAGATCCCGGAGCTGGCACACCGCGTGGTCAGCGAGTTCTACAAGAACCCGAACCGTCCCCGCGGCCGTCAGCCGCAGGTGACCATCAGCGTGTCCCCCTTCATCCCCAAGCCCTTCACGGCCTTCCAGTGGGAGCCACAGGACACGCTGGAGGAGATGGAGCGCAAGCAGGCCTATGTCGGCTCCTGCGTCCGTGACCGCAAGGTCAAGTACAACCATCACGATGCCAAGACCTGCGTGATCGAGGCGGTGCTGGCGCGGGGGGACAGACGGCTGTCTGCCGCCCTGTACGAGGCCTGCCGTCGGGGCTTCAAGTTCGATGCGTGGAGCGAGTATTTTGACTACGACCGCTGGATGGAGGTCTTCTCCGACACCGGCATCGACCCCGCCTTCTACGCCAACCGCCGCTATGATCCCGACGAGGTGCTCCCGTGGGATGTCATCGACTGCGGCGTGACCAAGTCCTTCCTCAAGCGGGAGAGAGAGCGGGCATTTGAGGGGCAGACCACCCCCAACTGCCGTGAGAAATGCGCCGGATGCGGCGCGAATCGGTTAGGAGGTGTACGCTCATGCTGTCCGAAAAAGAAATGAGCCGTCGGGTCTCCAAGTTCGACCGACCGCTCCTGCCTGAACCCATGACCTATCGGGTGGTCTTTCGCAAGGTGGGCAATCTGCAATACTTCTCCCACCTGGATCTGCAACGCACCTGGCAGAGAGTGCTGGTACGCGCCTCCATCCCGATGTGGTATACCCAAGGCTTTAACCCCCACAGCAAGATCGTTTTCGGCATCCCGCTGTCGGTGGGTACGCAGGGGCTGTGCGAGATGGTCGACCTGCGGGTCAACCGCGCCATCTCCCCGGAGGAGATGCGGGATCAACTCAATGCCGAGCTGACCGACGAGATGCAGGTCAGCGAGGTCTACGTCCCGACCGCGCCCTTTGCGGATATTTCATACGCGACCTACATCTTCACCCTGTCCGATCCGTCCTTTGACCTGCCCTGCGAGGCGGTGGAGGCTCTGTTCGCTCCGAATGCCGACCCCATCGTGATGACCAAGCGCACCAAGTCGGGGGACAAGGAGCTGAATATCCTGCCGCTGATCCGCGAGCTGCACGCCACCCGTACCGAGGACGGTCTCCTGACCCTTCAGGCAACGCTGGCCGCAGGCGGAAACGCCAGCCTCGGCTCGGAATACATCGTCACCGCCCTGCGGGAGCGACTGCACCTCCTCTCGGATACGGCTCACCCCGACTCCTGCTGGTACAGCATCCTGCGTACCGGTTTTTTGCGGGAGGACGGGAGCACCTTCCGATAAGATACCCGCCGACAAGACATCTTTTGCGGGACGGGGGATGCGCGAGGGGGAGCCTCCCTGCGGAAGCTCCCCCGTTCTGTGTTCTATTTCGCTGTCAAGCTCCCTACGTCACTGTAGCCCATCCAGGTGGTAAGGTCGAGCACGCCGTCGGCATCCGCCTCGGCCGAGCCGCCATGCACGAGGGTGTAGCTGTCCCCGGCTACCAGATCGGGGGAGCTGAACACCACCGAACTGATGGATTTCGGCAGGCGGTAGCCGCAGATCAGCTTGCCGTCCGCATCCCGCAGGCCGACCAATGTCCCGGCCGACAGGGTAGAGCGGAAGGAGCAGGCGAACACGGCCTGTCCATCGCCGTCAGCTGCCTCTGCCATGCCGCTGGAGCCGACCGCCAGCAGGATGCCGCCGGATATGGTCATGCTGTAGCCGCCGTCCCCGCAGTCGATGGCACCGTTGCCGTTGTCGGTGGGGCCGAATACCAGAAGAACACCGCCGGTCATGATGATATTGCCGTTGGAATCAATGCCGTCCCCGGCGGCATTGACCACCGTGTAGCCACCGCTGATGGTCAGGAGCGGTTCCAAGGTATCGGTATCGGGTGCGCTCCCGCTTCCGTTGGGCAGGGCAGTGGTCTCACCGTTCGGCATATCGGGAGGGACCTCGCCCCCGCCCGACGAGGGGCGACCGCCGCCGGGCTTCTGTCCGCCACCCATGCCGCCAAAGCCGCCGCCCGGGTGGTTTCCACCGCCCATGCCGCCGAAGCCGCCGCCGGTGCTGCCGTTTGAGGCATTCAGACCGTCATCCGAGGCGGTGATGCGGGTGTTACCGCCGCTGACCGTGATCTGCGCGGCCTCCAAGCCCTCGTAGCTTTGGGATATTTCGTAACTGCCGCCCGAGAGGACAAGGTAGCGATCGGCGTGAACGCCGTCATCCCCCGAGCGGATATACGCCGCCCCGTCCATGAGCAGGACGGTGTCGTCCGAGTGGATGCCGTCGTCCACGGCGGTGATGGTCAGCTTGCCGCCCGATAGGGTCACGGTGCCGGCGGCCTTCAAGCCCTTGGCACTGATGCTCGGCTTGCTGTTATTGCCGTCGTTCATGCCGCCGAAGCCACCGCCGCCAAAGCCGAACCGCCCGGTCTGCCCCTCGGTGGAGGTCGCCTCCGCGAGAGCCTTACCACCCGCGTCCAGCGTGGTGATGACATGGCTCCCGCCACTGACGGTTAGGTCGGTCGCGGCACGGATGCCGTCCCCGATGGCGGTGATATACAGGTTCCCGCCGCTGATCGTGACATAGCCCTTGCCGTCCTTCTCGGTCTGAGAGGATTTCAAGCCGTCCCCCTCGCCCGTGACGGTCAGGGTCACCTGACCGCCGCTCATCTCCACCGAGTCGTTGCCGCGCACCGCCGTGCCCACACTGCGGACGGTCAGGCTGCCGCCCGTGATCTCCAGGTCATCCCGCGTGTTGATGCCCTTGTCGGCGTTTCCCATGACCTGCAGGGTGCCCGCGCCGTCCAGCTTGAGGTCGTCGCAAGCATATACGCAAGCGTTGGGGTATACCTCCCCCTCGGCCTGCTCGGTGTCGGGGACGAGGTAGTCCGCGCCGTCCGAGAGCAGATTGACCGAGCCCTCGGTCGTGTACAGGATGGTCTTTTTGGGGGAGTTCTTGACATATACGGCAGGCCCCGTCGAGCAGGCGACCGACACACCATCTAAGATCAGCTTGACCTTTTCGGTGTCCTCGGTGTCCACCACCAGCTGACCGTCGGTCAGCTGTCCTGTGATGTGGTAGGTGCCCGCCGCCGTGAAGGTCACGATCGAGCCGCTGACAAGGACACCGCTCCCCTTCACCGTGGCACCGTCCCCGCTCAGGGTGACGGTCGCCGCGACCGACGAGGTGTCGTAGTTCCCGCGCACCGCCTCGCTGACGGGTCTGGTCTCGACCGGTGCGGTGTCGGGGGTGACAAGACTGCCCCCGGTCGCCGTGCTGCCATCGGCGGTGCTGACCTGCCCCGTGCCGATGTCGATGAGCGGCAGGTCGCTCCGACCTCCGCAGGCAGACAGACTCCCCGCCGCAAGCAGGGCGGCCAACAGGAGGGCGGTATTTCGGACTGTAGTGGACATGAGATCATCCTCGTTTCTTACTATGTGGGAATAGTATACACCAAGGGCGTGAAGTGCGGTCGGGCAAAATCCAAACAAATTGTGAATATTGTGTGACGAGAAGCGGGTTTCCGCTCCGTTCGTGAAAGGAACCATATGAAGCTAACCTTAGTTGCGACCTGTATGTTTGGCCTGGAAAAGCAGGTCGGGGAGGAGATAGACCGTCTGGGACTGCGCCGTATCGAGACCATGGATGGCCGCGTGACCTTTGAGGGGGAACCGCAGGATGTAGCCCGCGCCAATATCGGCCTGCGGTGTGCCGAGCGGGTGTTCATTCGGCTGGGGCAGTTTCCCGCCCGCAACTTTGCCGAGCTGTTTGACGGCACCAAGGCTCTGCCGTGGGAGGAGTGGATCGGGCAGAACGATGCCTTCCCCGTCAAGGGGCACTCCATCCGTTCAGGATTGACCTCCCTCCCGGACTGCCAGAGCATCGTCAAGAAGGCGGTGGTGGAGCGGCTCAAGACCTGCTACCGCGTGGATTGGTTCCGCGAGACGGGGGTCAAGTATCAGATCGAGTTCTTCATCTTCAAGGATGTGGCGACCCTGATGATCGACACCAGCGGGGTCGCCCTGCACAAGCGGGGCTACCGCCCCGCCGCAGGAGCCGCGCCCCTGCGGGAGACACTGGCCGCCGCCATCGCCCTGACCGCCCGCCCCCGTGAGGATACCCTCCTGTGGGATCCCTTCTGCGGCTCGGGTACCATCGCCATCGAGGCCGCCCTGATCGCCACCAACCGTGCCCCGGGGCTGGGGCGGGACTTTGCCGGGGAGGCCTTCCCGAACCTGCCCCGTGACCTGTGGACTCAAGCGCGGGAAGCGGCGCAGGCCGCCGTCCTGACCGACAGTCGCTTTGAGGCCTATGCCTCGGACATCGACGAGGATATTCTGGACATCACCTATGAGAATGCCCTGCGCGCCGGGGTGGAACAGCACCTGAATATATTTCAGGCGGATGCACGGGAGATCAAAAAGCCGGATCGGCGGGGCACCCTGCTCTGCAACCCGCCCTACGGCGAGCGCATGGGGGAGCGGGAGGAGATCGAGCGACTGTATCAGCGGCTGGGCGGGGTATTCCCGCAGTTCGAGCCGTGGCAGGTCTATGTGCTGACTTCCTCCGACCGCTTCGAGCGGTTGTACGGACGGCGGGCTGACCATGTCAAGCGGCTCTATAACGGTATGATTCCCTGCTTCCTCTACGAGTACTTCAAGCCCGCATCGGCGCGCAATGACCGACCGATGCGACGGGATGACCATTCGCCGCGACGGGAGGATCACCGAGTCCGACCGAGACAGGGGGACGGGAAAAAGAGAAACTGAATCCGCCCCACAAAACAGATCCAAAAAGGGAGGTGAAACACCGTGCATATCGGCCATAACAGACCGCTGTTCTGCCTCTCTGTCCTATGGATGCTGGCGGTCGGTGCAGCCTGCGCGCCGGCGGGGACGGGGTGGCTATGGTGGGTCGCGTCGATCTGCCTGCTGTTCGGTCTGTGCGCGGCGGTGGCGGCGGTAGTAGCATGGCGGTCGCGCGGGCGGCTTCGGTCGGCGCGGTGTTTGCCTACGGTGGCGGCGATCCTGCTCTGTGTCGGGGTGTCCCTCTGCAATGCGGGCTACTGCTTTGAGGGGCAAGTCACATCCGCGAGCTTCCCCGGGGTACAGGTCGAGCAGACAGCCGAGATCTCAACGGCAAGCGAGGAAGGGGAGACCCCCGACCTGCCGAGTGCCGCGGATGCCCCCGTTTGGCAGGTTCGTGCGGTGGTGGCCGAGCGGTTGAGCGGCGGTAGTCAGATCACAGGCTACGGGCTGATCCTGCGGTCGGTCGGGGAGACCGCCGTAGACGGCGGACGGTATACGGTGCGTGCCTACCTGCTCTGCTCCTACGCCGCCAATCTGCAACCGGGGTATGAGATACTTCTGACGGCACAGGCGACCGAGCTTGAGGTCGCCGCCGAGGATATGGCGCAGAGCCTGCGCGGGGACGGCTACAGCCTGGGGCTTCTCTCGGCGGACGAGACCGACTGCGTGGTGGTGGATCGCCATACGGATGACCTCTCGGTGCGACTCGGCAACCTGCGGCGGCGGCTGGCCGCCGGGCTGGAGGCATCGGTCGGGCAGGAGGGGCAGGGGCTTCCCTCGGCACTCCTGCTGGGGGATCGCTCGGAGCTGGCACCCTCCCTGCGGCGGGACTTCTCCCGCTCCGGGGTCTCGCACCTCTTGGCTATCAGCGGTCTGCATATGACCCTCCTCTTCGGGATGCTGGCACTGCTCCTGCGGCTCCTTCGGGTACCGCGGCGGGGGCAGGCACTCCTCTTGGGGCTGAGTGCGCTCGGCTACCTCCTCCTCTTGGGCTTCCCGCCCTCGGCGACCCGCGCCGTGATCATGCTGGGCATGGTCTACCTATCCTGGCTCTGCACGGCCTCTGCCGATCCGCTGACCTCGCTGGGGCTGGCGGGAGCCCTGATCTTAGGGGTGTCCCCCTATGCCGTGCTGGACGCGGGCTTCTGGATGTCCTTCTCGGCGACACTGGGGATGCTGGTCGCCGCAGATGCCATGCGAACCGACGGTTCCTCGGCACCTCGTCCGCTGACCTACCTTGTGTCGGCCTTGAAGGGACTGCTGAGCGGGCTTGTCGCCATGACCTTCTCACTCTGGATCACCTCGCTCGCCATCGGGAACGTCAGCCTCTGGTCTCCGCTTGCCACCCTGCTCTTAACGCCTCTGTGCGGCGTGGTGCTGGCGGTCTCCCTGTTGTGTCTGCCCCTGGGCGGGCAGTGGGTGGGAGAGAGGCTCCTGCTCCCCGTCCTGCGGTGGGTGTGCGACCTTATGACCGACATGACCGCCCTCATGGCTGAGCCGACACGGGCGGTGGTGTCCTTCCGCCAACCCCGCACCGAGACCGCCATCGCGGTCACGATCGGGTTCATGACAGCGTGGATACTGATCTGGATATTCATCAAGCTCCCAAAACGACGGCGGGCGCTGGGTCTGCTCCCGCTGGCGGTCGGCTGGGTCGCGGTATTGCTCTTGGCCGAGTTGCCCGCTCGTATCTCGGACGAGGAGATCCTGACGACCTACATCCATGCTACCCCCTCCTCCGAGGCGTTGATCTTGACTCGCGGTCACGAGGCGGTGATATGCGACATCGGGGACGGGAGCCGCACCTCCCTCAACGCCGCGACCCGCGAGGCCGAGGATGCCGGCGCGACCGAGGTGGCTGTCCTGATGCTGACTCACTACCATACCCGCACGGCGGGGAGCCTCTGGCGAGTGCTGGCCGCCACCACCGTGCGGGAGCTGTGGTTGCCGCGCCCGACCACGGCGGATGACTACTACCGTATGCTGGCCTGCCTGCGGGAGGCCGCGCGGCAGGAGGTTCCGGTCATGCTTTACGACCCGGGCGAGCGGCTGACGGTCTTTGCCGACTCTGCCGAGGCGGGGGTGGAGCTGACCCTGTGCACCGGGAAGCTGTCCCGTTCAGTTCAGCCGGTGATCCTTGTGCAGGTCTCGGGCAAGAGGGACTGCACTGTGACCTTCTGCGGCGGCGGGGTGTTCGAGTCGGAGCTGACCGAGACCGCCGCGACATGGGTCGCCGATAGCCACGCGGTGATCTACGGTGCTCACCCGCCGAGCCTGCGGCAGGGGTACGGCTATACCTCGTCCGATCGGGTCGAGTGGCTGGTCTTTGCGGACGAGACAGCGGCCGCGTGGTTTGACCCTGACAGCCTGCCCAACGACGAGCCGCCCCGCATGGGGATGGGGCGATTTCAAACGATGCTGTATGGGAAGTAGGCACGGATCGTGTGCTGTGCGTTCTGTCGGTCATGCAGTTATTCATGAAAAAGAGCCACCCGTGCGATCCCCGCACGGGTGGCTCTCGTTTGTATGGCACTGTCTTTGCGGGCAGGGAAGACCTGCTCATTCAGCCGTTTCCTTGTAGTATTGGGCGTAGTAGATGTTGTTCTCGGCGGTCGCCACGGGGCGGTAGGCGCGCCAGAAGGGGGCACCATCCAGCTCCAGCTCCTGTATCTGGGGCTGTTCCGTGTTGATGCGCTCGTCCGAGCCGTGGTCGTAGCGGTAGAACATATTTTTCCCCTTGGCCTTTCCGGCGAACAGGAAGGTGTGGAGCGCGTAGGTGCCGGAGGCGTTGGGGCGCACGAGCACGATGTCGCCCGGCTCCAGCGCATCCTTGTCGGTGATCTCGATAAAGCCGTTGGCCTCCGACCAGGTGTGCATGGACGACACCACGACCCCCTGCGTGTAGGGCTGATCGGTGAATCCGGCGCGGTAGAGCACCCAGCAGACCAGACGGTCACAGCTGACTTTCTTGGCACTGTGGTCAATGGCGGGATTGACCGGGGCATCCCCGTACTTGAAGCCGTTCGTGCGGGTGCAGGTGGTCACATACTTGGCCTCGCGGAGGATGTCGCACTGCAGGAGGGTGTAGGGGGCATATACCACATTGCCCTTCTCGTCGCAGATGCGGTAGCCCAGCTGCTTGCGGCGGTCGCAGAACTTTATGGCGTCCTCCAGAGCGTCCGTGCCGAAGGTCTTGGCGACCTCGGCCTCCTCGGTGCCCAGTTTGTTCTGGTAGAGGCAGACGTAGTAGCCGGCCTCCAATCCCTCGGCGGGGGTGGCACTGCCGTAGCCGGTCTCGCCGACGGCGGTCTTGTTGAACTGCTCTGCGTACATTTTGGCTCCTTTCCCGTTCTTGAAGAACCGTATCTCGCCTATGATCAGTGTATCTCCCTTGCGCGTGTCAGACGACCAGTCAATGCGGAAACCGTTGTTGTAGCGATCCTTGAAGTGCTCGTTTCCCTGCTTGGAGAGATTCAGGTGGATATACCACCAGCCGTTCGAGCCGATGCTCGTGTAGGCGGCAGAGGCCGAGCAACCGGCGGTGGCCTCGGTCAGATCACCCGCCGCCCAGAACAGCTCCAGAATGCCGGAGCGGGAGGCGCGCACCTTCAGGACGACCCCCGAAACATCCTCCGGCGTGAAGGGAACATAGCCTCCCGTCACGTTTCGCTCATACCCGGCGGTCTTGTACATATCGCTGAGGTTGAAGGTGACCCCGGGGTCGTCAGAGGCTCCCGTCGCGGTAAAGAGGACACCGTCCTCGCAGAGGGAGACCCGCGTGTCCCGCGAGGCGGGGAAGGTCTTCTTCAGCGCGGCCTCGTCAAAGCGGTCAAACTCCACGCACATGGCGTCGGGAATGAGATCCCCGTTCGGCGCATCGGTTGCCGGTTCGGGCGTGGTCTCGGTGGCAGTTTCGGGAAGGATGGTTTCGGTGTTCGTGTCCGTCATGGCGGTCTCCTCCGTTTCTTGTGATTGGGTCGGCGCAGTTGCCTCGACAGGGTCGGATGATCGGCAGGCCGTGCCTGTCAGGCAGAGAAGCAACAGCCCCGTGAAGAGGCCGATCCGCAGGTGTTTGGACATAGGAGACCTACCTTTCTGAAATGAATGCGTGGGGCTTCTCATCTTGTGGGGGCGTATGGTGTGTTGGGGCGGATGGTAAAAAAATCCGAACCAATCTTTTTTGCAAACTGGTTCGGATATTTGTATTGGTGACCCCAGCGGGAATCGAACCCACGCCTTCGCCGTGAGAGGGCGACGTCTTAGCCGCTTGACTATGGGGCCATGTCCTTGCGACTTGCTTATTATAGCATAAGTCGACGAGTTTGTCAAGGGGTTTTTTCAAAAAAAGCGAAAAATGTTTTGTGAAGATTTGTTAAAGGATGGAGGGGCGATTGGGCGGGAGGTCGCAGGCCGGGCGCGGATAGCATCCCTGCGGGAAACCCGCAGGGGGTGCGCCCGGAATTGCTCGCTTGCACAAGACTTTTTTCCTCATCCCCCCGGCCCCCTTCTCCCACGGAGAAGGGGGAGCCCGCGTTTTATGATATACAGGGGAGCCTGCGGCTCCCCTGCACCCCGGCGGCTTATGCTCCTACGGCACTGACATCCAAAAGGATAACCATGTCCCCGCGAGGGCAACGCGGGGTTTCTGCTAACCTGTACCGCACAAAGGTTCAAAAGCCACGGCGGGGCACTCCGCAGAGTGTCCCGCACACCTTACATTTCTTTCAGCATTGCATGGTTTGCGCCGAGTAGAAGTCCGAGTCGACCAACGCTGACATACCAATAAAATGTCATAGAAGTCCTTGAAGGAGTTTGGGGGAACTTCCTTCAGGAAGTTCCCCCAACGCTCTTTAACTCGCTCCTAAAACTCCACTCTCTCCACCTTCATGCATCGGAAGGGGGCGCTGTCCGAGAGGGTAAAGAGGGCGCCGCGGCCTTGGATATCGCCGTCGGCGACCGAGAAGCGGGTCGGCATACGGGTAGTCATACGGTGGAGGACGGCGCGGGTATCGGTGCCGATCACGCCGTTTACGGGGCCGGTCATGCCGAGGTCGGTGATATAGCCGCTCCCGCCGGGGAGGACGGTCTCGTCGGCGGTCTGGACATGGGTATGGGTGCCGAAGATCACCTGCACGCGGCTGTCCAGGAACCGTCCCATGGCGACCTTCTCGGAGGTGGCCTCGGCGTGGAAGTCCAGAAGGGCGATGTCGAACCGACCCGCCTTATCCGACAGGAGGCGATCCGCGACGGTGAAGGGGTTGTCCAGCTCATCCATGTGGACAGTGCCGGACAGGTTCATACAGAGCAGGTGTTTGCCGCAGACCTCGCGGAGGGCATAGCCGACACCGGGACAGCGGGGCGGGTAGTTGGCGGGGCGCAGGATGCGGTCGGCGCGGTCATCCAGATAGTCGGATATATCCCGCTGACCGAAGGCGTGGTTCCCCAGCGTGATGAGATCGGCTCCCGATGCAAGGAGGGATTCGGCATCCTGCGGGGAGATGCCTCGAATGTCGGCGGCGTTCTCGCCGTTGACCACCACGAAGTCGGCACCGAGACGATCCCGCAGACCCCACAGGGTGCGGTTCAGGTATTGGACGGCGCGTCGCCCCACGACGTCACCGACCGCCAGTATGCGGATGGGCATGGTGTTCCTATATCCTCGTTTCTGTCGGATGGGGTCACAGGTACCGCGCCAGCACGTCCGCCTCGGCCTCGGCCAGGCGGGCAAGGCAGTCCTCGTCGGTCAGGCAAGCGACATCCTCGGGGTTGGTGTGGAAGCCGTGCTCGATCAGCATGGCGGTGGCACAGCCCGAGGCCGCCGCCGCACGGAGGACACCATAGTAGTCCACGCGCGGCTGATCGGGATAGGAGCGGGTCTTGATCCCGCGATCCTCGGTGTGCATGGTCTCCACCACGGCGCGATTCAGCTCTCGCGCCAGCGCGGCATTGGCCTGCTCGTCGGCCAGAGAGTAGTAGACCTCCGAGCCGCGCACGGTGTGGTACCGCTCGGGCGGCGTTGCCGAGCCGGGCGCGTTGGAGTGCAGGGACAGGAACATCCGCGCATGGTTCTTCCCCGCCAGCTCGCCGCGCTCGGCCAGCGATGGGTCATCCTCTACCCGCTCCCGTGTCAGCAGGACGGCAAAGCCGCGTGCCTCCAGTGCCGCCTTGAGGTGGCAGGCCAGATGAAAGTTCTGTGTGCCCTCGTACGTCCCCTTCATGATGGGGTACTCGTTTCCGAATTGCCCGTGACCGGGGTCAAGGACGATCAATTTCTTTTCCATAGCAGGTATCTCCTCATTTCATATTGAAGTCGGTCGCGTATACTACGATGGTCTCCTCCCCGGCATCCAGCCCCAGCCGATACAGCCCGTCCTCGGGAACCGTGAAGACCAACTCGCCCTCCTGCCAGTCCTTGCCCTTGGAGTAGCCGTTGGGGGTCTGGTAGAAGGAGGCCTCGGCTATGGGATCGCCCTGCTTGTCCCGCGCAAAGGCGGTAAAGCTGCCGCCCGCCTTGTAGCGGAAGGTCATGCGGTGCTCTCCTGCCGTCAGGTACAAGCCCTGCCAGAGGTCACAGACCTGCCTCGGCAGCTTGCGTAGGCTGGCGCAGAGGACTCCGTACAGCTCCACCTGTCGGACGGCCTCGGCGGTGCTGTAGCACCAGTTGGCGAGTCCCGTGACCCAGCCGGGATTCTGCTCGGCGGGGCGTCGGGTGAAACTGCCGTACTCAAAGTTCGAGGGGCTGTGCAGACCGCAGTCGTTGTCAAAGTTGGTGATGCGCAGTGCATCAATGCCCAGCGGACTGCGGAACTCGCATTGATGGATGGACAGGCTGTTGATGGGGGAGTAGTCGTCGGTCTCGGAATTGTCAAAGGGGAATACGCCGTAGTAGGGGTTGTCCAGCCAGCCGCCGATGGCCAGCCGCCCCTCCAGCGCGGTGTCATAGAAGGTGATGTTCCGCACCTCCACGGTAGACAGATCCGGCGCATCGGTGCCCCAGACACAGAAGGATATGGCACTGGCGGTGAAGGTGTAGCAACTCAGGCGGGAGTGCAACAGCTTCAAGTCGTGGACGGCGTGTTGCCAGCCCGGGTAGGCGTAGTACCAGAGCATATCCCGGGGGTCATTGAAGGTGGCGGTGAGGCAGATGCCGTCGTCGTTGTTGTTCATCATGACCCGCTCCAGCACGACTCCCTCCGAGCCGCACGGCCAAATACCGTCCGCACCGGTGCACTTGCACTCGTCCAGCCGAACTCCGCCGACATAGATGCGCTTGTTGGCATTGAGGATCATGAAGGGACCGCTGGAACGAATGACCGACAGGTCGGTCACCTCGGCTCCCTCGCACTCGATCACCCCGATCGGGATGACGTGCATCCGATCACAACAGCCGACACAGACATTGTCGCCGATGTAGCGGAAGTAGCCGTCACGACTGCGGCTCTCGGTGTCGCACATACGGATGATGCCGTGTCCCGTCAGGCGAATATTGCACTCGCGGAAGGCGTAGATCAGGGGCAGGTTGCCGGAGGAGTGGTTGGCGGGCCAGTTGACTCCCGTCATGGACACGTTGTGTCCAAAGCGGGGCAGGACACGGTAGTGCGCGGGATCATCGGACTGCCACAGCACCACCCCTTCGGGAATGTGCAGGTCGGTGTTGCTGTGCAGGCGCAGGTTGGTCACAAGGTAGCGGCGGCCGTAGCCGTCCCCCTCGCCTGCAGGATAGCCCGGCAGGAGCACGCGACCGCCCCCTGCGGCGGTGCAGGCATCCAGAGCCGCCTGGATGGCATCGGTGTCGTTGGTGTAGCCGTCTCCCTGTGCGCCGAAGGCGGGGTCGGTCACGTCGAATACGCGGTCGGGCAGGGTAAAGGCATAGGGGTTGCCGTCCGAGAAGTCCCGCCAGTTGGAGATGATGCCTCGATTGGACAGCGGGTGCCACTCCCCCTCGGCGGTCAGGACACCGCCGATGAACTGGGAGGCCAGCCGCGTGACCCGGCCACGGTAGAGGGGGGCGGTCAGGACGGCATGACCGTCAGCCGTCAGGCGGGCGGTGGCGATGCATTCCAGCTTCTCCAAGGTCTCGCGGTCATCCTGCACCACATCCATGAAGCCGTCGTAGATGCGCAGCTCGGCACCTGCCAAGGACGGGTCGGTGTCCAGCGTAAACAGCACCCGCTCGGCGGTCGGGTCGGCGGTGCAGGTGCGGAAGCATCCCGCCGTCCGACGGATGGGCTCCTCCTGCTCGAAGGACAGCTTGCGTATCTTCAGCACGCAGGGGCGGTCGGGGGAGAGGATCAGACCGGTCAGCCGCCGTGGGGACTCCAGATCCCCCTGCGTGCCCGCACAGTCCGAGAGGTTGAGCAGGTAGGTGCGGGGGGCATCCGTGCAGGACAAGCGGAAGGTCTTGCGGTTCTCGGGGGTGAAGTCCTCCTGGCCCTCGGTGCGGAAGGACACCGTCAGCGCAAGCTCGGGGACATCGGCCTCCATGCGCAGGAGCAGGGTGTTCTTGATGGGCAGGAAGAAGTCGCAGAGGGTGTTGGCGGCCTCGGTCAGGTCGGGGAAGCGGATGCTCGCCCCCTCGCCGCAGACGGCGGTCAGCTCACCGCATACATGGGAGAGGGTCGCGTTCTCCCCCTCAAACAGGGTCTCCATGCCGCTCCCCTTGAAGGTGAAGTCCACCTCCATGCCGGCGCCGATACGGCAGAGCTTGATATAGTGTCGCCAGGCGGGTACCTTCTCGTCGATGATGTAGTCAAAGCGGATCTGCTCCACCGAGGAGAGCACCGCCTCGCCCGAGAAGTTGGCGAAAATGCGGTTGTAGCCGTAGTCCACGATCTGCACGGTACGGCAGGCGCGCTTGCCGCCGCCCGATAGGGTCACGGTCAGGAAGGAGCGACTGATTACCTCGGGGTCGGGAGACTTGACGAAATACATATTCTCCTTGATCTCCTGGAAATATCGACCCGTCACCTCCCCCTCATAGGCCGAGAAGGAGAAGGTCAGCGTGGGGGTCTGCCGCAGGTCAGCGGGGGTGCGTAGGCGGCAGGCAAAGGACAGGGGGCTACCCGAGCCGTCGGCATCCGCCGTTGCGTGCATCCGCAGGGCATGGGTGCCGTCGGCGAACGGCTCCTGCGACGGGTCGGCGGGCAGGGGGCAGACCAAAGCCTCGTCCAGCCCGCTGATCAGCTCGACACCGGCGGCGTCGGCATCGCGGGCAAAGTCCAAGAGGGTGGTCGTATGGCGCAAAAACAGGCGGCGGTTGGCGACCGAGTCGCCGGAGACCGGAATATGCATATAATGATCCCTCCAAAAAGGTTTTTGACAGTGCAGTCAAGGTCACGGGGTGGTCATCCATATGATACCACAATTTCGCCCGAATGGCAAGAGGAAAGAGGACATTTGCCGGGTATTTGCCGCGCTTTTTTTGAAATGATCCCCGTTCCTTTGCAAATTTTACAGAAAATTCAACAGCCATCCACACAAAGCGACGGATATTTTGCGCTTGTTGCGGTATAATACTATGGGTTACTTTTGAAGGACAATGAGCCAACAATACACCGCAGGGAGGTTTTTGATATGTCAAACCCGAAATTAACAGCCGGCGAGATCCGGGATAATCTGGAGGTCAAGCTGGCGCGCTACTTTGGTTGCACGGCCGCCGAGGCGAGTGCCGACCAGATGTATAAAGCCACGGCTATGACCGTCCGTGACATCCTGACCGAGAAGCGCGGCGGCTTCAAGAAGAAGGTCAACCAAAAGGGTGCCAAGCGGGTATACTATATGTGCATGGAGTTTCTGCTGGGGCGGTCGCTCAAGACCAACCTTTGCAATCTGGGGCTGGACGAGACATATGCCAAGGCTCTGGAGGAGATGGGCTTCTCGCTGGAGAAGCTGTACGACTGTGAGCCGGATGCCGGTCTGGGCAACGGCGGTCTCGGACGGCTGGCGGCCTGCTTTATGGACTCGCTGTCCTCGCTGGACTATCCCGCGACCGGCTTCTCGCTGTGCTATGACTACGGCCTGTTCCGTCAGATGATCGTGGACGGTATCCAGGTCGAGCTGCCGGATGTGTGGCTGCCCGGCGGGGAGGTCTGGCTGGTGCCCCGCACCGACCGCACCTTCCGCATCCGCTTCGGCGGGCACATCCACGAGGAGTGGCGGGACGGTCACTGCAACATCTCCTACGAGGATGCCGAGGAGATCGAGGCCGTGCCCTACGACATGATGATCTCGGGTGCCGACTCCGAGGGGGTCAGCCGCCTGCGCCTGTGGCGTGCGCGGGACATCCACGACTTCAACATGGGTCTGTTCACGCAGGGACAGTATGCCCGCGCCATGGAGGAGAACACCAACGCCGAGGCCATCACCAAGGTGCTCTACCCCTCCGACAACCACGCCGAGGGCAAGCTGCTCCGCCTAACCCAGCAGTATTTCCTCTGCTCGGCCTCCTGCCAGAGCATCATCCGCGACCATATGGCGGTCTACGGCACCCTCGCCAACCTGCCGGACAAGGTCGCCATCCACCTCAATGATACCCACCCGACGCTGGTCATCCCCGAGCTGATGCGTATCCTGGTGGACGAGTACTTCTTCCCGTGGGATGATGCATGGCGCATCGTGACCCGCGTCTGCTCCTACACCAACCACACCGTCATGCCGGAGGCTCTGGAGACTTGGAACGAGGATCTCTTCCGCCTCAAGCTCCCCCGCATCTACGCCATCATCAAGGAGATCAGCGAGCGGTTCTGCCGCGAGGCCTGGCAGGTCTACCCCGGCAACTGGCAGCGCATCGGCAAGATGAGCGTCATCAGCTACGGGCAGGTACACATGGCCAACCTTGCCGTCATCGGCTCCCACTCGGTCAATGGTGTGTCCAAGCTGCACTCCCAGATCCTGCGGGACAGCGTGTTCAAGGACTTCTATCGGATGTACCCCGAACGCTTTGACAACGTGACAAACGGCATTGCACACCGCCGCTGGCTCTGCTACTCCAACCCCGGTCTGGCCGCCCTGTTGGACGAGTGCATCGGCACGGGCTATCGCCACGATTCCGAGCAACTGGCGGAGTTTGCCAAGTTCGCCGACGATCCGTCGGTGCTGGCGCGGGTGCAGGAGATCAAGCATCAGAACAAGATCGCATTTGCCAATCACCTGTACGAGAAGACCGGACAGCGGCTGGATACCCATTCTCTCTTTGATGTCCAGATCAAGCGTCTGCACGAGTATAAGCGACAGCTGCTCAATGCGCTGAACATCATCGGGCTGTACCTTGACCTCAAGGACGACCCGAACCGCGACGTTCAGCCCATCACCTTCATCTTCGGTGCCAAGGCCGCGCCGGGCTACCAGATGGCCAAGCGGATCATCCAGCTGCTGTGTATGCTGAGCAAGGAGATCAACTCCCAGCCGATCATCCGTGAGAAGCTCAACGTGGTGTTTCTGGAGAACTACGATGTGACCACCGCCGAGCGGCTGGTGCCCTCCGCCAACATCAGCGAGCAGATCTCGCTGGCGGGCAAGGAGGCCAGCGGTACCGGCTGTATGAAGCTGATGATGAATGGTGCCCTGACCATCGGCACGCTGGACGGCGCGAACGTGGAGATGTTGGATGCGGTCGGCAAGGAGAATATGTTCATCTTCGGGCTGACCAGCACCGAGGTCGAGGAGCTGTGGCTGCGCGGCTACCGCTCGTCGGACTTCTACGCCAACAACGAGCGGCTGGGGCGCATCCTGAATGCCCTCTCGGTGGGCTTCGGCGGGGAGTCCTTCGCGGATATTGCCGGCTACCTGCTCAACGGCCACGGTGTGGCAGACCCCTATATGTGTCTGGCCGACTTTGAGTCCTACCGCATGACCCATGAGGCCGCTGTCGCGCAGTACCGCGACCGTCAGGCGTGGACACGGATGTCCTTGCTCAACACGGCGCACTCCGGCTTCTTCACCGCCGATCGGAGCATCCGCGAGTACGCGGAGCGCATCTGGCGGCTCAAGCCGGTGAAGTGACCGCCCTCTGCGGCAGACAACGACCATACCCCGCCACGCGGCTCCGAGCGAGCCGCGTGACGGCTATGCAGACCGAAACGAGATACATCGAGGTATATGTATGTTGCCCAAAAATCCCAGGGAGGGTGAGGCCTCCGTCAAATTTGAAAAGTTCGGCACGGGGGAGCGGGCAGGGCAGGATCTGACCCGCTACGGCTCCTTTGCCTGCGGGGAGCAGGTGCTCCTGCGGGTGACCTGTCCGCGCCGTTTGGGGGTGACGGCGGTGGTGCTCCGCCTCAATCGGGACGGCGAGGCCGCCGCCGATACCCCCTTTTGCTTCCGTGATGCGGACTTCGAGGAGGGCGCGGACACCTACGAGCTGACGCTGGACACCGCCGCCCTGTGCGGCGAGGCGCGGAGCGGGTTGTTCTTCTACCGCCTGCTCTTAGTCCGTCGGCAGGACACCCTGTTCACCGACAGCTGCAATAATCTGGATTTTGAACTGGGGGCGGACGGCGGCAGTGCCTTCCGCCTGCTGGTCTATGACCCGCGTGACTCTGTCCCGACCCGGTTCGGGCGCGGGGTGCTGTACCATGTGTTCGTGGATCGCTTTGCCCGAGGGGAGGGCGCGGTCTCCTATCCCGTCGGGGAGCGGGGCGCGATCTTAGAGTCGGACTGGGCGCACGGCATCCCCCCCTACGCCGAGCGGCAGGGGGACAGCCTTGCCAACAACACCTTCTTCGGCGGCAACCTCTGGGGGGTGGCCGAGAAGCTGGATCACCTGTCCGAGCTGGGGGTGACGGTGCTGTATCTCAGCCCCATTTTCCGCGCCTACTCCAACCACAAGTACGACACGGGGGACTACCTCGCCGTGGACGAGGGCTTCGGCGGGGAGGCCGCGCTGGATCACCTGCTGGAGGTGGCACACGCCCGCGGCATGGCTGTGGTGCTGGACGGCGTGTTCAACCACACGGGGGACGACAGCCGCAGTTTCAACCGCTACGGCACCTACCCCGACCTCGGGGCATATCAGTCCCCGGAGTCTCCGTATCGGGATTGGTATGAGTTCTCTGCGTGGCCGGAGCAGTATGCCTCCTGGTGGGGGATCCCCATCCTGCCCAAGCTGAACCACGCAGACCTGTCCTGCCGCCGCTTCTTTACCGGAGCCGACGGGGTGGGGGCGCACTACATCCGACGCGGCGTGGACGGCTGGCGGCTGGACGTGGCGGATGAGCTGTCGGATGACTTTTTGGATGAATTTCATGCTGCCGTGCGTACCGCCGGCGAGGAGCGGGGACAGACCCCTGTCATCATCGGGGAGGTCTGGGAGAACGCCGCCGAGAAGACCGCCTACGGTCACCGCCGCCGCTACCTGCAGGGCGGCCAGCTGGACAGCGTGATGAATTACCCCGTGCGAAACGGCATATTGGCCTTCGTGACCGAGCGGGACGCACAGGTGCTGTACGATGTGCTGACCGAGCTGTACGCGACCTATCCGCGCCATGTGTCGGATGCCCTGATGAACCTGATCGGCACCCACGACACCGAGCGCATCCTGACCGTGCTGGGCAGTGCCCCCGAGGACTACGACCGCCCCAACCGGGAGCTGGCGGTCTCCCGCCTGTCCCCCGCGCGCAGGACGGCGGCGGCGCATCTGCTCAAGCTGGCCTCCCTGCTCCAGTACACCGTGTTCGGCATCCCGTCCCTGTACTACGGCGACGAGGTGGGGCTGGAGGGCTACCACGACCCCTTCTGTCGAATGCCCTTTCCGTGGGACGACTTGGATGACCCCGTTCGCGCCGACCTGCTGGCGCACTATCGCGCCCTGGGGCAGTTGCGGGCGCACCCCGCGCTGGATCACGGGGATTTCGCCATCACCGCGCACGGCGCGGATTGGATCGCCTACCGTCGTCGGAGCGAGACCGACCCTGGGAAGACCCTGCTGGTCGCGGTCAACCGAGGGATGACGGAGGTGGAGTTGGAGGTGCCGGAGAGGGCGGAGCTCATCCTCACGGTCGGCAAGGTGGAGCTGTCGGAGGGACGGCTGATCCTGCAACCGGATGGCGGGGGTGTAGTGGAGATCAGCGTGATCGAATGAAAAAAGATGATGCACGGTAGGAGGGTAACATGGATACAAACATGACTGTCATTCCGAAAACCGATGATACAAACAAGAGCGATGTTAGAAAAGACGGATTCTACGATGATTGGAATCTCATTGAACTGAGTGGGAACCGGATAGCGGATGCACGCAGGCAGATCGAGACGCCCCAAACACTGACCGTGCCGATTGCTGAGTTGGCTGTGTTGGGTGGAGGTATTGCCTCCTTGCTCCCTGCTTTTCAAGTGCTGACCCAAAGGGCTGCTTTGCCCACCGAGGGATTGTATCGATTGGCGAATGCGAGTGCCGGGGATACCTTGAAGGTGGCAAAGAATGGGAATTTCTGGGGAGCTTTCAAAACGGCGGAGGGTGGCTCGAAATTTGCTCAACTGCAACAGGTCACGCCAAATCAAGTTGCAATGTCGATCAATCCGGCCACCATCATGATGGCGGCGGCATTATTCTCGATAGAACGGCAGCTAAAAGGAATACGAGAAACCCAAAAGCAGATATTGTCCTTTTTGGAGACCGAGAAAGAGGCAGAGATCGAGGCGGATGTAGAGACACTGTCCAAATTGGTCGCAAACTACAAGCATAACTGGAACAACGAGCTTTTTGTAAACAATAATCACACGCAGGTGCTGGATATCAAACGAACGGCACGAAAGAACATGATCTCGTACCAAAAAAGAGTTTCGGAATTGCTGGAAGCAAAACAACTGATCGTAATGCAGTCCAAGGTAAGATCCACCTTGACCGATCTGCAAAAGAAGTACGCATATTATAGGTTGTCGTTGTATGCGTATTCACTGGCGTGTCTGGTAGAGATCATGCTCAGCGGAAATTTTGATGAAACATACATAGATAGTGTGCGGACGGAAATCAGTGAACGATCTCTCGAATACAGAACATTATTCACGAGCTGTTCCGAATACTTGGAAAGATTGTCTTCCGGATCGGTCGAATCGAACGTGCTGAAGGGACTCGGAACGGCCGGCAAGGCAGTTGGCAGGTTCGTAGGGAAGGTTCCAATCGCTCAAAAGCATCAAGTGGATGAGCACTTGCAGGAAGGCGGTGCCTATTTGCAGGACAGCGCACAGGAAATGGCAAACAGCGTTTTGAAGACTTTTTCGGCGTATCACGATCCCGGCACAGAGGTCTTTGTGAAAAAAATGGACGAAATGATCCGAATTTATAACCATACTTCCTCAATATATGTTGATTGGGAGAACATCTACCTTCTGACCGAGTGAGCATAATTCTGATTTCAGAAGACAAAGAAAGGAGCCCCCATGGAAGACCTACTTTCCGCCCCCCTGTCCCGTCTCCCCGGTGTC
>CAYXBU010000014.1:18156-36301 GCA_964463245.1 uncultured Clostridium sp. | reverse complement strand
AACAAGTGCTACTACTCTAACACCGCGACCGTCAAGAAGGGCAACTCGGTCTACCTGTCCGCCAACACCGACGGCGAGAGCAAGACCCTGTCCGAGCTGCAGAGCAAGGCCTTCCTCATCGACACCCTCAAGTGGTCGGCTGACATTTGGCGCATCATCCCCGGAGACTTCCCTCGTCTTGCGTGGGAGGAGTGACCGAGCGTACCCGGCATACCCATCCCCTGCCCGAGAGGGCAGGGGGTCTTTTGTGTTGCGGGTTTGAGAGGGCTGAAGGGGGCTTGAGCGGGAGGTCGCAGGCCGGGCGCAGATACGGGACGTGCCCGGATCTTCTTGTTCGCACAAGTCTTTTTCAGTAGCCGGATGGCTTCCCGGTCTCTGACGGCGCAGCCAAGGAGTGGGGGATCGGGCGAGAGTGATATGGCATAGGTTTAGTCAGACCCTTATATCAAAATTCTCCTTGACATATCCCCCCATTTGTGTTATCATATATGCAAGAAACCCCCGTGAAAGCCAAAACCGCAAAGGAGCACCCACGCCATGAATGATCTGCAAAACACCGAGGAAAAGCGGCTTGCCGTCCTCATTGATGCGGACAATGTGTCCCCCGCCTACATCAAGGTCATCATAGATGAGGCGACGGCGCGGGGCGTCGTCACCTACAAACGCATATACGCCGACTGGACACGCAACGAGATGCAGGGCTGGAAATCCGTCCTGCTGGAATACTCGCTGACCCCCATGCAGCAGTACAGCTACACGGTCGGCAAGAACTCCACCGACTCGGCGCTGATCATCGATGCCATGGACATCCTGTACACCGGGCGGGTGGAGGGCTTCTGCCTTGTGTCCTCCGACAGCGATTTTACGCGACTGGCCGCCCGCCTGCGCGAGGCGGGGATGCTGGTCATCGGCATGGGGGAGAAGAAGACCCCGCGCCCGTTCGTCACCGCCTGCAATGAGTTCAAATTCATCGACAAGATCGGTCGGACTGCGCAGTCCTCCGACACCGACTCCGACAAGCCGACCCACACCCCGCTCTCGGGTCGGGAGACCACCTCCCAGACCGACCTCTCGGCGATCCGCGGCACCATCCTCCAACAGCTGGCCAACTTCTCGGACGAGGACGGCTGGATGATGGCCTCCCGCATCGGAGATGTGCTGACCCAGCGGTACCCCGACTTTGATGTCCGCAACTACGGGCACAAAAAGCTCACCTCCTTCCTCCGCTCCTTTGACGAATTCGAGTTGCGGACGGCCAACGAGCACAACGCTGACAACCCGAACGGTCACACCGTATTCATCCGCGCCAAGCCCCGAACCGGCAGGCGACATTGATCCCCTGCCCTGCCATGGAATCAGGATAACAATCGTAATTAGCTACCCCAAATCGACCGCATACAGACAACCTCTGCCACGGATGCCCGCCCGCGGCAGACCACGGAAAGGAGCTTACCATGAATCCCGGATTTTCATTTCTCTATGACGGCGTTCCCTTCTCCGAGCTGTCCTGCTCGATGGAGCAGAAGGGGGACGACACCCTCTACACCCTGCCCGACGGCTTAGTCCTGACCTGCCATGTCGAGCGATACCCTGCTTACGGCGTGATCCGCTGGGAGAACCGCTGGCACAACCCCACCGACCATGAAAGCGGTCGCGTGACCGAGCTCCGCGACTGCGATGTGACCCTTCCCTTCGCCCCCGACCCCCTGCGCACCCGCCGCAATAAGCAGGTCACCTGGGAGCCGGATATGTTCCAGCTCTACGTCACCGAGGGCGCGAATGTCCGTGACACCGACCACCGCATCGTGCCCCACCGTCTCTGGACGGGGGACAGCTACACCGCCGCCTGCACGGGCGGTCGCTCCGGCATGGGGACGGCTCCCTTCTTCGACCTCAATCGTCGGGAGCACGGGTTCCTGCTGGCGATCGGCTGGTCGGGGCAGTGGGAGGCGACCTTTGACCGCACCGAGGAGGCTGTCCGTGTCCGCAGCGGCATCCCCAACACCTCCTTCCGTATGCACCCCGGCGAGTCCTTCCGCACGGCGGCTACCGTCATGATGGAGTACGACGGCGGTCAGACCGCCGCCCACAACACCTGGCGGCGATATATGCGGGAGCAGGTCTCCCCCATCGGGCGGAACGGCGGCGCACGAGGGGAGCTGTGCCCCTTCTCGGCCATTTTTTGGGGCGGGGTCTCCAGCCAAGCCCTCAAGGAGCGGTGGCAGGCCATCTTTGATGCGGGACTGCCCTTTGACTACTGCTGGGTGGATGCGGGCTGGTACGAGCCGTTGCGCGCCACCACCACCGCCGACCAGTCGGCGCAGTGGAACCGCACCGAGACGTGGGAGGTCAACCGCTTCTACCATCCGGGCGGGTATCGGGATGTGACCACCTTCCTGCGGGAGCACGGCGTGAAGTTCCTTCTGTGGTTCGAGCCGGAGCGCGTGCGGGTCAACAGCCCCTGGACAGACTACCACAAGGCCGAGGATCCGGCATCCCCCAACGGTCTTGCACGGCTGGACGAGGACAAGGTCTGCAACGACATGATCGAGATGACCTCGAACCTCATCGGAACCCTGCCGGTGGACTGCTACCGCCAGGATTGCAACATCATCCCGCTGGGCTACTGGGATCGTGCCGACTTAGAGCAGGAGAACGGCGCGGAGGATCGGCGCGGAACCACCCAGATCCACTATATCAACAACCTGTACCGCTTCTGGGACGGCATCCTGGAGCGGTTCCCCCATCTGCTGATCGACGATTGTGCGGGCGGCGGCCACCGCATCGACATCGAGCTGCTCAGCCGCGCCGTGCCGCTCTGGCGGAGCGACTACCAGTGTACCTGGGACGTCTGCCCCGAGGGCAACCAGAACCAGAACACCTGGGCATCCTGGTGGTACCCGCACAGCGGGATCGGCTTTGGCCCCACGCTGGGCGACCTGTACAGCTTCCGCAGTGCCTATACCGCCGGTATGACGGTACGCACCTGGGAGCACGTTGACCCCGAGTGGGATGTGGGTGCCATGAACGAGCCATTGGATTGGGCGAAGACCTACTTTGAGGAGTACGCAAGTCTGCGGCACTACTTCTCGGAGGACTTCTACCCCCTGATCCCCCCGACCTATGAGAACACCACCTGGATCGCCAACCAGTACCACGACAGCGGGGACGACACCGGGCTGATCTTGGCCTTCCGACGGGCAAAATGCCCCTACGCACAGGCCACCGTCACCCTCGGCGGCCTGACCCCCGAGAAGGTCTACACCCTCACGGATCGGGACAGCGGCGAGAGCTTTACCGCGACGGGTGCCGAACTGGCAGAGGGTCTCACCCTGACCATTCCCGAGCGACGGCAGTCGCTGTTGCTGACCTATTGCTGACAAAAAGCCTCCCTGCGGAGTCGGTCGCCCGACTCCGCAGGGAGGCTTTCGCATAGGTCACAAGGGGACGGGCAGGGACTTCTGCGAGGAAGTCCCTGCCCGTATGAGTTTTCTTACAGACCTCTCTTGACGTAGGAGGTGTGCAGGACGTGGTGAGCCTTTTCGGAGTTGGGCTTGCCGAAGTACTCATCGTACAGCACCTTGACCGCCGAGTTATCCTGCGACTTGCGCAGATCCTCGTTGGCGTCGTCGTTGTACAGGACAGCCGCACGGACGGCACGCAGGTCGATGGACGCCCGCACGCTGGCCGGCTGGATCGGCTGACCGCCACCGTTGACACAACCGCCGGGGCAGCCCATGATCTCGATGAACTGGAGATCCAACTCGCCCGACTTGACGCGGTTCAACAGCTCCTTGGCGTTCCCCGTGCCGGAGGCCACGCCGACGTTGACCGTCAGGTCGCCCAGCTTGTAGGAGGCCAGCTTGACACCCTCAACGCCACGAACCTCGGGGAAGTCCACGACCTCCAGCTTAGTGCCCAGGATCAGCTCAGCGGCGTAGCGCAGAGCCGCCTCCATGACACCGCCGGTCGCGCCGAAGATGGCACCGGCACCCGAGCCGATGGCGAAGGGCTGGTCAAAGGCCTCGTCCTCCAGGGCACGGAAGTTGATACCGGCCTTCTGGATCATGCGGCTCAGCTCGCGGGTGGTGATGGCGACATCCACATCCGGAATGCCGTTGCCCGCCGCCGACTGCTCGGGTCTGCCGACCTCGAACTTCTTGGCGGTACAGGGGATAGCCGACACGAAGAAGATGTCCTTGGGATCCCAACCCATCTTCTCGGCGTAGTAGGTCTTGACCAGTGCGCCGAACATCTGCTGCGGGGACTTGCAGGTGGACAGGTTCTCGGTCATCTCCGGGAAGTAGTGCTCGCAGTACTTGATCCAACCGGGCGAGCAGGAAGTGATCATAGGCAGGGCTCCGCCATTCTGCACACGGCCGATCAGCTCAGTGGCCTCCTCGACGATGGTCAGGTCAGCGGTCATGTTCATGTCGTACACGCCCTCAAAGCCCAGAGCCTTGATCGCGGCGACCATCTTGCCCTCCACGTCGGTGCCGGGCTCGTAGCCGAAGCACTCGCCGATCTGGGCGCGCACCGAAGGAGCCGCGCAGATCAGGACGTGCTTCTGCGGGTCAGCCAGCGCGTCGAAGACCTTGTCGGTGTCGTCCCGCTCGTACAGGGCACCCACGGGGCAGTTGACGATGCACTGTCCGCAGTTGATGCAGGAGGTGGACTCCAGCGGGTTCTCAAAGGCGGAGGCAATGTGGGTATCAAAGCCGCGGTCGTTCGCGCCGATGACACCGATGCCCTGCACCTTCTGGCAGACCGCCACACAGCGGCGGCAGAGGATACATTTGTTGTTATCCCGGATGATGGGGGTCTTGTCGTCAATAGCGTAGTGGCTCATCTCACCGACAAAGCGGCTCTCGGTCACGCCGTACTGGCGGCACAGGCTCTGCAGCTCGCAGTTGGTGCTGCGGACGCACTCCAGGCATTTCTTGTCGTGGTTGGAGAGCAGCAGCTCCAGGTTCATCTTGCGGGAGTTGATGATACGGGGGGTGTTGGTCTTGATCTCCATGCCCTCGGTGCAGGGGTACACGCAGGCAGTGACCATGCGGAAGGGCTTGCCGCCCTCCGAGACCTCCACCAAGCACAGACGGCAGGCACCGATCTCGTTGATGTCCTTCAGGTAGCACAGGGTGGGGATATCGATCTTGGCCGCCTTGGCAGCCTCGAGAACCGTGGCCACCTTGGCGACGGCATACGGTCTGCCGTTGATCTTGACGTTCAGAGTTTCCATTCTACCACAATTCTCCTTTCTTAGGCTTTGGTGATGGCGTTGAACTTACAGTTGCTGATACAAGCACCGCACTTCACGCACTTCTTGGTATCGATAGCCATGGACGCCAGCTTGTGTCCGGGCGCGATGTAATCGGTACGGGTGATGGCATCGGCAGGGCAGTTCTTGGCGCACTTGCCGCATCCGATACAAGCATCCGGCTGGATGCTGAACTGCACCAGCTTCTTGCAGACGCCTGCGGGGCACTTCTTGTCCACGATGTGGGCGATGTACTCATCGCGGAAGTAGCGCAGGGTGGACAGGACGGGGTTCGGCGCGGTCTGGCCGAGTCCGCACAGGGAGGCCGACTTGATGTAGTTAGCCAGCTCCTCCAGACGGTCAAGGTCTTCCATCTCGCCGTTACCGGAAATGATCTTGTCCAGGATCTCCAGCAGTCTCTTGGTACCGACACGGCAGGGGGTACATTTGCCGCAGGACTCATCCACGGTGAACTCCAGGAAGAAGCGGGCGATATCCACCATGCAGTTGTCCTCGTCCATGACGATCAGACCGCCCGAGCCCATCATGGAACCGATGGCCATCAGGTTATCGTAGTCAATGGGGGTATCAATGAGGTGTGCGGGGATGCATCCGCCGGAAGGACCGCCGGTCTGCGCCGCCTTGAACTTCTTGCCGTTCGGGATACCGCCGCCGATCTCCTCGATGATGTGGCGGAGGGTGGTGCCCATGGGAACCTCGACCAGACCCGTGTTGCGGATCTTGCCGCCCAGAGCAAAGACCTTGGTGCCCTTGGACTTCTCGGTGCCCAGAGACTTGAACCAGTCGGCACCCTTGAGGATGATCTGCGCCACGTTGGCGTAGGTCTCGACGTTGTTCAGGATGGTCGGCTGACCGAACAGACCCTTGACAGCCGGGAACGGGGGACGGGGACGCGGCTCACCGCGCTTACCCTCGATGGAGGTCATCAGAGCGGTCTCCTCGCCGCAGACGAAGGCACCTGCGCCCAGACGGATCTCCAAATTGAAGTTGAAGTCCGTACCGAAGATGTGCTCACCCAGAAGACCGTACTCCTTGGCCTGGTCGATGGCGATCTGCAGACGCTTGACGGCGATGGGGTACTCGGCGCGGACGTAGACATAGCCCTGATCGGCACCGATAGCGTAGCCTGCGATGGCCATAGCCTCGATGACGGCATGGGGGTCACCCTCCAGGATGGAACGATCCATGAAGGCACCGGGGTCGCCCTCGTCGGCGTTACAGCAGACATACTTCTGGACATTGCCGCGGTTGCCGGAGGCGAACCGCCACTTCAAGCCGGTGGGGAAGCCCGCGCCGCCGCGTCCGCGCAGACCGGAGTCCAGGATGGTCTGGATGACCTCGTCGGGGGTCATCTCGGTCAGAGCCTTGCCCAGCGCGGCGTAGCCGTCCATACCGATGTACTCTTCGATATTCTCGGGGTCGATGACGCCGCAGTTCCGCAGAGCCAGACGCAGCTGGGACTTATAGAATACGGTATCGTTCAGGGAGGAGTGCTCGTCCTCCTTGTGGTCGGCGGACTTCTCGTTGTAGACCAGCCGCTCAACGGGACGACCCTTGAGCAGGTGCTCGTCCACGATCTCCACGACATCCTCGGGGGTGACGTGACTGTAGAAGGTGCCGTCGGGGTAGACGATGACAACCGGACCCAGGGCGCACAGACCGAAGCATCCGGTCTGGACGACCTTTACTTCCTCGGAAAGCCCCTGCTTCTCGATCTCCTGCTTGAAGATCTCCTGGATCTTCTGGCTGCCGGACGAGGTACATCCGGTACCGCCGCAGCACAGTACGTGTGCACGAATCATGATCTTGCTTCCTCCTCTGCTCACTTATGCGTTCTCGGTGGCCGCGAGGGTATACGCCTCCACAACCTGTCCGCCCTTGATGTGCTTCTCAATGACCTCGGCGGCCTTCTCGGGAGTCATCTTGACATAGACGACCTTTTCCTTCCCCTTCTGGAAGACCTCGACCACGGGCTCCTGCTCGCAGATGCCCGCGCATCCGCTCTGGGACACCATCACGGTGCCCGCCAGGCCTGCATCGTGTACGCCCTCTACGAAGGCGGCCAGCACATCCCGTGCGCCGGCGGCGATCCCGCAGGTGGCCATACCGACCATGATACGGGTCTCGCCCGTTCCCTCGCGCAGGATCATCTTGTCCTTCATCCGATCCCGGATGGCGGCAAGCTCAGCTAATGATTTCATCTGTATGTTTCCTTTCGATCAAAATTTATTACATAGTTCGATCCATGGGTTGCGATACGCAAGGCTGTCCGTACTGCTCTCGGAGGTAGGTTCCGAGCCATGCCAGCACCGCCGGCTCGGACAGGGGTATTCCCTCCCCCAGCGCAACTTTGATCTCCCGCGTGTCCAGCCGCACGACCCGTCCGGGTGCCTCGTGCAGGAAGACGAGATCGACATGCGGCGAGCCCTGCACCAGCGTCCACAGGGTGGACGGGATATCCCCCACGGGTGGACAATCGATATGGAGGGTGCAGAAGGTCGCGCTCACGCGGGTACCATGCTGCTCGGGGTACTGCTCCTTGTATCGGGAGGATATCTCCATATGACCGCCCGTCAGCTCCGCCGCCAATCGCAACAGCGGCAGACCCATACCGATGCGGCGGGTGGTGCGGGTGGTGGTAAAGGGATCGACCGCCCGTGCGGCGAACTCCGGCTCCATGCCGCATCCATCATCCTCGACGATCATGGTCAGTCGGTCGTCGGTCTCCCGCAGGGTGATCCGCAGGCAGGTCGCATCCGCCTCCACGGCATTCTTAGCGATGTCCAGCAGATGAAGTGCGATCTCCCTCACGGCGCTGCCTCCCCGCCCGACAGAAGCTCCGCCAGTGCGGCGGACAGCTCGTAAGCTGTGCGGGAAGAGGAGAGAAGGCACACGCCCTGCTCCTCTGCGCGGCGGCAGACCTCGGGGGACACGGTCACGCCCTCGGCCAAGATCACACAGGAGACCCGCGCCAGCGCGGCCACCGCGACGATGTTGAGGTCATTCATGATCGTGATCCACGCCTGTCCCGCCTGCGCATGGGTCATCACCCAGCTCAAGAGGTCTCCGACGTAGCCACCGGTCACGCGCTCCTCCGACACCGATGATGTCAGCGGCACAAGCTCCAGCACCTCGATCAGTCCGCGAAGATCAACAGCGGCCATTTCGTACGCTCCGATATTCCGACCGTGCGGTCGGATCACATATACTTAGCCAGAACAGCGGCGGCCTCGCCCTTCTTCAGGCGGCCGTAGACCTCGCCGTTGACGGTCATGACAGGAGCCAGACCGCAAGCACCGATGCAGCGGGTGGCCTCCAGCGAGTACCGACCGTCGGCCGAGGTACTGCCCACCGCCACGTTCAGACATTGAGAACATTCCTCGATGATGTCGCCCGAGCCCTTGACGTAGCAAGCGGTACCCAGACATACAGCCACGGCGACCTCGCCGTCCGGATTGAGCTTAAACTGTGCGTAGAACGATGCGATGCCGTAGATCTCCTCCAGCGACACGCCGGTACGATGTGCAATGATCTGTTGCACCTCGATCGGCAGGTACCCGTAGATCTCCTGCGCTCCCTGCAGGATCGGCATCATAGCGCCCTTGGCATCCTTGTGAGCATCGATCACGGCGATCAGCCGTTCCTCCTGCTCAGGAGTGCCGCGAAACGCCACGGTGGTGAGTTTCTTCTTCATTCAAACAACCTCCACTAAGTATTTGTTGGTGCGCAATATGACGGCCTGTTCCACAGAAACAGGTCAACGTCTCTATTATAACATAATCTTGACGAAAAATCCAGTGTTTTTGCGAAAAAAGTTTGATGAAATACGAAATATTTGACTGGCATATTCGGGAAAAGAGTGCAGGCGGAGCTCTCCGCAGAGTGCTCCGCCCGCATTCCTTTCGTATAGGTCAATTTGTCGGATACCAGGTCGCCGCCAGCGCATCCAATTCCTCCGCTTTCATGGAGAAATACGAGGCAACCGTGTTTTTGTAGATCTCCTCACGCGTGTTGATGAAGTCACGCATGATCTCCACCTGGCTGTTCCAGATCTCGACCGAGAACTTGATCGTAGCCCCCGGCTTCGGCCAGCGATCAGCCTGCAACTGCATGACATTCACCCGCTCGGCCACCATCTCGTCCAGGATCTCGTTCAACCGCTCGGCATTCAGGTAGTCGGTTATGCTCCAGAGCCGTGCGATCATTCTGTCGTGGAACTCGGGATTCTCCATCAAGGAGTTGATCATACTTGTCAACGTGCATTCCTTGGTGAACAGGAGCGACGGGAAAAGCTCGCTGTCTACCCCTGTGTTGTAATTGAGCCCCATGCCCCAATCGGTATCTATCAGGACAAAGTGCCACTTGGTATCCATGCCGGAGGGGTCATTCGGGTCGGTATTGCGCCAGAGCTTGATATTGTTCTCCGGCCAATCCGTCGCGCAGAAGAAGGATCGTACCGCGCACATATCCAGCAGAGAATCGATATCCAGCTTAGCCTCGACATACGCGTAACACTCGGGCAGGCTGAGATCCTGCGTCTCGATATACTCCAGCAGGTGCAGGAAGGTTTCGTACTCGCCCTCGACCCCGCTCCCGTCGGCAAACGGGAAGATCGGGTTCGGATTATACAGGCTATTCGCGTTCTCGATGATCGTGACCGAGTCCTTGTTGACCCCCGTGTGGTCGCTGACATACTCCGGGCTGTAGCGTTCACGGAAATTGTACACGCCCCAGAACTCGCCGTTGATAAAGACCAGCGCCGCCGAGGAAGCCATGGTATCCATCGTCAAGCCCTCCGCTGCCCGTTGCATATAGGCATCACGGAACCCGGAAAAACCGCAATCCTGCCCCGAATTGCGCAGGAGCAGACGGGAGAAGCTGGTAATGGCCTGCCCATTCTTGTCGGTCGCCAGACCGCCGAAAAGATCGTAGTTGAGGTCGGACTCCATGCCGCCCTCTTGGTTGTTGGAGCCCTTGTAATAGATGCGTAACGAGCGCATACCGAATGACGTAGACCCGGCACCGCTGACGGCAAGCTCCACATTGGAGTGCCCCACGCGATCCCCTTGCGGGTCAAAGACCTCCATGACCGCCATACCGCGCGGACGGGAGCCTTCATCGTCCAGATCGTTGTAGTGCGTGTAGAAGCCGTTCGAGCCCAGCATATCCTCAACGGGAATGGAGATAGACACGACATTCACGCCCCAGCCCGCGTCCTGCGGCAGGACGAAATAGGTATTGGTATAGACCGCCGTTTCGTTGACCCCATCGGTCGCATAGGCTTTGACCACATAGCCTCCGACCATTGCATCCACGCCCGCCTTGAAGGAGGTGTAATAGGAGGAGTAGGTCTTGCGCCACGCCAACGCCGAGGAGTCGGTCAGGGTCACCGCCTCGTCATACTGTTGGGCGGTCTTGCTGGTACGCGGATCCGAACCATCCAGAGTATACCGAATGGTATACCCCTCCGGAGCCGTCAGGATCAAGTCGATATCCTCCCGATAGATACCCGCCGTATGCGAGAAATCCACCTCAAGGAAGGAGCACTTGACCGGGCAGACCCGTCCGTCGGATGTACGGGGGCTGATGCGCTCCAGCTCAGGAGTTGCCATGCGGGTCAGGTTTTCAATATGGTAGCCGCTGTAGTCCTTGAGTGCCGTCCGCACGGCCACCTTCTTCTTGGACAAGCTGTTGACAGCGTAAACGGAATCGTAGGTTTCTACCTCGGAGGAGACGAACACCGAGACTGCATCCGTCAAGTCGGTAATGTCCTCGGTCGGGTAGATGTCCCACCCGGACGATGCCAGCACCAGGTGCACCTCCTTGTTGTCCAGGGCAATGTCCCAATCCAGATCGGAGTAGCAAACGTCTATGATGGCATTTTCCGCCACATACCCGGTCGGAGAGGCGGCGCGCACAAGGTAGTAGCCGCCCGCCGGGATGACCGCCTCGGAGGGGAAGATCAGCTCGGTATAGGCACTTCCGCTCTTCTTCTGATAGTAGAGGGAGGCACCCGCCAGGGATATGTCATGATCCGTGCTGTTGTACAGCTGGATGAATCCGTGGGATGCCGAGGCATCGATATTATTCTTGCCCGTGCCGTACACCGAAACGATCAAGAGTCCGCGATAGTCATCGGAGTTCCCCGGGTACAGCTCGGTCTCAAGGCGCGGCAGGCGCACCTGCGCCATCAGAATAGCTCCGCAGGTCTCGCAATGGCACCCTTCCGTCCAGCCGTAGTCGGTAGCCGTTGCCTCGACGGCGGGGTCGGTCACAGGGGTATGCCCGGTTGCGGGGATCAGGGTTCGGGGTTCCTTTTCATAGCCGCAGATCAGGCAACATTCCCCCGCAGACCAGCCGACCCGCGTACAAGTAGGCAACTCCTCCGCGCAGGCTCCAAAGGTGTGTCCCGTCGGCAGGACGGGGATCCGCGGTACCAGAATCGCATTGCAAACCTCGCAATGGGAGCCCTCGGTCAGGCCAATGGCTATGCAGGTGGGGGCGATCGCCTTATCGACCACGGCAGTATGCCCGGTCGCGGGGATCACCTCCTGCGGCTGCGTCATGTAGTCGCAGGTGCTGCACTTCCAGCCGAGGGTCAAGCCATCCTTTGTACAGGTAGGCTTTACCGGTGCGAAATACACTCCCCTGTTGTGCCCGCGCGCGGGGATGGTCTTCGGTTCCTCTAAGATGATGCCGCAATCGGCACAGCGGACGCCGCCGGATGAGCCGACTTCGCTACAGGTCGCCGCCTGATCCGGGATCGGCTCGTGTGTATGCCCCTTCGCCTCCAGCACGACCGACTCCTGCAGGATCTCGCCGCAGACCTTACAGCGTATGCGATCCGCGATCCCCCCCTCGGTACAGGTCGCAGGAACTCCCTGCTCCACTACCTCCGGGAAGTGGCCGTTTGCGGGCTGGATGACCTCACCGCAAACCGTGCAGACCTGCGCCTCGGTGCAGGTCGCCTCCGCACCAAAGGTATGCCCGGTCGGCGGGATGTCGGTAGGCTGTTCCAATGTTTCGCCACAGATCGAGCAGCTGCTTCCGCCGGTATGTCCCGCCTCGGTGCAGGTCGGGGCTACCTCCTCTATGGGAGCAGGGGTATGTCCCGCCCGATCCGCCAGATGTGCCCCGCACACCGTGCAGCTGACCTCATGGATGCAGGAGGCCTCCCCGTCCGGGGTATGCGCGGTCATAGGTATCTCGGTCTGCTCGGTCAAGATCACTTTACAGACAGAGCAGTGGCTTCCCTCGGTCAGACCCGCCTCGGTGCAGGTCGCTTCTCGCCCTTCATCGATCACGGGCTGATGCCCGGTCGCCGCCAGAACGGCTCCCTCGGCTAAAGTCTCCCCGCAGACCGAGCAGCGGGTCGATGCACCCTTGCCGTCCTCGGTACAGGTCGGCAGGACAGCGGCGATCTTTTCGCTCGTGTGGCCGTTCGCCGACAGGCTACGGCTCTCCTCCGCCCCGCAACCGACACAGCGGCGGCATTCCTCGCCGTCCTCGGTGCAGGTCGCTCGACGTACCGTCTCCCATGCGCCAAAGGCATGGGTGTGCTCGGTCTCGGGTTCAGTCTCAGTCTCGGGTTCGGTCTCGGGTACAGTCTCAGGCTCGGTCGCAGGGAGCGGGTCTGTCGCGGTCTCCGTGGTGCCGAGCGATTCCGTGTCAATGCTCGTATCGGGCACGGTCGTCTCCTCCGTAGTAGGAACCGTATCGGTCAGCTCGCCGGTGCTGCTCCCGGTGCCGTCAACGGTATGCGTCTCGCCGCCGCACGCCGCCAAAAGCAGGAGCAACGCCAAGACCACCGCTAAGACCGACAGGCGACCGACTCTTGCCGACCATCTCAAAAAAGATGTATGAAAAGCTCTCATATATAGCCTCCGTTTCGTCTGTGGAGGGTGATCTTCGCCCATCCACGGCTTACAGCTCATTTTCCTTCTCCATTATATCATACTGTGCAAGGAATGTCAAGGCAAAAAAAACCATCCTGCGAGATATTCTCAAATGTGGACTCCCAAAATATTTAATATTTTGTAAATTTCCAAAAACCTATTGCTTTTTTCGGAAAGATGTGCTATAATAACACAGCTTGCGTACCCGATGTCAAAGCACATCGGGAATTTCAAAGTGAGGTATCAGAAAATGAAGAACGGAATCCATCCCGAGTATGTTGAGTGTACCGTCCGTTGCGCCTGCGGAGAGACCTTTGTCACCCACTCCACCAAGGGCAGCGAGATGCGTGTGGACATTTGCTCCAAGTGCCATCCTTTCTACACCGGTAAGCAGAAGTTTGTCGATGTCGGCGGACGGCTGGATCGTTTCAAGAAGAGACTGGCCGCTGTCAAGAAGTAAGACAGGCCGTACTTCCGGGCGTATCCGTCCCGCATTCAGAAGAGCCTTCGCGCACGGCGCGGGGAGGACTCTCGGCAGGACGAGGAGCATTTCCATCGGGCAGGGACGCACTCAACGGGTGCTACCCTGCCCTTTTTCTTTTGTGTTTTGAAACGGAGGATATATGGCTATTATTCTGAAAAGTGATTCATTGAGAAAGACCGAGGAGGAGCTGTCCCGCCCTCGCGCCGTGCTTGTCAGCATCCAGACAGGCGAGGACACAGCGGAGTCAGTGGAGGAGAGCCTGGACGAGCTGGCACGACTCTTGGACACGGCGGGGGGTATCGTGGCCGCCCGCATGGTACAGACGAGGCAGGCTCCCGATGCGCGCACCCTGATCGGCTCGGGCAAGGTACGGGAGCTGGCAGACCTCTGCCGCAACTTGGATGCCTCGCTGGTGGTATTCGACTGTGATCTGACCCCCGTCCAGATCCGCAACATGGAAGACGACATCAAAGTGGACGACCTGCGGGTCATCGACCGCTCCATGCTGATCCTGGATATATTCGCCCTGCACGCCGCCACGGCTGAGGGCAAGCTGCAGGTAGAGCTTGCCCAGCTCCAGTACACCGCCCCACGCCTGACCGGCCATGGTGCGGATATGTCCCGTCTGGGCGGCGGTATCGGTACGCGAGGTCCCGGAGAATCCAAGCTGGAGAGCGACCGCCGTCACATGAAGCGGCGAGTGGATGCACTCAAGGCCGAGTTGGCGGTGGTGGAAAAGAACCGTCGCACCATGCGGCAGTCCCGCGACAAGAGCGGTCTGCCCCGCATCGCCATCGTAGGCTACACCAACGCGGGCAAATCCACCCTGCTCAATACCCTGACGGGGGCGGGCATCCTGGCCGAGGACAAGCTGTTTGCCACCCTTGACCCGACCACCCGCAAGTTCTCCCTGCCGGGCGGCGAGTCGGTCCTGCTGACCGATACGGTCGGCTTTATCCGCAAGCTGCCGCATCATCTGGTCAACGCCTTCCGCTCCACGCTGGAGGAGGCAGTCTACGCCGACATCATCCTACTGCTCCTGGATGCCTCCGACCCCCACTGCGAGGAACAGCTGCGAGTGACCGAGGAGCTGCTGGAGGAGCTGGGCGCGGGTGCCAAGCCGACCCTGTATGTCTTCAACAAGTGTGACCGCGAGGTCGAGGACACGGCATCTCTGACTCGCACGGTGTCCGAGCGGTTCGGCGGCGAGGATGCAGGGCGGCGCGCCCTGTGCATATCCGCACTCAGCGGCGAGGGCTGTGACAAGCTGGCCGAGGTCATGGAGGCCTTGATCCGACAGGGCAAGCGGCGGGTCACCTTCCGCATTCCCAATGCACAGTCGGGGGCACTGTCCCGCCTGTACAGCGAGCACGCTTCGGTGGAGTCGGTAGAGTACGGGGACGAGTATATCACCGCCACGGCGACCGTGGACGACCGCGTGTACGGCCTGATGCGGCAGTATGACCCGCAATACGTCGAGCCAAAGGAAGAATGGTAACATGGAGCTCTGGGATTTATTGGATAAGGATCGCCACCCCTTGGGAAAGACCCACCCGCGCGGGCGGCAATACCCCATGCCGCGCGGAACTTACCACACTGTCGTGACGATCTTCACGGTGGATGTGCAAGGGCAACTGCTCTTGACCCGCCGCGCCGCCTGCAAGGGGATGTACCCCGGCTGGTGGGAGGTCACAGGCGGGTCGGGGATTGCTGGCGAGGACAGCCTGACCGCAGCAAAACGGGAGTTATTCGAGGAGACCGGCATTGAAGCGACCGCTGAGGAGATGACCTTTCTGGGCAGTATCCGCGAGCCGTCGGCCTTCATGGATTGCTACTTAGTGCGTCACACCTGCCCGCTCGACGCCTTGCACTTGCAGAAGGGCGAGACCGACAGCGCACGTTGGGTAAGCTTTTGGGAATTTGAGGTCATGATACACGAGGGTAAGATACCGCCTCCGGTCGCCCTGCGCTATGGTGCTATGCTGACCGCGCTGCAAGCGCGATTGGGAAGTGATCTGTGGCTGGAACCGACCGTGGCCGAGGAGGACATGCCATGAACCATACGAGTGAACCCAAGGATCTGCTGTACACCACCCTTCGCGGCGAAGGGCACGGCGAGCTGGAGGATCGAAAGTCCATCTTCCTCAGCCACGCCGCCCCGGTCAAGACCGAGGAGGAGGCCATGGCCTTTGTCAAGGCGCACCAAAAGGAATTTTACGATGCCACCCACAATGTCTGGGCGTATCGGCTGGGGGACGGCACCGTTGCTCGCTACTCGGATGACGGCGAGCCGCAAGGTAGCTCGGGTATGCCGACCCTGGAGGCCATCCGCCACTCCGGCGTGACCGACGTGGTGGTGGTGGTGACCCGCTACTTCGGCGGAACGCTGTTGGGGGTGGGCGGGTTGATCCGTGCCTACTCCGGTGCCGCCAAGCTGGCTCTGGAGGACGCGGGCATCATCACCTACGAGAAGTATGTCGTGCTGTCGCTGGCTGTCTCCTACAGCGATTACCAGCGTATCCTGCCGGAGATCGCCCGTGCGGGTGCCCTGACAGACGATCAGGACTTCGCCGAACGGGTCACCTTGACCTTAGCCGTCAAGACGACTGCCGCCCCGCCCCTTTGCGAACGAGTGCGGGAGGTCACGGCGGGGCGGTGTATCCCCGAGGCGATCGGAGAGCGGTACGACTACCGTTGATCGTTTTGTTTGCCGAGCCAAAGCGCGATTCATGCAAATAACCGTGACTTGTGCACGAAATATGGGCAATTTGTGAAATAATTTGAAACTTTAGAGAATATATCTTGCAAATCGAGGTGAAATGTGGTATACTGTATACTCCATTCCCACACGGGGCAGCTCGCCCGAAGGAGGTATTCCGTATGTCACTTGCATCCACATTAAAATATAACCAGAACCCGCCCGATCCTGAGGAGATGGCGCACACCGAGCAGGAATTTGACGACCTGCTGGAATCCTGTCGGTCGGCCTATGAGATCCCCCCCGAGGCATTCGACAGCTACAAGGTCAAGCGGGGTCTGCGTGAGCCGGACGGCACCGGTGTGACCGCCGGCGTCACCCGCATCGGCAACGCGCACGGCTATGTCCTCAACGAGGGCGAAAAGTGCCCGGTGGACGGCGTGCTGGAATACCGCGGCTACGACATCCGCGACCTTTTGGAGCACTGCGTGACCGAGGGTCGGTTCGGCTTTGAGGAGTGCGCCTTCCTTCTGTTCATGGGGCACCTGCCGACCGAGACAGAGCTGTCGGAATTTACGGACGTTCTGGCCATGCTGCGACATCTGCCGCCCCGCTTCACCGAGGACATCATCATGAAGGCTCCCTCCCGCTCCATCATGAACAAGATGGAGGTCGCCGTGATGTCGCTCTACTCCTACGACGACAATCCCGACGAGACCACGCTGGAGAATATGTTGCGGCAGTCCATGGAGCTGATCGCCCGTCTGCCCGTCATCGCAGGGCAGGCCTACGCGGTCTACCGCAACGCCTTTTTCAACAAGTCCCTGAACCTGCACAATCCCCGCGACGGGCTCTCTACCGCAGAGAACTTCCTGCGCATCCTGCGCCCGGACAAGAGCTACACGCAGGAGGAGGCACACCTGCTCGACCTCTGCCTGATCATCCACGCCGAGCATGGCGGCGGTAACGCCTCCACCTTCTCCACCCGCGTGCTGTCCTCCACCGGCACCGACACCTACTCCGCCATCGCGGCGGGCATCGGCGCCCTGAAGGGGCCTCTGCACGGCGGCGCAAACATCAAGGTGCAGGAAATGTTTGACTGCATCAAGGCCAATATCCACGATACCCACAGCGACGACGAGTTGTCCTGCTTCCTCTCCCGCATCCTGCGCGGCGAGGCCAACGACGGCTCCGGGCTGATCTACGGTATGGGACACGCCGTCTACACCAAGTCCGACCCCCGCGCGGTCATGCTCAAGCGGTACGCCCGCAAGCTGGCTTACGAAAAGGGCTACGGCGAGGACTTTGAGCTTCTGGAGTCCATCGAACGGCTGACCCCTGCCCTCTTTGACCTGCACAAGGGCAAGCATCACGATATGTGCGCGAACGTGGATCTGTACTCCGGCCTGGTATATCGGATGCTGGGCATCCCGACCGAGATGTACACCCCGCTCTTTACCATCGCCCGCACGGCGGGCTGGTGCGCTCACCGCATGGAAGAGATCCTCTCCTCGGGCAAGATCATGCGCCCGGGCTACAAGTGCGTCGCCAAGCCGCAGGTCTATATCGGCATGGAGGATCGCTGAGTCCCGCGGACAGGACAAAAACACCCACCGACTCCCGTCTCGGCTCCGAGACCTGTCGGTGGGTGTTTTCTTGGGAAACGCTGATTTAATGAGGTGGTGCATATTCGGTACAGATTTTTTGTCTGCGATTGCGAAAAAGTCAAGATGTACCGGATGTACATCGAGTTTTTCGGCAAGAAGCAGGCGGGAGAAGATGTGCCG
>CAYXBU010000014.1:0-18056 GCA_964463245.1 uncultured Clostridium sp. | reverse complement strand
GAAGATGTGCCGCCGAATAAATCAGTGGTTCCCTTGTGCCCCTCGGGCGGGAACGATCAGCGTATCTCGACGTTGACCCGCTTGCCGCAATTTGCGGAGGCTGCTTTGATCACGGTACGGATCGCCTTTGCAATGCGACCGTGGCGGCCGATGACCATGCCCGTATCGTCAGGTGCGACGGTCAGGGTCAGGGTCACGGTGTCCTCGGTCTCCTCACACGTGACGGCAACCTCATCCGGACTGTCCACGATCGCGGCTGCAATGTCGTGGAGGGTCGTCTGAAGCTCTGTCATAGCTGTACCCGGGGAAGCTTAGGCGATGATGCCGTTCTTCTTGAACAGGGACTTGACAGTCTCGGTGGGCTGGGCGCCCTTAGCGAGCCAATCCTTTGCCTTCTCGGCATCCAGCTTGACCTCTGCGGGGGTGGTCAGGGGGTTGTAGCTTCCGATGATGTCGATGAAACGACCGTCACGGGGGTAGCGGCTGTCGGCGACGACAACGCGGTAGCAGGGAGCCTTCTTGGCACCGGTTCTGGTAAGTCTGATCTTGACCATGGTTTTTGTTCCTCCAAAAAATATGTGTATTGTTTTGACTTCCTCCGCCCCTGATGGGCGGGAAGAAAGCTTTCAAATGGTAGGGTGGCACACGCGGGTGCCGAGGTGGGGACTTGAAACTCAGAAGGGGAGCTTCATGCCGCGCCCGAAGCGGCCTTTCTTGCCCTTACCGGGCTTGCCGCCCATGTCCGAGAACTGCTTCATCAACTTGCGGATCTGCTCGAATTGCTTGAGCAGCTTGTTGACCTCCTCGACAGTGGTTCCGCTTCCGGCGGCGATGCGCTTCTTGCGGCTGGCGTTGAGGATGAGGTCGGGGCGACGGCGTTCCTCTGCGGTCATGGCGCGGATGATGGCCTGCTGGTGTGCCAGTGCCTTCTCGTCGATCTGCGCGTCCTTGAGGGCACCCGGCTTGACCCCGGGGATCATACCCGCCAGCTGCTCCAGCGAGCCCATGCTCTTGAGCTGCTCGAACTGATCCAGGTAATCATCCAGCGTGAAGGTGGACTGCCGTATCTTCTGCTCCAGTTCGGCAGCCTTTTTCTCGTCGAACTGCTGCTGTGCCTTGTCGATCAGGGTCAGGACATCCCCCATGCCGAGGATGCGGTTGGCCATGCGGTCGGGGTAGAACGGCTCGATGGCATCCAGCTTCTCGCCCACACCGATGAACTTGATGGGCTTGCCGGTAACATAGCGTATGGACAGCGCGGCACCGCCGCGGGTATCACCGTCCAGCTTGGTCAGGATAACACCGGTGATGTCCAAAAGGGTATTGAAGGTCTCCGCGACGTTGACCGACTCCTGACCGATCATGGAGTCCACGGTCAGCAGTATCTCGGTCGGCTTGACGGCCTCCTTGATGCGGATCAGCTCGTTCATGAGAGCCTCGTCGATCTGCAGGCGACCTGCCGTATCGATGAACACCATGTCATAGCCCTTTTGGTTAGCGAACTTGATGCCCTCGGCGGCGATCCGCACGGGATCCTCTCGATCCCCCATCTGGAACACGGGGATATCCAGCTTCTCGCCCAACACCTCCAACTGCTTGATGGCGGCGGGACGGTACACATCACAGGCAACCAGAAGCGGTCGCTTGCCCTGCTTCTTGTACATTCCCGCCAGCTTACCGGCGTGGGTGGTCTTACCTGCGCCCTGCAGACCCACCATCATGATGACGGTCGGGGGCATGGAAGCGATCTCCAGCTTGGACTGTGAGCCGCCCATGAGACGAGTCAACTCCTCATCCACGATCTTGACGATCTGTTGACCGGGCATGAGGGATTCCATGACCTCAGCCCCCACCGCCCGCTCACTCACGATGCGGACGAAGTCCTTTACCACCTTGAAGTTGACATCGGCTTCCAGCAGGGCGAGCTTGATCTCGCGCATTCCCGCCTTGACATCGGCCTCGGTCAGCTTACCGCGATTGCGGAATTTCTTGAATGCATTGTCCAGCTTTTCGCTCAGACTTGAAAACATCGCCATGCAGGCTCATGCCTCCCTTCTCAGGCTATTCGGGGTGTGTTCCCCATCGTATATTCGGAAGCGGTACAGCGGGTCACTCATCCCCCACCGCCGCGCACAATCGTTCCACCTCGACCCGCAACTCCTCCCGCAGGGCGGGCGGCAGCTCAGCCTCGGCACCGTCACACAGGGTGCGGAGACGGGCGGCGCATTCCTGCGCTCGGGTGAACCGTCGGAGCAGACCCAGCTTTTCCTCATAAAAGAGTAGCTCTGCCTCGGTCTTCTTGACAGTCTCTCGCACAGCTTGGCGGGTCACGCCCAGCTGCTCGGCCACCTCGGAAAGGGACAGATCGTCGTTATAGTACAGATCCATCATGCTCCGCCGCCGCTCGGGCAGGATATCGCCGTAGAAGTCCAAGAGGAGACCCAATTCGAGGTTCTTTTCAAACACGACCGATCCCCGTCCTTTCCGATAGCTGTAAAGCAAAACACTTTACAGATTATAGCATACTTCTGCGCTCTTGTCAAGACTTTTTTGAAAAAATACAGAAAAACTTTTCTCGCCCCATTTCCCAGTTTGTTCACGCTTTCGTGTTGACAAATTCACTTTTATGTGGTATACTATACCTTGTATCTTTATGGGCTCTCGGTGCCGCTCCCCTGTGCACCGGTCGTATGTTGCGCCCATGCCTCGGAAAGGAGTCCATACCGTGACAAATTTGATGTGGTTGTTGCTGAGTGGGATCATTCTTCTGTTTCTGCTTGTGCTGATCGTTGCCGGCGTGGTAGGACTGGTCCATGCGATCCGCACCTCCGTCAAAAAGCATCGTCGCCCGCCCCTGATTGCAATGATCGGATGGGGATTGTCCCTGCTTGCCATCGGGGTCAGTATCATAGCCAATCAGGTCATCCCCTCCTATGGACTCTTGCTGTATTTCTGGGGCCATATGCATGACTTTTGGAAGCATCTCACACTCTGCATAGCGATTGCCCTGCCGCTCATATCCACTGCCTTCTACATCTATGACTCCTATCGTCTGCCCAGCGTTACACTGTCCCCCGCCAACGTTGAGGACGGGGATGAAGATGAAGATGAAGATGAAGATGAAGATGAAGATGAGGATGAGGGTGAAGACGACGAGGAAAAGGTGGAGAGTCTTATCCGCCTCTACGAGTTGCAAACGGCCAAGCGGCAGTCCATCCTGAGGCGTATCCTGACGGTCGCCATTTGCCTCTGCTTGGTGGGGGTACTGGATGGATACATCCTGTATGCGACTCATTCTACTATTGTCACCTCAACAGATGAGATCACCGAGATCACGTCCCCGCGCGACGGACGTGTTGTCTACATTGAGAAAAAGACCGTCAAGTTAGATAACTTCGGGGGTATATCCGGAACGTTGAGCATGGCCTGTGTATACGAACGGATCAACCCACTGTGTGTGGCACAATTAGAGCTCGTCCCAAACAACGAGAACGGGAATTCGACATTGAACGCCTTTACGATCGGTAACTTTACGCAAGATGAGATCGCCCGGATCGAGTGGACCGAGAAGGGTTTCCTGATCCCGTACGAGAAACAGTGGGTCGAATACCGCTTCTACGGCATCGATGCCGACAATGACAGTTGATAGTTGGCACCTGACTACTTGCGAAAAAAGGGGTCGTTTTGCGTGAGATCTGCACGCGAAACGGCCCCTCTTTGTGAACAGGAAAACCTGCCGATCCGCTCGGAGATCGACAGGTTTCCTACAGCTCCGCCTGTAAGCCGGGTTCTGTTCCCCCTCGCTTGAGGGGGCGGCGGCCATCTATCTGTGCGTCCCGTTGCCGAGAACGCTCCGGAGCGGCATCTCCTCCGCTCCATGCCGCCCAAGGTGCCACTCCTCCGAAGGGGAGCGCGGTCGGGCAGACCGGACAGTTCCGTCCGAGACGGATCCCATCGCACCCACGGCGTTGCATCGGATAGAGTTTACAGCAGGTCCATGTTACCATGAAGATGGGTAGGCTCTTACCCTACCTTTTCACCCTTACCCCGACGGACGAGCCGCGGGGCGGTATATTTCTGTTGCACTTTTCCGGCGGTCACCCGCGGCTGACGTTATCAGTTATCCTTGCCCTCTGATGCCCGGACTTTCCTCACACGGCTACCTTTCGGCGTGGTCGTGCGCGGTCGCCCGGCGAAGCTGTGCCTACAGTATACCACAAGTCGGGGGACTTGTCAAGTCTTCCCCAGCCCCTCTCATACCCGTTATCCATGGCTTTTTTGCAAAAAAAGACTTGCTTTTTTGTCCATATGTGAGTATAATAGAGGCGATAAAACCATGAGGGGAGGGAGCCGTACCATGCGCCACGAGATAGACCCCGCCGAATTCTCCGCCGTCGTGCAGGAATTTGCCGCCTACAAGACCGCCATACAGGGTTGCTCCCCCCGCACGGTCGAGGAATACCTCCTTGACCTGCGCACCTTCTTCCGCTACCTGCTCTCAAGGGGGCGACCTGAGCTACTCAATGACCAAGACAAGTTTGCCTCCATTCCGGTAGATACGGTGGACTTGGACTACCTGCGTGGGGTCACGACGGATCAGATCTACGCCTTTCTGATCTTCGTGGACTCCAAACGCGACAACCGCGCCTCGGCTAAGGCACGCAAACTGTCGGCCATCAAGGGGCTCTACAAGTTTTTGGTCAACAAGCGCGGGTATCTGACCGAGAATCCCGCCGCCAACATCGACACCCCCAAGAAGAAAAAAGCCCTCCCCAAGTTCCTGTCCCTGGAAGAGTCGGTCACCCTTCTGAACACGGTCGCGGGCGACCGCGAGTCCCCGCACCGCATCCGCGACTATACCATCCTCACCCTGTTCCTCAACTGCGGGATGCGGGTCAGCGAGCTGGTCGGCATTGACCTGCAGGATCTTGACCGTGAGCTGCGCTCTCTGCGAGTAGTCGGAAAGGGCAGCAAGGAGCGCATCATCTACCTGAATGAGGCCTGCTCCGCCGCCCTGCAGGTCTACTTGTCCGAGCGACTGTCCCCGCGCTATGAGGAGGTCACCGACCGAGCACTGTTCCTCAGCAATCGGAACACCCGCTTCAGCGACAAGGGTGTCCAGCACATGGTATACAAGTACCTCGACATGGCGGGGCTGGGTATGCGCCGCCTGTCGGTGCACAAGCTACGACACACGGCCGCCACCCTGATGTATCAGTCCGGCGAAGTGGACATCCGTGTACTTAAGGATATTCTGGGGCACGAACAGCTCAACACCACCCAGATATACACCCACCTGACCGATCGGAGCATGGCGGATGCCATGCGGCACAATCCCCTCTCCGGGATGACACCGTCCCGCGTGATGCGCGCGACCGACGATCGGGAGGACAACGACAAGGAAGGAGATGACCCGTCATGACAGAAGGAACCGACATCCTATCCCCCGAGGCGGGACTGGATGACCTTCGCGGCTCCTGCGAGGGCTGTCATGCCTGTCCCCTGTGGCAGACCCGCACGCAGACGGTCTTCGGGGTCGGAAATCCCCGCGCCGACCTGATGTTCATCGGGGAGGCTCCCGGCGGGGAGGAGGACAAGACCGGCATCCCCTTCGTGGGTGCCGCCGGCAAGTTGCTGGATCGCTACCTGTATGCCGTGGACATCCCGCGTGAGTCGGTCTACATCGCCAACATTCTCAAGTGCCGCCCGCCCCACAACCGCGACCCGCTCCCCGCTGAGGAGGAGGCCTGCATGGGCTACCTGCGGGAGCAAGTCAAACTCATTGACCCGTTGCTCATCGTGTGTCTGGGACGGATCGCTGCCATGCGGCTCATCCGCTCGGACCTCCGCATCACCCGCGACCACGGGATATTCGTCAAGCGGGGCAAATTCACCATCACTGCCGTCTACCACCCCGCCGCACTGCTGCGAGACCCGTCCAAGAAAGAGGATATGCTCTCGGACATGGAGCGCATCAAGCAGACCTTAGACGAACTGAAAGGATCGACACCATGAATCAAACGGCTCTTATGACCATCATTGCGACCCTGTTCCTGCTCATGGTCTGCGGGTTCTTGTGCAGACGGCTCGGGATCCTGGATGAGATCGCCTGTAAGCGGCTCTCCACCCTCATCATCCAAGTTGGCCAGCCCATGATGATCATCTCCGCGCTGGCAGAGGCGGAGTTCTCCGTGGACAACCTGCGGGACGGCGGCCTTATCGCGCTGGCAGGGCTGTTGCTCCACGGCTTTATGGCAGGGCTCGCCTTCCTGTTCTGCGTGGGCTTCCGCGATCCCGACGAGCGCAAGATCACCGAGTTCGCGCTGGTGTTCAACAACACCGGCTTCATCGGCTTCCCCATCATGCAGGCACTCTTCGGCGACCGTGGGCTGTTCCTGGCCTCCTTCTACGTCATCAGCTTCCACCTGTTCATCTGGACGTGGGGCATCGCCATTCTGTCCCGCGGCCGCCCCGACATCAAGCTGACGGTACGCAAGGCTCTGGTCAACTTCGGCTCCATCCCCTGCCTGATCGGGGTCGGCATCTACCTCTTAGGACTCCCCTTCCCCGGCTTTGCCCTGCCGCAGAGCATCTCGCAGTTCTTGAGCTACCTGTCGGGGCTGTGCACCCCCATCTCGGTGCTGATCACGGGGGCACTTCTCGCCACCCGCACACCGCGCCAGCTGCTCGGCTCGGGGAAGATATACTACTTCTCGGCGGTCAAGCTCCTGGTAATCCCGACCATCGTCTGCGTGGTGGGGTGGTTGCTCCGCCTGCCCGACGAGATGACCCTGTTCCTGACAGCCGAGGCCGCCCTACCCAGTGCCGCGACCATCACCATGTTCTCCGAGATATACGGGCTCAACGGCGGGTACGCCTCGGTGACGGTGGGGATGTCCTCCCTGCTCTCGGTGCTGTCCATGCCGCTCCTGCTCCGCGCCGCCGAGTGGTTCCTATCCGTCGTGTAGGTCGCTTGCCCGATACTTGCGGCGGGTGGCCTCGCCGCCCCGCAGGTGCCGCTCCTGCTTGTTCCGTGCCAGCACACAGCACACCTCGGCATACAGTGCTCGGTCAACATGGGGCAGAGTTTCGGTCACATCCTTGTGTACCGTGCTCTTGCTGATGTCGAACCGTCTTGCCGTTGCCCGTACTGTCGCGCCGGTCTCCACTATGTACTCGGCCAACACCACGCATCTCTCTCGGTCGTGCTCCGCGTAGATCATGTTCCCCTCCCTTAGCGGGAGACAGGTCTTAAGACAGCTCCCCCGCACCTATTCTGGTGAACTCTATGCAGGAATGCGCCCGATTATATCCGAATTATCTGAGATCTTGAAAGGAAAACCATGAATACATTCGATACAGACACCGTGCTCCTTGAGGGCATGACCGCCATCTCGGCTGTCCTTGACCCTGCTGTCCGCCCCTTTAACGACCGCCGCGTTCTGGAGGTGTATGTGGATGCCACTCGCGCTGACAAGAAGTCCCGCGAGCTGGCCTTCCTGCGGGCGCGTGGGCGAGAGGAGGGCTTTGCGGTCAAGGCTGTCTCCCCCGAGGAGCTGGATCAGATGACGGCGGGCAAGACCCACGGCGGGATCGCCGCCCGTTGCTCCGACCGCCGCATCCCCCTCTTGGAGGACTCCTCCGACGACATCCGTCCGAACGGCTTCTACGTCCTGCCCGAGGGCATTGAGGATCCCTACAACTTCGCCTACACCCTGCGCTCGCTCTACGCCGCAGGGGCAGATGGGGTCATCCTGCCCCCCCGCAACTGGATGAGCGCGGCGGGGGTGGTCGCCAAATCCTCGGCGGGTGCATCGGAAAAGCTGCCTCTGTTCGCCTGCGAGCCGTCCCGCGCCACCGCGCTGTTCCACTCGTGGGGCTACCGCGTGGTCTGCGCCGGCATCCGCGACTCGGTTGACCTGTACGAGGCAGACCTGCGCCTGCCGCTCCTCTTGGTCATCGGCGGGGAGAAGCGGGGCATCAGCCGTGGGGTGTTGGAGCAGTCCGACCTGACGGTGCGCATCGGTTACAGCGAGAAGGGCGGCTTCCGCGGGTCGCTCCCCTCGGCCGCTTCAGCCGCCGTGCTGGCGTTCGAGGTACTGCGGCAGAATCGCGGCTGACCTTGCCGCCACGAATGACCGCATATACCGCATCATGATGGGCGTTCCCTGCGAACGCCTTCTCTTTTTTGGGGTTAAATTTGAGAATCATTCTCAAATCTATTGACAAAGTGCGAAAAGCATGGTATAATGCGAGGGTTGAAGCCACCGAAAGGAGACCGTACACCATGAAGACCTACAAGACGGCGGGGAAGCAACGGCTTCTCACGTTTCTGCAAGCCCACCCGGATCAGCAGTTCACGGTGGACGAGATCGGCTCCGAGATGACCGAGCCTGCCGCAGAAGCGGTCGGGGCGGCTCCCGGACACAGCTCCCTCTATCGCCAGCTGTCGGCTCTGTGTGCCGACGGCACCGTCCGCAAGTTCCGCGCCGAGGGGCAGAATGCCTTTGTCTATCAGTTCGTCGGCAAGACCGACTGCTGTCATCACTTTCACCTGAAGTGCCTGTCCTGCGGGTGCCTGATCCATTTGACCTGCGGCATGAGCGATGACCTGCTGGCGCATATACGCGCCGACCACGGCTTTCAGGTGGACAGCGGGCGCTCCATCCTCTACGGGCTATGCGCCGCCTGCTCGTCCGCCGAAAAAGGGAGGCATCCCACTGTATGAGACACGACAACCTATTTCGCTCTATCGTGCTGCCTTTTCTGGCGATCCTGCTCTGCCTCGCGGCGGTCGCTCCGTCAGTCGGCTGTGCCCCCCTGCCCGACCCGTCCTCGGACGGCGTACTGCGGGTGGTGGTGACCTGCTTCCCCGCCGAGGAGTTTGCGAGGGCGTTGCTGGGAGAGGATCTCGACGGCGAGACGGTCATGCTGGAACGCTTGGGCAAGGCCGGGCAGGATCTGCACGCATTTGAACCCGGCGCGGCGGACATCCTGTCCATCTCCTCGGCTGACCTGCTGATCTGCATCGGCGGCTACGCCGAGACTTGGCTGGAGGATGCCATCCGAGCGTCCAAGAACCCCTCCCTCCGCGTGCTATCCCTGATGGAGGTCAGCGACCTTCTGGAGGAAGAGGAGCTTCCCGGCATAGATCACGATCACGACCACGGCCACGATCATGACCATGAGCACAGCGGCACCGAGGTCGAATACGACGAGCACGTCTGGACATCCTTTCACAACGCCACGCACATCGTAGGAGCCATGGAGACCGCCCTGTGCGACCTTCTGCCGCAAGCGGCCGAGGGCATCCACAGCCGCGCCGCCGCCTACGCGAGCGAGTTGGAGTCGTTGCATCAAGCCTACACCGAGGTCGTGGCATCCGCCGAGACCTCCGTGCTGGTCATCGCCGACCGCTACCCCTTCGTCTACCTCATGCGGGAGCTGGGACTGGAATGCTACGCCGCCTTCCCCGGCTGTTCCAGCGAAACGCAAGCCGGCTTCTCCACTCAGGTCATGCTGACCGAGACCGTCACGGAGCACGGGCTTCCCGCCGTGCTCTATGTCGACTACGGTGCCGCCTCGGTCGCGGGAGCCGTCAGCCGCGCCACCGGCGCAGAGGTACTGCGGCTCTGGTCGGGGCAGGTTCCATCCGAGGAGGGGCTGTCCTACTTGGATATGCTTCGGGAAAACCTGGATACCTTCCGCCGCGCACTGGGCGGGACATCCAACACAGAAAAGTAAGGAAAATTACCTATGAGATCATCTTCTGCTGTATCTCCTCTCCCATCCGATCGAATGCTGATACGGGCAACCGATCTCTCCTTGGGATACGAGGGGCACACCATCCTGTCGGGGGTCAGCTTCACGGTGTCCGAGGGGGATTACCTTTGCATCGTGGGGGAAAACGGCTCCGGCAAGAGCACACTGATGAAGGCCGTCCTGGGTCTGCACCCCATCATGGACGGACGGCTGGAGCTGTCAGATTCCCTGCGGACGGGCGGCATCGGCTACCTGCCCCAGCAGACCCCCGCCCAGCGGGATTTCCCCGCCTCTGTGCGGGAGGTTGTGTCCTCCGGCTGTCTGCGCCGTCTGGGGCGCAGACCCTTCCTCGGGCGCAGTGAGCGACAGCTGGTCAACGATGCGCTGGCACGGCTCGGCATCACCGACCTGTCCGACCGCTGCTATCGGGAGCTGTCCGGGGGACAGCAACAGCGCGTGCTCCTGGCGCGCGCCTTCTGTGCGGCGGGCAAGCTCCTCTTGCTGGACGAGCCCATCGCGGGGCTGGATCCGGTCGCCATGAAGGATATGTACAGCATCATTTCCGATATGAACCGCGCCACCGGGGAACGCCCCCTGCCCGGTCATCCCCATCTGGCGGGCGGGGTCGCGGTGGTCATGGTGTCTCACGACATCCACACGGCAGTGCGCTTTGCCGACCACATCCTGCACCTCGGCAGGCACGGTGCGTGGTTCGGCACCACGGCGGACTATTTAGAGACCCCGGAGGGGCAGGAATTTGCAGGGTGCGCGGAGCACAAGGAGGACATGACGCTATGATCCCATCCCTGTCTTCATACACCTCGCACTGCCTGTCGCTGACGGTTATATCCACCCTTCGCACCTACCTCTCCTATGATTTCGTCCGCAACGCCCTGATCGCGGGGGTGCTGATCTCGCTCTGCGCGGGGCTGTTGGGGGTGGTGCTGGTGCTCAAGCGATACTCCATGATCGGGGACGGGCTGTCCCATGTGGCCTTCGGTGCCATGGCCATCGCCGCCGTGCTGGGGTGGACACCCATGGCGGTAGCCCTGCCGGTAACGGTCGGGGCGGCCATCCTGCTCCTACTGGCCGGTGACCGCGGGTACATCAAGGGGGATGCCGCCATCGCCATGCTCTCGGCGGGTGCGTTGTCGGTCGGTTACCTCTTACTCAACCTCTTCCCCTCCGCCAACACCGGCAAATTCAGCGAGGAGACCCTGTTCGGCTCCACCTCGCTCCTGACCCTGTCCGACGTGGATGTCTGGCTCTGCTTGATCCTGGCTCTCTTTGTGGTGATCTTCTTCGTGCTGTTCTACCACCGCATTTTCGCCGTGACCTTTGATGAGAGATTTGCCCTGTCGAGCGGCACGTCGGTCTCGGTCTACCGCACCCTGATCGCCGCCGTCAGCGGGATCGTCATCGTGCTGGCCATGAAGCTGGTGGGGGCACTTCTGATCTCGGCTCTCATCATATTCCCCGCCCTGTCCGCCATGCGGCTGTTCCGCAGTTTCCGAGCCGTGACGATCTGCTCGGCCATCCTGTCGGTCTGCGGTTCCCTCGCGGGCATCCTGCTGTCCATCCTGTTCTCCACCCCCATCGGAGCGACCGTGGTAGTAATCCACCTTCTCCTGTTCGGCATCTTCTCCGCCATCGGTGCCGCGAGGCGCGCCTGATCAAAAAAGCCTTTTCCCACCCCTTAAAAAAGGGTCATGGGAAAAGGCTCTTTCTTGTATTCGGTTTCGTTACGGCTGTTTCTCGGCGATGCTGAGCACCCGCAGGGTAAAGAGCACCTTATCGGTGCAGACCGTCAATTCGGTTCCGGGGGCGATGTATGTCTCCGCGTTCGCGGCATACAGGCACCCATCTTCCAGTTCCCCGCCGGCACAGATCATACTGCCGTATGCTTCGGTATGACCCGTGAAGATCGGCGGCAGCCCCTCAGCGACCTCGATCCCCGTTTCCTCCAACAAGGCCTCCTCGGAGGATTCGGCACTTTCCGTCGGTGTTTTTGCGTGAATAGCTACACTCCGTACACCATCCATCTCCTCGGCGCCGATATAGCCGATCATGGCTCTGCTCTCATATACATAGACAACATCGAACGCCTCGATCTGCCGCAGGTTCTCGGTCTGTATACTTGCCACCTCAAACTCCACCGTGTACAGATGCGTGACATCCGTATGGCTCCGATTCCGGTAAGCGTAGACCACTCGTCCCACCAAAGAGACGACCGCCGCCACCAGCAGGATGGTGATGACGGTATCCATAGCTGACCACCGTCGTTTGGAATGTGATTCGGTCTTCCATTCATTATCCATGTCCGGACTCTCCTTTCCTATCTGCCGGGCTTACGGCTCACTTGCCGACTCAGGCTCGGTCGCGGTCTCCGGTTCGGTCTCGGTTGCCGCCATGATGGATTCCAACTCCGCAGTGGTCTGCAAGGAGAGAATAGTCCCCTGTACCTCCAGCCCTGCCAGGCGGAACCCCCGTGTCTCCCCGCAGAGCAGGCGTGTATCTGCCATCCAGTAGCCGTGCCCTGTCCGATAGCGTGCCGTGGCCTCGACCGTCAAGTAGAGGGTCACGCAGTTGGGATCCTCGGCATCCTGCACACGGATCGCCTCCGTGACCCGCCCCAGCTGATCCGCCCCCGGCTTCATGGAGCCGTACACGTCCTTCCCGCACAGTGCCTTTTCGCCGCTGGATTCATAAGCTACCATTTCCGGATCGACTCCGGTCAGCTCCAGCACATACACGACCTGCCGCTCCTCCCATGCAGGGGCAAACTTGTCCCGCAGGTGTGAATACAGGAAGTAGATCCCCACGACCGCGCCGATGATCAGAAACAGAAGGACTCCATCGATCAGCCAGGTTCCCCGATGCTTCCTCCCCGAGGCTCTGCCCAAGCGGCCGGTTCCCTCTCGCCGTGCCTCCCGTCGAGCGTGGAGCGCGTGTGTTGCTCCGCCATCAATGCCGGAGGTCTTCTCCCCGCCCGGCAGTATGCTATCCTTATGAGGTGCCATACGTTATACCCGTTCCTTTCCCATAAGATGGTATTCCATCACCTTGCGTTGTCCAGCCAGAGGAAGCGATCCTCCCGCTCGGGGGTCTCGCCGCAACGGTCGGCGATCAGAACATCCTGTTCCTCCAGCCCGACAGCCGACAGTGCGCTGCACAGTCCCATGACCATGACCACACAGAAGAAGAGTTGCGGGGAGCTGCCCACGCTCCGCACTGTTCCCAGGAGCATATAGTTCAACACGGTACAAATACCCGCCGCCAGCACGGTGCGATCCCAGCCCACCCGACAGCGACCCAGGTAGGTAAAGGACTTGCGAAAGAACAGAACCAGAAGTACCACGACCGTGACCAGTCCCACCACGCCCAAGGCTGCCAGCAGATCCAAATACAGACTCCCTGCCGAGGTCGCCTGTGCCGCGCCCGGCTCCGCGTACTGCGGGTAGACCGAGCGGAAGGCGGTCTCGCCGAGGCCGATCCCCATCGGGAGCTCCCGTACCATGCGAGCCACCCCCGGCCACACGCGCGCGCATTCTTCGGAAGTCACCCGAATGGCTCCGTCCAGACGATCCACCAGCTCGGACAGAGGGTGGAAGTAGGTATACCACAGCCCGCCCGTCACCACCAGCGGCAGGATGGATATGATCACGGTCAATGCCTGATGGCCACATAAGAGGGCAAACAGCATGAGCGAGAGGAGCGCGATCCCGCCCCCCAGAACCGAGCCACTGCGGATGATCATCCAACCGCACAGGCAGATCATGCCAAAGACGGGAAGTCCCGTCCTTGGCCTGCGGCAGGAGAGCAGGAGCATGAGCAACCACGGGAGAGCCAGCAGGAAGAACTGTTCAAAGCCCGCAGACCACAGCCCGTCCAGCAGTACCGCCACTTGACGCGCACCGTCGGTCAGGACACTGCCGATCAGGTAATGCTCGTACCAATGGGTCGCATTTATCGGGATCAGCTGTACGCAGAACAGGAGCAACAGGATAGCGATCCCTCCACTCAAGCCTGCGATACACCGCTTGACGGTCGCACGGCTGTCTGTCAGGTTCACGATCAGGAAATAATCAGACAGCAGGATAGCAAACAAGCACCCTTGCTGCATTCCCTCAGCAGAGAAGTTCGTCGAAAATACCCCTCCGCACAGGAGCAAAAGCCCCATCAGGGACACCAAAGCGTCCAGCCTGCCAAAGCGGAAGGAGCGGTGCATCAACGCAAGCTTCACACCAAAGCTCACCCATGTCAGAAGGATCAAGGCCGCCAACAAGTACAGAGTCATGTCCCACACCCAGATAAACGGAAACATCAAGGCCGAGAGCGAGACCCCGACCTCCGGGAAAGACAGCACCAGACCGATCAGACCCAGCACCAAAACCGCCAGTGGAACCACCGACGGGTGCAGGATGGTGCTGAGGAAGGCCGCACCCACCCCCAGTATGGCGGTTCCGTAAGGAAACCACACGGGTACTTTCAGAGTTGCATGACCTATTCGCTCCTCCGGAACCCCCAGCAGGCGGCAGAAGAAGGCGTGTCCCGTGTGTCCACCGCAAACGGCAGCCGCCAGCGATCGCCGTGTCCATGCCAAGGGACAGGCGGCAAGCGCGATCACGCCGCACAGGAATATCTCAAGTATCTCCGGTTCCCGACCACTCGACAGAAGGGGGCGAACCAGCCGAATGATCCCACAGGTCAAACCGTACAGAAGGAAGAACAGCCCGTACAGCCGCGCCGGTGCATCAGCCAGCACTCGTGCCAGCCAGCGAAACAGGCGCAAGATGCGGCTCTGCTCAGCGGCGGCGGTCAGGGCGGTTCGTCGTGCCGAGGGCATACTGTCCAGCCGTGCGCGCTTCTCACCGGGAAGGAGAGTTGTCGGCTCACGGCGATACCCCATCAGCCAGCGGCCAAGGTGGCTGAGCGAGATCAGGCGGTACACCGCCGCCGAAAAGCGTCCGAAATAGCCTACTCGTTTGGGTTGCATACACGACAGCCTCCTTTCTTCAAGATGGTAACAGGGTTACTTTTATTCTGTTTCTTCCTCGTCCTCGGCCTCCGCCCGCAGTTCCGGCGGAAGCAGATCGGGGCGACGCTCCCGTGTCAGAGCCAGTGCTTGCTCCCGCCGCCACGCGTCGATCTTGGCGTGATCCCCCGACAGCAGGACAGGCGGAACCTCCATTCCGTGGTACACGGCAGGGCGGGTATACTGCGGGTACTCCAGCATCCCCGAGGAGATGCTCTCGTTCTCGTAGCACTCGGGGGCGGACAGCACCCCCTCGGTCAGCCGTGCCACGCAATCCACCAGCACGCAGGCGGGGATCTCGCCCCCCGTCAGCACGAAGTCCCCCAGAGAGATCTCCTCGTCCACGATCTCCTCTAAGATGCGGTGATCCACACCCTCGTAGTGCCCGCACAAGAGGATCAGGTTATCGTAATTCTCCGCCAGCTCGGCGGCCACGCTCTGGGTCAGCACCCGCCCCGCAGGGGACAGGTAGATGACCCGCCGTCTGCCCTCAAAGCCCGTTGCCAGCTGATCCTCCAGCACGGCACGGTAGCAATTGTAGATGGGCGGCGCGGCCATCAGCATACCCTTCCCTCCGCCGAAGGGGGTATCGTCCACGCGGCGGCGCTTGTCCTCCGAATACTCCCGTATGTGAAAGGTCTTGACCGTGCAAGCACCGCTCTTCTGGGCGCGGCCGATGATGCTCTCTCCCAGCACCCGCTCCACCAGCTCGGGGAACAGGGTCATGATATCAAACCGCACGGCTCACACCTCGCTGTCCGAGGATGCGGAGGGTTCATTGGTCAGCACAACGGCATCCCCGTCGAACATCCCGTCAATGGGGGTAAGGGTGATATGGCTCCCCGGCACGACCTCCCGCACGAAGGCCGCCACGGCCGGCACCAGCACGCGCTCCCGCCCGGTGTCCACCGTCAGAAGCGGGGAGGCAACCCCCGAGGCTACCTCGACCACGACTCCGAGCCGAATGCCCTCCCGACCGGGTCTACCGTCCATAACGGGAAGCCCTTCGGCATCCGCCAGGAAGTACTGCCCCTTTTTCAAGGGCATATCGGCACGGTCGGCATACAGGGTCTCCCCCCGCATGGCGTTGGCGGCATCCATGTCGGTCACGCCCTCGAACTCCAGGAGCAGGAACTGTCCCTTCATGACCGAGGCACGTCGCAGGGTCAGCGGGCGCATCTCGCCGCCGACTCGGTGATACAGCCGTGACAGGCGACAGATGTCCGCCGGGGAGTCCGCCCACGACTCTGCCTTGACACCGCCTCGGCACCCGTGAGTATTGATGATACGCCCGCATTCTAAGTAGGGGCTTTCTGTCCTGTCTGCCATGGCCGTTCCCTTTCGTTTCGCGTGTTGTGCGGTGGCATTTTTGCACCAACGCATACCTATACAGGTATAGTATACCACAAAGTAAAACAAATTTCAATGGGGAAACGCGACTTTTTTCCGCGTTGTTGGTAAGAATAGCTTCTTTTGACCCCCGATTGCCCTTTTCGTTTTGGGTAACCGATCCTACTCCGGTAGTCCCCTCTCTTTTGAGCCGCACCTCGGGACATATCAAAAAGGGAAGCGCGTATGGCTTCCCTCGGGGTATGTCTTTTCATTTTGTGTAGGTCAGGTTGTTGCACTTCAAGCCATCGGGCAGATAGTAGCCGTTCAGACCGAGCTTGTCGCAGATCAGATTTGCAAACTTGGGAGCGAAATACAGCTCGTTGTAGAGGGTATTCATGTGACCGCAGCTCTGATTGGTCATTGATTTGCCCGGAATATAGTCATACACATATTTCGTCGCAAAATCGGTATCCCACCGCATTTTATATGCATCCAGTGTTTGCCCGTCGATCAGGATCGAGGTATCATCCAGTCGGTTGCTCCGTGCGGCAGCGTTCACTATCCACCGATCCAGCGCGGGGACGTAGGTCGCCTGCGGCGTCGCTCCCCAGGATTCCCAGCTCAGCCAATCCGCATCGTACTTGAGCTTATAGTCCATGGTCACGAGATACCGTGTCAGATTGGTCAGATACTGCGCAACAGCGGCAAAGTCCATCCCTTGTACATTATAGTATATCGGGCTGATCATGACTACCTTGGCAAGCGGAGCCTGCTCATGGACGAGGTGGATCGCCCGCGAGATGTACTGAGCATAGGTAGTAATGGTCTCGGTGTCGTAGCCGTCCTTTTCCATAATGTGCTGAGCATAGGTAAAGACACCATACCGATCGATCTGATCCGTATCGGTGATCAGCGTACCGAGATCATGATTCGACAGAAAGGTCCAATCATTGATAGAGCCGTATATGGTCACGATATCCGCATCGTGCGGTATATCCTGCAGTCGCTGGTAGAAGGGGGTATTCTTCCAGTAACCGGTTCCGCCCTGCGCGAGCCAGACCCCACCGGCGTTTTTTCCGCCGTAGCAGTTGATACCGGTATAGAGGTATGGCCGCTTCATGTTATTGGTAACGGCAAGTGCGTTATAGTCCTCCCGCCCTGCGGCATACTGCCCTGAGAGCATCTCCCATGCCTTGACGGCCTGCTGATAATTGCCGTAGTTTGCGTTCCCTTGAACCGACATCAAGGAGTCCCCCACACAGACCCAGTTCAAGCCGTAAAACACATCAGAGCCATCCTCTGCAAAGCGGTGTAGCGTGGTCACGCGAAACACGCAGGTGCCGCCGCTTGCCGTAACGGTATCCCCCGCACGCAGGGTCAGGGTCTGCGGGTTCACACCCACGGAGCTGCCGTTCACCATGACGGTCACGGAATTCCCGACGAAGGCAAGTGTACCGTCTGCCACAGTCAAAGTCTGAGCCGTGTTTCCCGCCTCCTCGGTCACAGTCACACCGGAGGCACCCGCCGCATAGGTCTTCCAATGCTGACGATTTCCGGTCAAGTCTACCGTTCCTTCGTCAGTAGTCAGGCTGACATCCCCCGAGCCGGTAGCCGTTGCCGAGAAAGTACCATTGGTCACGAAGGCTTCCAGCGTCCGCCCCTCGACCGCACTGAGTCTCAGGCTACCGCTCAGCTCATATCCGTTGAGATCCAGCACAAAGGACAGGTCGCGCACGGAGGCCTCGATCACGGCTCCCTCCAGAGTGATGTTGCTGACCAACAGGATGTACGCGTTCGGGACACGCGCGGCGTTGAGTAAGGATGAAGCATCCCCCACAAAGAAGCCTATGCGACCGATCGCGCCGGTGTCACCCTTGTCACCCTTCTCGCCTTGGATACCTTGGTCGCCCTTGTCACCCTTCTCGCC
>CAYXBU010000013.1:0-37317 GCA_964463245.1 uncultured Clostridium sp. | reverse complement strand
CCTAAAAAGGATCCCTTCACGCAAGGTCAGCGCAGACCGCGTGAAGGGACTATTTATATGATGGAGGCTTGGATCGCATCCAGCAGGATCTCCCGCTCCGAGAAGGGCACCCGCTCCCGCCCGATCAGCTGGTAGGTCTCGTGTCCCTTGCCGGCCAGCAGGATCATGTCCCCGGGGCGCGCCAGCGCAACGGCGGTACGGATGGCCTCGGCGCGATCGGGGATGCACAAGCGGGGACAGCTGTCGGGTGGGAAGGCGGCATCGATCTCGCGGAGGATGTCCTCGGGCGGCTCGACACCGGGGTTGTCCGAGGTCAGAATGCAAAGATCGGCGCGCCCCGCCGCCGCCTCGGCCAGCTCCCGCCGCCGCCCCTGCGTGCGCTCCCCCACCGAGCCGAACAGGCAGATCAGGCGGGCAGGGCGGTATTCGCGCAGGGTGTCCAGGATGGCGGCGAGGCTCAAGCCGTTGTGGGCGTAATCCAGAACATAGGTCACGCCGGGTTGGGCGGGATGGCTCAGGAACTCAAAGCGACCGGGCACGCGAGCATCCGACAGGCAGGTGACGGCCTTGCTAAGCGGAATGCCGAGGCCCTCCCGACAGAGGGTCAGCGCCGCCAGCGCATTGGAGACATTGAAGCGACCGGGTAGGGGGAGGAAGCAGGGTGCACACTCCCCGTCCAAGGTGGCGGTGAAGGTCACACCGGGGATGCCCTCCTGCTTGTCTGCACGGATGTCACGGGCTTGACAGGTGGGGCGACCATCGTGCGTATTTGCCTGACCCGACAGGGAATAGTAACAGACAGGAGCGGCTGTCCCACGCATCATGCTGTCGGCCTCGGGGTCGTCGGCATTGCATACAGCCAGTCCCACGCGGTAGTCGGTGAACAGCGAATGCTTACAGTCACGGTAGTGGTCATAGTCGGGGTGTTCGGTGCCGCCGATGTGATCCGGAGCGAGATTGGTGAACAGGGCGGCATGAAAGGGGATGCCCCGCACCCGACCCATCCACAGTCCCTGCGAGGAGACCTCCATGACGCAGGTGTACACCCCTGCATCCGCCATCTGCCGGAGCAGGGCTTGCAGCTCCAGACTCTCCGGGGTAGAGTTGACGGTGGGGATGTGTCGTCCGGCAAAGTCGGCTCCGTTGGTGCCGATATAGCCGGTCGGGATGCCGCACCTGTTCAGGATATGCGCCGTCAAGCAGGCGGTAGTGGTCTTGCCCTTGGTGCCGGTGATGCCGATGATCCGCATCTCCTCGGCGGGGAAGCCGTAGAAGGCGGCGGCCACGTCGGCCAGCGCGGCGCGGCTGTCCGGGACGAGGATCACCACCGCATCCCGGGGCAGGTCGAGCGATCGTTCCGCCAGAAAGACCCGTGTCCCACGCTCATAGGCAGCGGCGGCGTAGGTATGCCCGTCGGTTCGGGTGCCGCGGACGCAGATGAAAAGACCGTCGGGCAAGGCTCGTCGGGAGTCCTGACAGACGGCGCGGATGGGGCGGGATAGGATGGATGTGTCGGACGGGGCGGGGATCGGCAGGACGGCCAGAAGCTCGCGGAGGGTTCTTGTGGTGTCGGTGGTCATGACCGTGTCACCTCCGGTTCGGGATGGGATGCGGGAGCCGCCTCCCGCCGCGCTCCGACAGGGGAGGGGCGTGCGGCGAGGGGGTCTTCCGGGCACAGGGGGAGCAGGATATACGCGGTGCTCAGCGCGGCGGCGTTGGCGGTCAGGAAGGCCTCGGCGGCGACCGAGCAGGGGATCAGCAGGAGCAGTCGGTCGGCCTGCTCGGGTGCGGCGGCGAAGTCCAGAAGAGCCGCCACCCGCAGTTCGTCGCACAGGGGCGCGACCGCGACGGGATACCGCCGTGTATACAGGAGCAGGAGCGACGACCAACGCCGCCCGAACCAGCAGGAGACCGCCCCGTGGCGGCGGAATATCCGCCGCGCGATCCGACCGGCGGCGTGTGTATCGGCCGCGCTGCCCACCAGTACAGGGACAGCCGTGCCACAAAGGAAGGCGGTTTCCATAGGTGCTCCTTATTTCTTTTTGGGCACCTCTAAATATTCCGCGTACTACGAGCGGCGAGAAGATTTTTTGTCAGTTTAAACAAAAAGTCGCGCGCGTAGTTCACCCTACGCGAAGGCTTTTTGTGACAAATGACGGAAAAGCTTCCGCCGATTCGTGGTGCGCGGGATTTTTAGAGGTGCCCTTTTTATTATTCCGGGGGAAATTTCCTGAATGGAATTACAACTGCCGCCATGGCGGCGGTCAGAATAATGGCGTATGCGTGGAGAGTTGCTGCTATATTGCGTGAGCGGTCGTGTCGAAAGATATGCGAAAGAAGTCAACAAACGATTTATTTTGAAATTTCTTATTTACTCGTTCTATCTCAGCTATGATACAAGGCCTTGACCTCATACGCGGGGTCGCAGGTGACATACGCGCCCAGCTTGCCGAACAGCTTCTCGTCCGCGTGAGCCAGGATGACGGTGGAGTGCACCTCGCATCCCTGCAGACCGGCCAGCGACTCCATGGCCAGCGAGGCGTGGGGGTCGGTCACGGCGCAGATGGATAGAGCCAGCAGGAGCTCGTCGGTATGCATACGGGGGTTGCGACTGCCCAGGTGCTCCACCTTGAGGTGCATGATGGGGCGGATGACCTCCGGCGAGATCAGGTCTATCTCGTCGGGGATGCCGGTGATGTACTTGAGCGCGTTGAGAAGAGCCGCCGAGGAGGAGCCCAGCAGGTCGGTGGTCTTGCCCGTGACGATGTGCCCGTCGGGCAGGCGGATGGCGGTGGCGGGGCGACCGGTGCGCTCGGCGACGGCGCGGGCGGCGGACACCACCGAGCGGTCGGTCTCGCGGATACCGGCCTCGGACATCAAGAGCTGGATCTTACGCAGGTCATCCGAGTCGGTGTTGTTGCGCAGGCGGGCGCAGGCCGCCTTGAAGTAGCGGCGGATGATCTCCTGACGCGCCGCCTCCTGCACGGCTTCGTCGTCGTAAATGGCGAAGCCTGCCATGTTCACTCCCATGTCGGTCGGGCTCTTATACGGGCAGGAGCCGAAGATGCGGGTCATCATGGCTTCCAGCACGCGGAAGATCTCCACGTCCCGATTGTAGTTGACCGCGACCTTGCCGTAGGCACTCATATGGTAGGGGTCTACCATGTTCACGTCGGCGAGGTCGGCGGTGGCGGCCTCGTAGGCGAGGTTGACCGGGTGCTTCAGGGGCAGGTTCCAGACAGGGAAGGTCTCGAACTTTGCGTACCCCGCCTTGACCCCCCGCAGGTTCTCATGGTAGAGCTGGGAGAGGCAGGTGGCCATCTTGCCGCTCCCGGGGCCGGGAGCCGTCACCACCACCAAGGAGCGGGTGGTCTCGATGTACTCGTTCCTCCCGAAGCCGTCCTCGCTGACGATGCGGGCGACGTCGCGGGGGTAGTTCTCAATGGGGTAGTGGCGGTAGACGCGGATCCCCGCCTGCTCCATGGCGTTTTTGAAGGCATCGGCGGCGCGCTGACCGCTGTAGCGGGTCATGACCACACTGCCGACATACAGTCCCTCCTCGCGGAAGCTGTCCACCAGGCGCATGACCTCCTTGTCGTAGGTGATGCCGAGATCCTCGCGGTACTTGTTGTTCTCGATGTCGGCGGAATTGATGGCAATGACGATCTCGGCATCGTTGCCCAGCGCGGACAGCATCTTGAGCTTGCTGTCGGGCAGGAAGCCCGGCAGGACGCGGGAGGCGTGGTAATCGTCAAACAGCTTGCCGCCGAACTCCATGTAAAGCTTGCCGCCGAACTCGGCGATCCGACTGCGTATCTTCTCGGATTGAAGGCGAATGTATTCCTCGTTGGAAAAGCCCGGCTTAAGACCGGCGGCGGGGCGGGATTCTTTTCTGTCCATATCTGTCGTCTTCCTTTTTATTTGAACGGGAGGATATCTCCCTGCTCGTATTATGACCCTCCTATTATACCATAGTCGTCGCCATTTTTCAACCATCTTTTTTTGAAAAAAACACATTTTCCCCCTTGACAAGCCGCGCGGAACATGGTACAATAGGGTCACAAAGGTAGGGGAGTAGTCGGCACGCCCCCGTGCAGTGTTGCCAACATCCTGGCGGTCTTTACCGTCTGGCAGCATTTGAAACGATGAGACTTACCTGTCACGCAAGAACGCGGTGACAGGCGAGTCTCTTTTTTTCGGCGTACGGCACCCCCGCCCAAAAAAGAAGGAGAGTATACATGAAACCTTATTTGCAAGGTACGGAGGAGACCCTGTCTCGGGTCAATTCCACTCCCGAGGGCCTTACCGGTGCCGAGGCTGCGGCACGGCTGGAAAAGAACGGCAAGAACAAGCTGGCCGAGGGGAAAAAGGAGTCCCTGATCCTGCGGTTCCTCAAGCAGCTGGGCGACCCCATGACCATCATCCTCTTGGTGGCGGCTGCCATCTCGGGCGTGCTGGCCATCTACGAGCATGAGTTCCCCTCGGATGTCATCATCATCCTGGCCGTGGTCATCATCAACGCCGTGCTGGGCGTGGTGCAGGAGTCCAAGGCCGAGGAGGCTATCGCCGCCCTGCAGGAAATGTCCGCCGCCACGACCAAGGTCCTGCGCGACGGCAAGCAGATCACCGTACACAGTGAAGACCTCGTGGTGGGGGATATCGTGGTGCTGGAGGCGGGGGATGCCGTCCCGGCGGATGCCCGTATCATCGAGTGTGCCAGCATGAAGATCGAGGAGGCCGCTCTGACCGGTGAGTCGGTGCCGGTCAACAAGTCGGAGGAGGCTCTGCACCCCGGCGAGAACGGGGACGTGCCGCTGGGCGACCGCGTGAACATGGTCTTCATGGGCTCGACCGTGGTCTACGGGCGCGGCAAGGCGGTCATCACCGCCACCGGTATGGACACCGAGATGGGCAAGATCGCCACCGCGCTGTCTCAGGCAGAGGAAGGGAAGACCCCCCTGCAGATCAAGCTCGGCCAGCTCAGCCGCATCCTGACCTACCTGGTCATCGGCATCTGCGTGGTCATCTTCGCTGTCAACTTGTTCGGCAGTCTGCTGACCGGCAACGGAGGGGATGACCTGTTCGGAACCGTACTGGACACCTTCATGATCGCGGTCTCGCTGGCCGTGGCCGCCATCCCCGAGGGTCTGTCCACCGTCGTGACCATCGTGCTGTCTATCGGCGTGACCAATATGTCCAAGAAGAACGCCATCATCCGCAAGCTGACCGCCGTGGAGACACTGGGCTGTACCCAGATCATCTGCTCGGATAAGACCGGTACCCTGACCCAGAACAAGATGACCGTCGTGGATCATGTCGGCGAGGACGAGCAGCTGTTGGCGAATGCCATGTCCCTCTGCTCGGATGCCGAGTATGACGAGGAGGCCGGTACCGCCGTGGGAGAGCCGACCGAGTGTGCCCTTGTCAACTACGCCGCCCTGTTGGGGCTGAACAAGAACGGCGAGAAGGGAAAGCTCCCCCGCGTGGGCGAGATCCCCTTTGATTCCGGTCGCAAGATGATGACCACCGTCCATCAGGCTGACGGCTCCTATATCCAGTTCACCAAGGGTGCACCGGATGAGATCATCAAGCGGTGTACGTCCATCCTCAAGAACGGTGTTGCCGTCCCGCTGACCGAGGAGGGACGCGCCGAGCTGTTGATCGCCAACAAGGGCATGGCCGACCGTGCCCTGCGGGTGCTGGCGGTGGCGCAGAAGCCGCTGACCGCCCTGCCCGCCGTGTATGAGTCCGAGCCTGTCGAGCGGGAGCTGTGCTTCGTGGGTCTGGTCGGCATGATCGATCCCGTCCGCCCCGAGGTCAAGGCCGCCATCGAGGAGTGCCGTCAGGCGGGCATCCGCCCTGTCATGATCACGGGCGACCACAAGGATACCGCCGTGGCCATCGCCCGCGAGCTGGGCATCATCGAGGATGCCTCCCAAGCGATCACGGGTGCCGATCTGGACAAGATCAGCGACGAGCAGTTCGCCACCGATGTGCAGAAGTACTCGGTCTACGCCCGCGTCCAGCCCGAGCACAAGACCCGCATCGTCAACGCATGGCGCAAGCTGGGTAAGGTGACCGCCATGACCGGGGACGGTGTCAACGACGCCCCCTCCATCAAGAACGCCGATATCGGCGTCGGCATGGGCATCACCGGTACCGACGTGACCAAGAACGTGGCCGACATGATCCTGGCCGACGATAACTTTGCTACCATCGTCTCCGCCGCCGCAGAGGGACGACGCATTTACGATAATATCCGCAAAGCGATCCAGTTCCTGCTGGCCTCCAATCTCTCCGAGGTTCTGACCATCTTCTTCGCGACCATGATCGGGATCGTCCTGACGGCAGTCGGCAAGGATATCGGTGATCCGTTCACCATTTTCCTGCCGGTGCACCTGCTCTGGATCAACCTGATCACCGACTGCTTCCCCGCTCTGTCTCTCGGGCTGGAGAAGCCGGAGGCGGATGTCATGAAGAAGGCTCCCCGCGACCCCAAGGAGGGCGTTTTCGCCGGCGGTATGGGTGTCGCCATTGCCTACCAGGGACTGTATGTCACGGTCATCACTCTCCTGTCCTACTGCCTCGGTCGCTTCGTGCTGGAGGATAATGACCCGACCTTCGGCTATTCCATGGCCTTCCTGACCCTGTCCATGGCAGAGATCTTCCATTCATTCAATATGCGCTCCCTGCACGGCTCCATCTTCGCCTTGAAGTCTCAGAACAAGTGGCTGTGGGGCGCGGGCATCCTGTCGCTGCTCTTGACGACAGCTGTCATCGAGGTCCCGTTCTTGGCTGAGGCCTTCAGCCTCGCCGAGCTGAACCTGCGGGAGTACGGCATCGCGCTGGCTCTGGCGGTCTCGGTCATTCCGGTCGTGGAGCTGTGTAAGTTCTTCTACCGTTTGGCTCACAAGCAGAAGTCATAAAGTGTATGTAGCCGCCCTCCGGTCGGGTCTCTGGCCGGGGGACGGCCTTTTTTGCCTCCGTATACGGAAAAAGGCAAAAAAAGATACAAATGACTGAATATATCGAAAATCATTCCGAATAATTTTACAGAATCGTCACTTTACAAGATGGAAGAAATGGTGTATAATGTAGGATGACCTATTGTGTGCCGAGGGAACTGCGGGTGTCCCCCGCGGTACAGCACACTTGACATATATGCAGATGCGGGATTCAGGGCGGTGATTTCATTCAACGCTCGGTCTTTGCTTGCGCACCCGATACCGGAATCAGAACCGGATCATTACAACCATCAGGAGGATGAATCGTGAAAAAGAGCTTGGGAAGAGTTCTGGGTCTGAGCTTGACCGTACTGTTGGTCATCTCGCTCATGACGGGCAGTCTGCTGAGTGCCTACCAAACGCCGGAGGGCGGCAGTCTGTTTACCGACGTGACGGGGAGCATGGACTTCTCGCAGTTGATGCAGCAGTACTTCAACAACGGCGTACTGTCCGGCTCGCAGGTCAAGACCTACGAGAAGCGGACGGTCATCGTCAGTCTGGATCAGGCCGGCTTGACCGACTATGCAGGGGACGAGAGCGTCTCGGACTTTGCGGCATCGGAGGAGGGTCAGAAGAAGACCCAAGAGCTGTACGCGGAGCAGGATCGCCTGCTGGAGACCATCCGCGAGGCCGGCATTGAATATACGCTGAAGCACCGCTATGTGGCGATCGACAATGCCGTCGCCATCGAGGTGGACACCTCCCATGTGTCGGAGCTGCGCCGGCTCGGCGGGGTGGACAGCGTGGTCATCACCCGCGCCTACGCGGCACCCAAGACGGTGGAGACCTCCGGCTCGGGCGCGGCGGTCAGTAACATCACCAGCGTGTACGGCACCGGTGTGTACGACTCCTCCGGAGCCTTGAAGGACGGGCTGGACGGCTCGGGCATGGTGGTCGCCATCATCGACACCGGTCTGGACTACACCCACGCTGCCTTCCTGGATATGCCTGCGGGAAGCAACCCTGTTCGGTTCACCGAGGAGGACATTGCCCGCATCCTGGCGACCAAGGAGCTGTGCGCCGAGGAGAAGCAGCTGTTGAACTTCGGCAAGCTGAGCGTGTCGGATGTGTACATAAATGCCAAGGTCCCCTTTGCCTATGACTACGCCGACAACGACGCGGATGTCTACCCCTCCTACTCCAACCACGGTACTCATGTGGCGGGCATTGTGGCGGGTCACGATGCGAGCGGCTACACCGACAAGGACGGCAACCATGTGGACGAGGAGTTCATCGGCGTGGCTCCCGAGGCACAGCTGGTCATCTGCAAGGTCTTTACCGATGACCTGGAGGATTCCGACCTGGGCGGTGCCGAGACTGAGGACATCCTGACCGCGCTGGAGGACTGTATGCTCCTCGGCGTGGATGTCATCAACATGAGTCTGGGTACCACCTGTGGCTTTACCACTTCGGATGACGGCGACGACGAGGGCGAGTACCTCCATCGTATCTATACCGCCATCGGCGAGCAGGGCATCAACCTGCTCTGCGCCGCCAGCAACGACTACAGCGCGGGCTACGGCAGCGTGTTCGGCACCAACCTCGCCACCAACCCGGACTCGGGTACCATCGGCTCCCCTTCTACCTATGCATCGGCTCTGTCGGTCGCATCCATCAGCGGTAAGAAGTCGGACTACCTGCTGGCCAACGGCACCCTGCCTGTCTTCTTTGAGAACTCCAACGACGAGAACAGCCTCCCCTTCGACTTCATCGAGCAGATGCTCGGGAAGGACGGAACCACCGAGGAGTTTGAGTATGTGGTCATCCCCGGTGTCGGTCTGGCTTCGGATTACACGGCGGGCGTGCAGGAGCTGGTCAAGGGGCGCGTGGCTCTGGTCAAGCGCGGTAACTCCACCTTCCAGGAGAAGGTCGAGATCGCCAAGAGCTTCGGTGCTGTTGCTATCATTGTATATAATAATGTAGCCGGAACCGTGCGTATGTCGCTGGGGGATGTGGAGGAGCCTATCCCCGCTATCTCCATCGGCATGAACGCCGGTGAGGCTATGGTCTCGGCGGCGACCGCGCGTGTCGGTAAGTTCAAGCTGGACACCACCTACAAGGCGGGTCCCTTCATGAGTGACTTCTCCTCGTGGGGCAGTACCCCCGACCTCAAGCTCAAGCCCGAGATCACGGCGCACGGCGGCGAGATCACCTCGGCTGTCCCCGGTGGCTACACCGAGATGAGCGGTACCAGTATGGCCTGCCCCAATATGGCGGGCGTGACGGCACTGGTGCGGGCATATGTCAAGAGCCTGTGGCCTGAGCTGTCCCCGGTCGAGGTGACGAGACGGGTCAACCAGCTCATGATGTCCACGGCGACCACCGTGTACGACAAGGAAGGTCTGCCCTACTCCCCCCGTAAGCAGGGATCGGGTCTGGGCAGTCTGGACAACAGCCGCTTCACGCAGGCCTACCTGTGGACGGACAATGCCTCCATCGACTACAGACCTAAGGTCGAGTTGGGGGACGACAAGGAGAAGAAGGGCGTCTACAGCCTCTCCTTCAAGCTGACCAACTTCGGCACCACCACCCTTTCCTTCAAGACTCAGTCTCTGTTCATGACCGAGACCCTGGCTCTGGGCGGGCTGGCGGTGGCCGAGCAGGCGTATATACTGGACGACGAGGCCGCCCTCTGGGCACTGGACGGCAAGGCGTTGGCGGATGGTGAGAGCTTCACGGTGTCCGCCGGCGCGACGGCTACCCTGACCCTGACCCTGACCCTCTCGGAGGCCGAGAAGACCTACATCGACGAGTCCTTCAAGAACGGTATGTATGTCGAGGGCTTTGCGAAGCTGCTCTCCGAGACCGACGAGCAGTGCGACCTGGTGCTCCCCTTCATGGGCTTCTACGGCGACTGGTCGCAGGCTCCCATGCTGGACTACAGTGCTTACGAGCTGGCCAAGTTCCAGCAGGATTCCTCCATTCCCGATGACGAGAAGCCGCAGGCAAGCGTGTGGGCGACTCAGCCGTACATCACCTATTATAATGATGAATATGTGGTTCCGATGGGCAGCTTCCTGTATGTGCAGGATCCGAATGCCGATCAGATCTACGCCGACGAGGAGCACAACGCCATCTCCTGCTTCAATGAGTTCTTCGGCGAGAATTCCATCAACAACTACATGACCGCCTATCGGTTCAAGGGACTCTACGCCGGTCTGCTCCGTAACGCGCGCTCGGTCAACTATCAGCTGATCAACGCCACGACGGGCGAGGTGCTGATGGACGAGACTTCCTACCGTATCGGTAAGTCCTACTCCAACGGAGGCAGTTCGACCCCCGCTCTGATCGAGCTGGAGATCGACCCGCTGGATCTGGATATCGCTTCCGGTGAGAAGTATACCATGACCTTCGAGTTCCATCTGGACTACGAGGACGGCAAGAGCACCAAGAACACCTACTCCTTTGATTTCTATGCGGACTACGAGTCCCCCGTTCTGCAGGATGTGCGGGTGCGCTACTACGACTACAAGGACGGCAACAAGACCCGTCAGCGCATCTACCTTGACCTGGATGTCTTTGATAACCACTACGCCCAGTCGGTCATGCTGACCTATCTGGAGGACGGCGAGCTGAAGCTGGCGACCGACTATGTCACGCCGGTGCTCAATGCCAACAAGAACGGCACCACCACCGTCTCCATCGAGATCACCGACCTGTACGAGAAGTACAAGGACAGTCTGTATGTGCAGGTGGATGACTATGCGCTCAACCACAGCGTGTACTGGCTCAACCTGTCCGAGGACAACCAGTCGCTGGCTCCGGATTCCTTCGAGCTGGCGGAGGGTGAGGAGTCCATCAACCTGGATGTGTACGAGACCCACACCGTCAAGCTGAACTACGAGGGTGACGGCAACATCTCCAACTTCAAGTGGTCCTCCAACGATCGCCGCATCGTGGATGTCAAGAACGGCGAGATCGTGGGTCTGGCTCCCGGTACCGCCTCGGTCACGGTCGAGAGCAGCGGAGGCTATCGAAAGACCATATCCGTCACGGTCAGCGAGAACCGCAAAACCCTGGCGACCCCGGTCATCTCCTTCGGAGCCGTGCGAGACGGCGACGGAGCCGTCAAAAAGGCGCAGGGTACCCTGAGTATGTACCCCGGCATGACCCTTGAGCTGGAGATCGTGGGTGATCCGTGGTACTACCCGGTCGAGGAGCTGGAGCTGAAGTGGGAGACCACCAACCCCAAGGTCGCGACTGTGGACGAGCACGGAAACGTGCAGACCCTGGAGAAGGGAACCGCCGTCATCAAGGCCAGCATCGTGATCGATGGTGCGCCGACCGCCTACACCGCCACCGTGACCCTGCGGGTGCAGGATCCCTTTGAGGTCAGCGGCTATTCGCTGATCAAGTATCACGGCGCGGGCGGCGTCGTGGTCATCCCGACCGACAAGAACATCATGATGATCGGTGAGGAGGCCTTCAAGGACAACCATACCATCACCGAGATCGTCATCCCCAAGACGGTCACCTCCATCGGCAAGAACGCCTTTGAGAACTGCACGGCTCTGAAGCGGGTCTACTTCGTGGACACCGAGGCACAGCCCATCGCGGATGCCGATGTCAGCGTGATCTACCAGCGCGCCTTCTACGGCTGTACCTCTTTGGAGCTGCTCGACCTGAGCAACGTCAAGGTCGTGACGCTGGGACGCGAGTGCTTTGCCAACTGCACGAGTCTCTCCGAGATCCGCCGCATGGACAAGATCAGCACTGCCTATGATAGCTGCTTTGCCAACTGCACGTCCCTGACAAGTCTTGACCTCAGCGGACTGTATGTCTGCGGCACCGGTGCGTTCCGCGGCTGTACCTCCCTCTCCGACATCAAGACCGGCTGGGCGACCCGCTTCGGCGACTACGCCTTCTCGGGCTGTGTCGGCCTCAAGGAGCTGACCCTGAGCGCGGCGCAGATCGGCGCATACGCCTTCGAGGGCTGTGACAACCTCCGCGCCGTCCATCTGACCCCCGAGGCGGATGGTTCGGATATGGCGATCACCATCGGTGCCTACGCCTTTGCCGGATGCGGCTCGCTGACTTCCTTCACCTTCGATGAGGGTTGCCGCGTGATCTCCATCGGAGATGCCGCTCTGGCGGATACGGCACTGACCCGCTTCGATATGCCGAACGGTCTGACGGCATGGGGAGCCGGCATCCTGTCGGGCACCCCCGTGACCGAGCTGACCATCGGAGATGACTTCGACCTGGAATCCATCCGTCTGGTGGGCATTCCCTTTGACCGCCTGACCATTCGTCTGGAGGACGGTTGCACCAAGTATACCCTGCGGGACGGCGTGCTCTACAATGCCGACATGACCAAGCTGTTGCTGGTCTTCGGCGAGACGAATGAAGTGACCATCCCTGCTACCGTTACCTCCATCGGCTCCTTCGCCTTCGCGGGCAGTCAGGTCACCTCGGTGTCCATCCCCGCGACCGTGACCGAGCTCGGCGAGTCTGCCTTTGCCGACAGTGCCGTGACCGTGGTCACCTTCGCGGACGGCTCGGCTTTGACCGCCATCCCCGACTATGCCTTCTTCGGCTCAAAGCTGGCGCAGATCACCCTGCCCGCCTCGGTGCAGAAGATCGGCGAGTATGCCTTTGCCGACAGCAACCTCTCGGATATCCGCTTTGCCGGAAATGCCGTGGAGAGCATCGGTGACATGGCCTTCTCGGGCTGTGTCCATCTGGTGTCCGTGACCCTGCCCGACGGCGTGTCGGTCATGGGTGAGGCGGTGTTTGCAAACTGCACGCGGCTGACCTCCGCGACCCTGCCGTCCGTGCAGGAGATCGGCGAGTACACCTTCCTCGGGTGCAATGCCCTGACGACGGTGCGCTTCGGCGAGAACGCTGCCACGGCGGGTGACTTTACCTGCTACGGCTGTACCGCTCTGACCACGGTCAAGCTGGGCGGAGCTACCACCGAGCTGGGGGACGATACCTTCTTCGGCTGTACCGCGCTGGAGAGCATCGACCTGCGGAACGTGACCGTGATCGGTGACGAGACCTTTACCGGTTGCTCGGCACTGGGCACCGTGACGGGCCTTGAGCGGGTCAAGATTATCGGCGATATGGCCTTCTACAACAACAACGCCATCAAGACGCTGAACCTGGCCGCCGCGACCCACATCGGAAAGGGCGCGTTTGCGGTCGAGAACGGCGGCGTGGCGTACACGACACTGAACATCCCCTCTGCCGAGGTGATCGGGGCTATGGCATTCGCGGGCGGTAAGGAGACCACCGTGACCATCCCCGCCTCCCTGACCACACTGGGCTACGGAGCCTTCTCCTCCTCTCGCCTCCTGACCGCGTTCACCGTGGAGGAGGGCAGTGAGAAATTCTTTGCTGCGGATGGAGTTCTTTACGCGAATCTCGCCGAGGCGGGACGTTACGAGCTGTGTGCCTTCCCCGGAGCAAAGAGCGTGGAGGGCGGCGTGTATACGGTTTTGGACGGCACGACCTCGATCAAGGGCTTCGCACTCAGCGGCCTGAGCAAGAAGACGGCACCCTCCGCCGTGATCCTGCCGTGGTCGGTCAAGATGATCGGAACCTCCGCCTTCTATGACAGCGGCATCCGCGACTATACCTTCAACAGCATCCAGGCACCCACGCTGGCGTGCGTGTACCGCGAGGATGTCATGGAGATCATGGAGGCCGCCGCAAGCGGTTCCACGGTCGGCTCGGTGGCTGTCAACGGTCTGTTCTATGCCAACTTTGACACCCTGCTCGTTCACTATATCGAGATGGTGGGCGGCACCAGCGACCTGGTCATGCACATCCCGGAGAACGGTGTCGGCTACGACAACTACGTTTACGCGACCTACTTCGGCGAGAGCACCTCGCTGGGCGTGGTCATGGACGACACCACCCGCGCGGCCATTGAGGCCATCGAGGCGCTGGAGTCGGCCGAGACGGTGCGCGGCTGGATGAGCTGGGAGATCAACGACGAGAATCTTGCCCGTGTGCAGACCTTCAGTGCCGCTGTCAAAGAGGCGCGCCGCCTGTACGGCAACATCGTGGACGAGACCCAGAAGACCTTCCTGCCCGCCGATATCTCCGCCAAGCTGACAGCCGTGGAGACCGAGCTGCGCGCGGTCAAGAATCGGTTCGGCATCCGCCTGACCGTCAGCGATATCCGCTACAACAGCACCTACAAAAAGCAGTACACCGAGGGCGAGACCTTTGATATGACGGGTCTTGTGCTGACGGTCGTCTACGACGACGGCTCCACCGAGCAGGCGGATATGTCCCGCCTGACCCTCAAGACCCCGACCGGCGGTCTCAGCCGTTACGACATGGAGGTACAGTTCCTGTACCGCTATGGCGACGGCGCGGACGAGGTCAAGACGGTGCGTATTCCGGTCACAGTTACCGGCTCCGGCAGCAGCAGACCGGGCACCGATACCGACGTACCCGAGACCGACACCTCCGAGGAGCCTTCCTCCGAGACGGATGCCAACGGTGCGGCGGTCGGCTCCTCCGGCTCGGCCGTCACGGCCTTCGTGGTCACGGGGCTTGCCCTGATCCTGCTGGGCGTGGTCGCGCTGATCATCCTGCTGCAGCTTGAGAATAAGGGGCGCGAGTTCCATCCCATCATCAAGTGGGTGCTCTACCTCATCATAGTCGCCGGTGCGATCCTGCTGTTGGCAGGGTGGTTCAAGGACAGCAGTGCAGGGGATCCGTTCGTTGAGAAGGATGCCAACATCTGCTACTATGCCAACGGCGGTAGCTTTGAAAACAACATGACCCAAAAGACGGTCGGCTACGATGCGGGAACCTTCCCCTTGAATATCGGCTTTCAAACCCTGACCAACGGCAACGCGAAGATCAACGACCGTCCGGGCTATGTCTTTGAGGGCTGGTACCTGCCTGTGACCGACGAGGCGGGCAACCTCGTCTATGAGGACGAGGCCAAGACCATCGTCAAGACCGGAGAACCCTTTGACTTTGCCAAGCGCGTACAGCAGGGCGATGATGTCCGGCTGTACGCCAAGTGGCGGCGAGATTCTTTCGTGAATGTCCTGTTGGCCGGTGTTGACCTGACCGACAAGGACGGAAATGCCTACGCGGTCGGGAGTATCATCAAGGAGCTGACCTTCACCAACGGCTCGGTCTCCAAGTTCTCGGGCGACAAGCTCCTGTCCCTCAAGGGAAAGGCCTACACTTTCGTTCAGTACTACGCCGACGAGGCCTGCACCACGCCGGTCACATGGCCGATCAAGGAGTCTGAGAACGAGCGGGAGATGACCATCTACGCCAAGTTCATCGAGGGAGATTGGGAGATCGTCTCGGAGAAGGCGGATGCCAAGAAGATGCTGGAGAATCTGGCGGGCAACAAGCAGTACCTGCTCATCAACGACATCGACCTCGGCGGGGCGACTGTGTCCATGCCCCAAACTGTCAGTGCGACCATCGAGGGCGGCGGGCACACCCTTTCGGGCTTCACGGTGGAGCGCAAGGGGGTAAAGGAGAGCGGAGCCTCGCTGTTCGGGACTCTGAAGGCGACCGCCTGCATCCGCGATCTGACCATGACGGGCGTGACCCTGAATGTCAAGGTCGCCAACAATGCCGTCACCCAGCTCTACTTCCTCAGCCAAGCCATCGAGTCCGGTGCGGAGGTCAGCGACCTCTGTGTGCAGGGACGGATGATCGTGGATCACCCGGAGGACGCTATCGTCCTGAACCTGCAACCGACCTCGCATGATGCATGGATCCTGGGTGGTGACACCGCTCCCCTGACCGACGGACGGATCACCGTGGAGGCCGAGTGTGAGATCGACGGGACGACCTACCGCCATCCGTGATATATGTAAATAAATCAAAGGAGATTGTTGAATATGAAACAGTATCTGAAGCGGGCACTCTGTCTGTTCTGCTGTGTCGTCATGCTGCTGAGTGCAGTGGCCTGCGGCGGCTCCGGGGACGGCACCGAGACCGGCACCTCCGCGGGAGATCAGCCGACCGACAAGACCTACACCTACGACCCCGAGACCTACCCGATGACCTTCGCCATCGGGGCACTGGACGGCAACTTCAACCCGTTTTTCTACACCTCCGCTAACGACGGCGGTATCCTCTCCATGACTCAGATCGGTATGCTCTCCACCGATTCCAAGGGCAACCTGGTCTGCGGCGAGGATTATGCGACCGTGGCTTTGTACATGAAGACCACCATGTACGATGCCTCCGGCAATGTTACCCCCAGCGGGGACAACGACGGCTGGTCGGATTATGAGTTCGTCATCAAGAACGGCATCAAGTTCTCGGACGGCCAGCCCCTGACCATCAAGGACGTGCTGTTCAACCTGTATGTCTACCTGGATCCGATGTACACCGGTTCCTCCACCATCTACTCCACCGATATTCAGGGTCTGAAGGCCTACCAGGCACAGGATCCCACGCTGGCGGATGACTCGGATGTGGAGAACTCGGCGGGCTTCTACAGCGAGGCTCAGCAGCGGGTCTACAACATGATCGAGTACCTGACCGACAAGGCCAACAACCCCGCCACCGATCAGATCCTCAAGGACATCGAGACCACCAAGCGGTTGTTCCGCGAGGAGCTGACCAGCGACTGGAGCTCCATCTACGGCACTCTGGAGAGCTTTACCGAGTACACCTTCACCGAGGACTGGCAGAGCTACTACCTCAACGAGGGTATCGTCACCGTCCAAACAGAGATCAACGCACAGGGTACTACGGTCAAGAAGAAGGACGAGAACGGCAAGTACATCACCACGCTGGATGACCCCAACAGCGTGCTGGCCTCCGAGATGGCAGAGGCTCTCTCGGCTGACAAGATCAAGGCCTACGCCACCGAGCATAGCTGCTCCGAGGCGGATGCGCGGGTCGCACTCATGAAGGAGAAGGCCATCGAGACGGTCTACGCCTCCTACACCTCCTACGAGCCCAAGATCGCGGATATCCTGAGCTACTGGGCGACCGGCTCCAACGTGCTGGAGGACTTCGCCGCCGAGGCCAAGTCTGCCTACTATGAGAGCCACAAGGGGGATGTGAAGTCGGTCTCGGGCATCACCACCTACAAGACCACCAGCTTTGACGGTCATGACCTCGGCGAGGAGCATGATGTTCTGAAGATCCGCATCAACGGCATCGACCCCAAGGCTATTTGGAACTTTGCCTTCACGGTCACTCCCATGCACTACTACTCCAATGCCGAGCAGGTCGCACTGTTCGACGGTGTCAGCCACTTCGGTGTGGACTTCGGCAGCAAGACCTTCTTTGACGAGGTGCTCAAGGATCCCGACAAGAACGGTCTGCCGGTCGGCGCAGGTGCCTACAAGGCGACCGACGCCAAGGACAGCGACAACCCGACCCGCGACGGCTTCTACAGCAACAACTACGCCTACTACAAGAGAAACGAGTACTTCGAGACGGTCGGCGAGAGCCTGAACAACGCCAAGATCCGCCTGTTCCGCTACCGCGTGGTCAGCTCGGATAACATCGTCAACGCGCTCAAGACCGGAGAGGTTCTCTACGGCGAGCCGAACGCCAAGCTGGAGAACATCGATGCCGTGAATGTGGAGGGTCTGGGCTATCAGACCTACCGCACCGGCGGTTACGGTTACGTCGGACTCAACCCCAAGTATATCCCCGACATTGAGGTCAGACAGGCGATCATGCGCGCCATGAACACCGCGACCATCATCAAGGACTACTATACCGAGAACCTGGCCGAGCTGATCTACCGCCCGATGTCGGTGACCTCCTGGGCGTACCCGGACGGCTGCACGCCCTTCTATGACTACACGACCAGCAAGGATGAGATCCAGGCTCTGGTCATGTCTGCCGGTTGGACGCTCAACGCGAACAACAAGTTCGAGAAGAACGGCAAGACCCTGAAGTTTACCTTTACCATCGCCGGCGAGACGGTGGATCACCCCGCATACAATATGTTCCAGCTGGCCTCCGAATTCTTGAATGAGTGCGGTTTTGACACCACGGTATCGACCGATGTCAACGCGCTCAAGAAGCTGGCTACCGGTGGCCTGGAGGTCTGGGCGGCCGCGTGGTCGAGCGCAAACGACCCGGATATGTTCCAGAACTACCACAAGGACTCCACCGCCAACGCGACCAAGAACTGGTACTGCCAGGGTATGCTGGACGATACCTCCGGTCAGTTCGACTTTGAGAAGGCCAAGATCAACGAGCTGGCCGATCTGATCGAGGAGGCTCGTGAGACCAACAACCAGGACGAGCGTAAGGCTATTTATGCCGAGGCTCTGGACGTGGTCATGGAGATGTGCATCGAGCTGCCGACCTACCAGAGAAACGATCTGGCTGTGTACAACACCAAGATCCTGGATGTCAACACGCTCAACATGAATCCCTCCTACAACGAGGGCGTCGTGAGCCGTATCTGGGAAGTGGATTACAACTGATCCGCCTCCGACTTGAACCGATAAGGATAAGAGGTTATGGTAAAATACATTTGTAAACGTGTCCTTCTGGCGCTGTTTATCCTGCTCGGCGTGTCCTTGATCCTGTATGTGCTTCTGCGCTGTATGCCGCTGTCCTATGTGGAGACGAAGTTCTACGGGAGCAACCCCAACGCGCAGGACAACTACGCGCAGCTGTACCAGCAGCTGGCGAACTGCAGTCTGGCGGACACCAACGATTCCGACGAGAGCGTGTTCCTGCACGGTCTGGACAGGGATGAACAGCCGACCGAGATCGAGATCAAGCCGGGTGCCCCCCTCTACCGCACCGACAAGGACGGCAACATCGTCTACCGCCTCAAGGATAACGGCGATTATGAGAAGACCTCGTCGGGAGATCTGATCCCTGAGGTCGAGGAGATGCCGATCATGAAAGGCTACGTCAAGTGGCTGGTCGCCTGCTTCCGCGGCGACCTCGGTACCTCCTGGAAGTACGGAAGCCCGGTCGGAGACGTGATCTTCAAGAACATGGGCATCTCCTTCCTGATCGCCTTCGTGTCCCTGATCTTAGAGCTGGCGATCGCCATCCCGCTCGGCATCAAGAGTGCCTGCAATCAGTACGGTAAGCTGGACTACGCCGCGACCGTCCTGACCATGATCGGTATCTCCTTCCCCAGCTTCTTCTTCGGAAGCCTGATGATCAAGATATTCGCGGTGGATCTGGGCTGGTTCCCCAGCACGGGCATCCAATCCTCCACCATTACGGCCGACACGTCGGCGTGGGCGGTGTTCGGGGATATGGCATGGCACTTAGTGCTCCCCATCTTCGTCATGGTGGTGCTGTCCATCGGCTCGGTCATGCGCTACACCCGTACCAATACGCTGGAGGTGCTCAGCGCGGACTACATCCGCACGGCACGCGCCAAGGGTCTCTCGGAGCGGAGCGTGGTATATAAGCACGCCTTCCGCAACACCATGATCCCGCTGGTTACCATGCTGGCCGGTACCCTGCCGGGTCTGTTCGGCGGTGCCATGATCACCGAGAATATCTTCAGCATCCCGGGTATCGGTAAGGTTGCGTACGACGCTCTGCTGGAGGGAGACATTCCCTTCGTCATGGGCTACAATATGTTCATCGCCGTGCTGACGGTCGCGGGCATCCTGCTGACCGACATCATGTACGCGGTGGTGGATCCCCGTGTCAAGCTTTCCTAAAGGGGGACAATATGAGCGAACTGAACGAAAAAAATGAGACCATGACGGCAGAGGATCTCCACGGCGAGAACCTGAACGATCGTGTCAAGGTCCTGTCCCCGACCATGACGGTGATGAAGCGGTTCTTCCGCTCCAAGCTGTCGGTCGCCGGATTGGCGATCCTGGTCGTCCTGTTCGTCTTCTCCTTCATCGGCCCGTTGCTGTCCCCGTGGGGGGAGATGGAGGCCGACAATACCTCAAAGTGGTCTAAGGTAGACCTGCCGCTGGGGTATACCGTCACCTACACCGACGAAAACGGCGTGGTGCAGGAGGAGAAGCAGACCGCTGTGGACACCAGCACCTTCATGACCGAGTATTACATCAAGGGCGAGATGTCCTCCCGTCACTGGCTGGGCACCGATGAGACAGGCAAGGATCTGTTTACCCGCCTGATGTACGGCGGCCGTATCTCCCTGACGCTGGGCCTGGTCGTGGTGTTCCTCGAGACGGCTCTGGGCGTACTGCTGGGCGGCCTTGCGGGCTACTTCGGCAAGTGGGTGGATCAGGTCATCATGCGGGTGGTGGATGTGTTGTACTGCATCCCCCAGCTGCCCATCATGCTGATCCTCTCAGCCACCTTTACTTCGCTGGGCATTACCGATATCCGCCGCCTGTACTTCATGATGGGTTTCTTGACCCTTTTGGGCTGGGCGGGCACGGCTCGTCTGGTCAGAGGTCAGATCCTCTCTCTGCGCGAGCAGGAATTCATGTTGGCGGCACAGTGCGCGGGACTCTCTACCCGCAGAAAGATCTTCAAGCATCTGATCCCCAATGTGCTCCCGCAGTTGATCGTCTCCATGACGCTGGGGCTCGGCTCCATCATCCTGACTGAGGCGACTCTGGGCTTCCTCGGACTGGGCGCGCCGCTCGGAACCGCGACCTGGGGCTCTTTGATCAACTACGCGACCAAATCCGAATACTTAGGCAGCTTCCATTTCTGGGTTCCGCCCGGAATCTGTATCACTCTGGCGATCCTCGCCTTCAACTTTGTCGGAGACGGACTGCGCGATGCCTTTGACCCGAAGGCCAAACGGTAAGCATCGCTCCCCCGGGGGACGCCGCACGCTCCCGCGTTCTGTGCCGGAACGCGCGGCGTCGCCTTGAATCCAAAAGAAAGGAACCCCTTTGCAGGGCAAAAGGGGACGGTCATTGAGATGGCGAAGGATACAAACAAGAATTCGCATTATATCTCCCGCTCCGAATCCAAGCGGATCGAACGGGAGAACCGCGAGGCGTACCGTCGGTACGCATTAAAGAAGAAAATGAAGGTCTGCGAGGCGGACTACACCACAGAGATGAAGGACTCGTCCAGTCTGGTGGAGTTTGACGACCTGCACACCTATTTCTATACCGATGCCGGCACGGTTCGTGCGGTCAACGGCGTGACCTTTTCGGTGCCGGAGGGGTCTACCGTCGGGATCGTGGGCGAGTCGGGCTGTGGCAAGAGCGTGACCTCTCTGTCCCTGATGCGGCTCATCGCAGGCCCCTCGGGGCAGATCGTGGACGGCTCCATCCGCTTCCGCACCAAGGCCGGGCAGGTGTACGACATCGCCAAGATGCCCCTGTCGGATATGCAGAAGATACGCGGACGGGAGATCGCCATGATCTTCCAGGAGCCGATGACATCCCTCAACCCGGTCTTCACGGTCGGCTACCAGTTGGATGAGGTGGCTCTCTTGCATATAGAGGGCATCACCAAGCAGGAGGCCAAGGAGCGCAGCATCAAGATGCTGACACAGGTCGGCATCGCTGACCCCGCCGGTGTGTACGGCAAGTACCCGCATGAGTTGTCGGGCGGTATGCGCCAGCGCGTGATGATCGCCATGGCACTCATCTGCTCCCCCCGCCTCATCGTGGCGGACGAGCCCACCACCGCGCTGGATGTGACCATCCAGGCACAGATACTGGATCTTCTGAAGCAGATCAAGGAGGAGCAGAACAGCTCCATCATGCTCATCACCCATGACCTGGGCGTGGTCGCCGAGATGGCGGATTATGTCGTGGTCATGTACGCCGGCAAGATCATCGAGATGGGCACCACGGAGGACATCTTTGACCGCCCCCTGCATCCCTACACCATCGGTCTGCAAAAGAGCAAGCCGTCGGTCAACAACGATGTGGAGGAGTTGTACTGCATCCCCGGCTTCGTCCCCAACCCCATCAATATGCCGGACTACTGCTACTTCCGCGACCGTTGTGATCGCTGTCGCCGCGAGTGTGCAGGGAAGTACCCGCAGCTCGTCAGCGTGACCGACACCCATAAGGTCGCGTGCTACCTCTACGCGGATCGGGACGGGGAGACCTGCCCCGAGGGAGATACCTCGGCAGAAAGGAGCCAGGCATGAGCGAAACAGTGACGAAACAGAGCGTTGAGTCTACGGCGAACGCCGCATTGGAGAAGGAAGTCCTGCTGGATGTCCGCCACTTGAAGGAGTATTTCCCCGTCAAGACTAACCTTTTCGGCAAGGTGCTGGTGTCCCTCAAGGCTGTGGATGATGTCTCCTTCACCGTCAACAAGGGCGAGACCCTGGGCATCGTGGGGGAGTCGGGATGCGGCAAGACCACCATGGGACGCACCCTCCTGCGCCTCTACCCCGTGACCGGTGGTGAGGTCTACTTCAAGGGACAGGATGTCACCAAGCTCTCCGACCGCGAGTTCAACAAGCTGCGCCCCCAGATGCAGATGATCTTCCAAGACCCCTACGCCAGCCTCTCTCCCCGCTTGACGGTGGGGGAGATCATCGGCGAGGCGGCTCTGGAGCACGGTCTGGTGGACAAGGAGCATTACCGCGAGTATGTTCTGGATGTCATGAAGAAATGCGGTCTCCAGCCGCATTACTACGAGCGGTACCCCCACGAGTTCTCGGGCGGTCAGCGTCAGCGCATCTGCATTGCGCGTGCGCTGGCACTCAAGCCGGATCTGGTCATCTGTGACGAGCCGGTCTCGGCACTGGATGTCTCCATTCAGGCGCAGGTCATCAATATGCTGCGCGAACTGCAACGCGACCTGGGGCTGACCTACATCTTCATCTCGCATGACCTGTCGGTGGTCAAGCATATCTCGGACACCATCGGGGTCATGTACCTCGGCTCCTTGGTGGAGTACGGCTCCAAGAAGGACATCTTTGAGAACACCCTGCACCCGTACACCAAGGCTCTGTTCTCGGCTGTCCCGGTGCCGGATCTGCACGTCAAGCGGGAGCGCATCGTCCTGCAAGGCAGTATCCCCTCGCCGGTGGATCCGCCCAAGGGCTGTAAGTTCCATACGCGGTGCCCCCACTGCATGGAAGTCTGCAAGCAGACCGCTCCTGCCTATCGGGAGGTGGAGCCGGGTCACTTCTGTGCCTGCCACCTGTACGACGAGACGGACGGGCAGACAAAGGCCGAGTGAGTCGAGCGCGACATACGCGGATGAAGGATCAGAAAAAGAAACGAGACGAGCTGGATACCGAGACGACCTTCGCCAACATGAACGTGGACGGATTTCGCTGGTATCGCCCGGTGGGGAAGTCCTCGGGAAAACCGAGGGAGGAGCTGCCCCCGCTCTCCCGCGCCGAGAAGCGCGCCATGCTGCGGGGAGCCGTCAAGGCCGCCCTGCCGATCCTGTTGGGCATGGTCGCGGTCATGGCAGCTCTGGTGGGTCTGGCGTATCTGTGGCTGGGCTGAGACATATGCTTCGCCGTGCGGATGCCGTGAAGGCACCCTGCCTCGGCGAATATCGAAACCTGTAGAAAGGTACGGTTACTGGATAATATGAAGAAACAAAGAATCACCGCAGGCTTGCTGGTCTGCCTGCTGACGGTCTCTGTCCTCTTGCTGGCGGCTTGTCAGTCCTGTGGGGACGGGGTCGGGGAGACCGGCACGACCACCGAGACCGGGGAGACGGCTCTGCCCGAGACCCTGCCCGAGACCGGGGGAGCGACCACCTCCACACCCGGCACCGAGACCGAGCCGGACACCGAGGTGTCGGATCGGGAGCTGTGTCACGTCTCCTTTGAGACCTGCGTGGGGGTCTCCTATGTCGGTGCACCTGCGGGAGGGTCTGTCCGCAAGGGCGAGACCGTGAGCTTCTCGCTGACGGTGTCCCCCTTCTACGAGGGTGAGCCGACCGTGTACCTCGACGAGGAGACCCTGACGGCGGACGACGCGGGCAACTACTCCTTTGTCGTATCGGCGGATGCGACTCTGCGTGTGGAGGGCATCAAACTCAAGGCCTCCACCATGTCGGGGGAGGGAACCGAGTCGGATGATCCCTTCCTGGTGACATCCCCCGTGGATCTGCTCTATATCGCCGAGCAGGTCAACCTCGGTAACGCCACCTACATCAACGCCTACTATCGTCTGGAGAACGATCTGGATTTCCGGGGGGAGCAGGCGCAGATCATCGGAGACGGAAACAGCGATGCGGCTGTGTTCGCCGGGTACTTCAACGGCAACGGTCACACCATCTCCAACTTCCGGATAGAGGCTACCGGCAAGCAGTATGTCGGTCTGTTCGGCGTTCTGCAGGCCAATGTGGCAGGGAGCCAGGGCGGTGCCATCAATGACCTGCACCTGAAGGACTTTACCCTGTCGGCCGCAGCTGAGGGCAATTCCATCTTCTGTGGTTCGCTGGTCGGCTACGGCATGGGCTCCAACCTCGTGCTGTGCTCGGCTGAGAACGGGCGTATCGACGTCTACGCCGACTCCAACGCCTTCTCCTATGTCGGCGGTCTGGTCGGCATTCAGGAGGCTCTGGATTTCAACTCGTTGGCCTACTATTCGGCAGTCTCCTACTGCTCCACGAACGTGGAGGTCAACTGCAATAGCGGATCCATCTACGCGGCGGGCGGTGTCGTGGGCTATATGGCCTCCTCTGCCCAGCTGGTGACTGCCTCCATCAACAACAGCTTTGCCACCGGCATCGTGCGCGGAGCCATGCGCGCGGGCGGTCTGGTCGGCTGTATGGCAAAGGGCACCTCTATGACCACCTGCTACGCGGCGGGTGAGGTCTCGGCGCAGTCCTTCGCGCTGGATGTGGGCAACTCCGAGGAGTTCTGCTATGCCTACGCGGGCGGTCTGGTCGGCTATGCCGAGCCGGGCTGTACCTTGGCCGAGTCCTTCTCGGCGGCTACCATCCGCTCTCGCGCCAGCGTCAGCGAGAAGTACGCCGTCACGGGGGAGCTGGTGGGCTACTTCGCCCAGCCGAGCGAGTACGAGTACAGCTATGTACCGGCGGTGGTGTATAACTGCCGCTACGCCGAGGGTGGCGTGGACGGCGACATCAAGCTGACCGACGGCACCTACCTGCAGAACGAGCTGCACTGGAACCCCTACGACTGGAACTTCGCAGACGGACAGTACCCGACCGTGAATACCGAACAGCATACCGACTACACCTTCGAGATCAAGTTCCTCTTCGGCGGTGAGGCGGGACTCTCGGTCAGCGATTTCAATGTGTATATGCCACTGTCCTTCTGGTACGCGGACGGACAGCTTCCCTCCCAGCTCAGCGGCGACGAGGGAGACAATCGGGTGTCCTATGGCTACTTCTTTGATGAGGCCTGCACCCTGCCCATCCCGGACAGCTTCATCCCGACCCATGACATGACGGTCTATGCCGCCGTGGCGGATGTGACCCCCATCGTGGGCGACTACATCCTGACCCTGTCGCCGTCGGAGAAGCCGCTGATCTTTACCCTGAATGCCGACAGCACCTGCACCTATCCCGATGCGGGGCAGACCGTCACCATCTCCTACCTGTATGACGGCGAGCATATCATCTTTGAGAACGCCCGCTTTGCCCGCTTCTTGGCGGACGTGACCGGTATCGGCAAGTACCAGCTCTACACCTTCCGCGGCACCGTGGTGGATGGTCAGCTGACCATCTGCGGCGGCGTGTACGAGAACGAGACCACCGGCACCTCCACTGTGTTCTTCCCGACCACGGCTCCCCTGACTGCAGTCTACTGTGATCGTGCTCTGGCGGGTACCTTTACCGACGGCACCGTGACCTACACCCTGTGGGTCAACGGCACCGGCATCCGCCGCGAGGGCACTGCGGTCACCGACCTGACCTACACCCGCAAGGGGGATGAGCTAACCGTCCTGTGCGGCGGCAAGACACTCGCGGGTCGCGTGACGGATGACGGCCTGACCATAGACGGCAAGGCCTTCTCTCTGCGGGATGCCTATACCGGCAGCTGGACGGTGGATTCCGGCGCACACAAGGTGTACACCTTCGACGGCATCGGCAACTGGTCGTACATCTACTACGGCTACCGCACCACCGGGAACGCCGTGAACAAGACCACCTATGAGTACCTGTCGGGTACCTACACCATGGAGAGCGACGGCTCCCTGACCCTGAGCGGCGGCATGAGCGGAACCGCTCAGCTGACCGACGGCGTCCTGACCGTCTCCACCACCGATGCGACCCTGACCTGCCACCGCGACGGCGGCTGGTATGGGAACTGGCTCTATGAGGACTACGGGCTGACCCTGAAGCTGTCGGGCATCCGTGCCGACGGGCAGGGAGACGTGCGGGTGGAGTTTATCCACGAGAACGGCACGCTGGAAGCCTACGATATGATCTACGCCATCGATGAGATGGATGGCAACACCATCTGCCTCTACTACGACCAGGAGGTGTTCGGCTACCTGACCTACCTGCCCGCGCGGGGCGTCCTGCGGGCCATGATGTATGTCGGTACCATGAACTCCTTCATGGACAATGTCCGCCTGCACCGCGAGGACGAGTATGTCGGCTCCTGGATCGGTGAGCGGGCTGACCTCCCGATGCTGGAGTTCAACGGCAAGGGCAGCTACAGCGGCAGGATCACGGCAGGCGGCAAGACTGTCCCGTACACGCTGGACGAGGCGACCCTTTCCGGCTCCTTCGTTCTGGACGGCAAGACCTACCGCATGACCTACAGCGAGGCCGACGGCTCCATCACGGTCAGCGGGGGCGGGATCGAGACGATCTACCGCCGCAAGGATGCCTACGGAGACCTGATCCTGACCGACAAGAACGGCGGTCTGTACAGCTTTGACGGCCGCGGCGAGCTGACCGACGGCGGAACCCTGCTGGCAACGGCGGCTGACGGCACCGTCACTACCTACACCTACCGCGTAGCGGCAGACGGAAGCCTCCGCCTGTATGCCGATGGTCGCCCGGTCGGCGTGCTGGGGGTGGACGAGTCGGCTCGACTCTACCGCTTGACACTGGAGGGAGCCTCCTCGGTGGAGCTGTCTGTTCGCACCCGCTATACCGGCGTGTGGGCTATGTCCGGGTCACTGACCAACATGACCATCGGCGCGATGGATCTGGACGGCAAACTCAGCGGCGTGGTCAACGACATCAGCGTGACCTTTACCATGCAGGTCGACGGCACCCTGCTCTTCCAATTCGAGGGAACCGACTTCTATGTGATCCCCGTCGGGGACACCGATCTGGTGCTCTCGGCGAACAAGGACTGGTATCTGTATAACGACCAGATCCTGTGTGCCCCCGTGGACGAGATGTTCGGCGCATGGCAGAACTCGCTGGGCGCGGCCTACCGCTTTGACGGTATGTCGGGCAGTACCCTGACCAGCGGCGCGGCGCAGTCGGGTATGCTGAACGGAGAGGAGATGGCTAACTCCACCTCCTTCGCCTACTCCTACCGTGACGGACGGTACATTCTCTGGACGATCGACGAGACCACCGGGGAGACCTCCATCAACCGCCTGTCCTTCTGCGACCCCTCCACCCCTCGCGCGTTTGTCAACGGCGACAAGGCATTCACCGTGGAGAAGGGCGACCGCCTCTACCGTACCGAGGCACTGGACGTAGACAGCGGTATCACCTATACTTTTGACGGCTTCGGGACTGTGACGACTTCCAACGGACGTTCGCTTGCCTACACCTTCGTTTCGGTGGACTATGCGGCGGGCATCGCCGTTGCCACCATCACGGTGGATGGGACGACCCTGACGGCTACGGTGGACTTCAGCGGTGTGACCTGCACCGTCACGCTGACGGCGCAATAATTCCTCTCCTATCCGTACATCCTACACAGTAGAAAGGATACAGAAACCCATGAAAAACAGAACCTTTATTTGCCGTGCGTTGGCACTGGCCTTGGTGGTGGTCATGCTCCTGCCTACCCTGCTGACCGCCTGCTCCGATGACGGGAAGGGCACCGAGACCGACACGAGCGTTGCCGACGGCACCGAGACCGGCTCGCCCTCCGATACCGAGTCCACCCCCGGCGATTCGGGCGAGACACAGCCGCCCGAGGGGGCTGTCACCTACACGATTCTGGCTAAGTCGCAGGGCGGGATGTTGCTCTCCGGCGTGACCGTGACCCTGACCGATGCGGACGGCAAGACCGTTTCGACCGGTAAGACCGACGAGAACGGCAACTTCACCGCCGTCCTGATGGGCGCGGAGTATACCGTCACGCTGTCCGATCTCAAGCCCGGCTATACCGCCGCCTCGGTCAAGACCACCGCCGCCGGCGGTGAGGTCGCCGTGGTCGCGGATACCGCAGTCATCACCGACCAGTACCCGAACCAGCCCGCAAGCTACGCGGTGGGGGATGTCATGTACGACTTCTCTTTCCTCAAGGACGGGCAGGAGGTCAAACTCTCCGAGCTTCTGCAGAGCAAGAAACTGGTGGTGCTCAACTTCTGGGCGACCTGGTGCAGCCCCTGTAAGTCGGAGTTTCCCGCCATCGAGGAGGCCTATCAGGCCTACGGTGATCAGGTCGAGATCGTGGCGTTCAGCATCTCGGACTCCGCCACTAAGTGCGAGGAGTTCAAGACCGAGAACGGCTACAGCTTCACCATGACCCCCAACACAGGTCTCTATGCTCTGTTCGCAGGCTTCCACGGCGGTGCTTCGGTTCCCTGTACCATCTTCATCGACCGCTACGGTGTGGTGGCCTACGGCATGGTCGGCGGCAACCCCAACGCCGAGGCATGGAAGTCCGAGTTCGCCTTCTACGTGTCGGATGACTACACGCAGAACGGCAGCTCCGGCGCAGACGAGCCGTCCGACGGAACCGAGCAGGAAAAGCCGGATGTTCAGATGCCGGATTCCTCCGAGATCGAGGCGGCCATCAACGGCGAGGGCTTCAACGCTACCTACACCCCCTCGGATTCCGAGTATGTTTGGCCGTGGGTGCTGACCGAGGATAAGAAGGGCATTCAGCCCGCCAACTGCGGCAAGCACAACACCTCCGCCATCATCAACACTGAGCTGACCTTTGCGGCGGGACAGGTGTTCGCCTTTGATTACGAGTATTCCATCGAGTACGATACCTACGGGACACAGATCTACGATATGTTTGCGGTCTATGTGGACGGACATATCATGCAGACACTGGTGGTGCCGCAGGACGGCTGGGTGACCTGCTATGCCTACACGCCGCAGGCGGCGGGAACGCATACCATCTCGCTGGCCTACACCAAGGACAGCTCGGATGGCTTCGGCTTCATGAAGCCGGGCGAGGAGTATGTCCACGTCAAGAACCTCCGCATGACCACCGTGGCCGACATGACGGCGGCGGGCGGCTGCATGGATGTCTACCGCCCTGCGGCGGACGGCGTGGCTCCCGAGAATGCTGCTACCAGCTACCTCAACTACGCGACCGTGGTATTCAATACCGAGGACGGTTACTACCATGTCGGTACGGTTGACGGCCCCCTGCTTCTGGCCAAACTCTGTGGCTCGACCCAGTGGTCGGCCACCTCGCTGGAGGATCTGGCCTACGCGGGCTACCTCAAGATCGACGGCGTGGACTACGCTTCCTCCATCAGCAATGACCTGAGCCGCAGCTACTGCTGGCTGGAGAAATACAGTCAGCTGGGCTACTCGGTCGTGGATGAGAAACTGGCGGGTCTTCTGGATCTGTTCGCCTCCTCCATCGGCGACGGCAAGAACCACGAGTGGGAGTGGCTGGAGTTCTGCTCCTACTTTGACCACTACGGCGTGGGTCGCGGCATTACCAAGGTGACCGACGTGCGGCAGGGCCTGGATAACGCAAGTGCCTTTGTCGCCGAGGTCGGCAAGAATCATATCGACATCAACAATGTCTTCGTCCCCAGAGGTCACTACTTCAAGTTCGTGCCGGATAAGGCCGGTGTGTATACCTTCTACTCCCTGGCAGAGGGTGCGACCACCTCGGATATGACCGGCGTGATCGACACCATCGCCTGGCTCATGGATGAGAACGGACGGGAGCTGGACTCCGGCGACAACGAGCGGGAGGGTCATTTCCAGATATGGCACACGCTGGAGGCCGGGAAGACCTACTACCTCGCGGTCGGCTTCGACCCCGTGGATACTTTGGGCAGCTTTGACTTCACCATTGAGTATGTCGCAGAGAAGCTGGACGTGATGACGGTCTGCACCGGTGCGTGGACGACCACCATCGATGCATCCCACATCATCATCTGGCGCAACTACGACTTCTACGCCGCACTGGGCACCGATGGCTACTACCATCAGATCCTGGGCTACGAGGCGGACGGCACCCCCATTCTGGACTACTCTGAGACCGGCTATGTGTACGTGGATATGCTGGGTGTGTCCGGTGCCGAGGGCGCGGGCTACATCCCGTGGCTCGGGGATTGGGCAACGCTCCAAAAGTGCATCGAGCAGGGCTACTACACGGAGGACGGCAAGCTGCATCCCGGTGCGTTTGACTTCACCACCCGTGAGGACATCCCGGACGAGCTGGGGCAGTTGATGGGCAACCATCAGGCCGAGATGGAGGCATATCTGGCACAGGCCAAGGCGGTCGATCCGGATGCCTTCGATTACGGCTATGTCAAGGCAGACGAGAAGCTGGCGCATATCCTCTCCGACCTGATGATGCTGTACGGTATGCAGGATGTGGACGGTCAGCCCGTCGCGGACGAGTGGCTGATGTTCTGCTGCTTCGCACGGCACGTCTAATGCAGAATGAAATGAAAGGAATATTTTCGACATGAAAAAGATCATTGCGCTTCTGGTACTGTGCCTGACCGTCAGCCTGCTGGCGGCCTGCGGCGGCGATACCGCCACCGAGACAGGCACGAATGCCGCCACCAACGCCGCCACCGAGTCTGCGACCGAGACCCCGACCGAGGTTCCGACTGAGGCCGAGACTGACGCCGAGGCTGACGCGGGGATCCTTGCTAACGCCTACCTGTTCACCGTGGTGCTGGGGGATACTGATCAGCCTGCCGAGGGCGTGCAGGTACAGCTCTGCCAGGGGGATTCCTTCTGCCTGATGCCCGCCGCTACCGATGCGGAAGGGAAGGTCATCTACAGCCTCGGCAACAATGAGCGCGGTGTGTACGATGTGCATATCATGGAGGACTCCCTGCCGGAGGGCTACACCTTTGACAATGCCTCGGTCAAGACCTCGGCCGACCTGCAGGAGTACACCCTGACGCTGGTCAAGGAATAAGGATCAAGCTATGAGAAAGATCATTGGAATGATAGCCGTCTGCCTGCTCGCCCTTGCGGCGGCGGGCGCGACGGTGGCCTGCTCGGACGAGGGTGGCTCACAGGAGACCGACATCAGCTCCGACACAGTCGCCGAGACCGAGGCTGAGACCGACGGCGGCACGACCGCCGAGACCGACACCGAAACTGATACTGAGGCGGCTACCGAAGTCGAGACCGTCTGCGACCACACCTACATCGGCGAGATCTGCTCCAAGTGCGGGGCGGCCAAGACCTACCACCACACGGTGATCGCCCGCTATGACAGCGGCGTGTCGGATGCCGAGCTGGTCGGCAAGACCATCTCGGGCGTGACCCTGGTGGTCACCGACGGCACACGGCTGATCGCGCAGGGCACCACCGACGAGAAGGGTGAGTTCTCCTTTGAGGCTCCTGCTTATCAGGCTCCCGACTCTGACCTGCTGAGCTACAGCGTGATGGTCATGGACGGTGCGCCCGAGGGCTATTCCGCAGGGGATAGCAGCTACTTCTTCATCGGCTCCTACACCTGCTCGCTGGATTTCTATCAGGTGATCCTGCCGGATCCGAACACCGCCTTCAACCCGCAGATCGTGCCCATCGGCTCGACCGTGCATACCACCATGCCCGAGCTGCGGGAGGGGGATGCGAAGTACTACTATGCCATCCAGCCCAGCAAGCCGGAGCACGTGGGTCTCTACCGCATTACCGTCTCGGTCACCACGCCGGGCGTGACGGTCAACGTGGGGCACTACGCCTCCAACCGCGCTTTCATCTCCTCCTCCCCCCGTGTCTCGGCCTCGGGCGAGAACCCGTCCATCGAGATCATGCTGGAGGAACAGTACATGAAGGACAGCACCGGCGCGTGGAGCTATCCCAACCGCTGGGTCATCGGCGTGTATGTCGAGGGAGATGCGACCTATCCCGTGGAGTACGACCTGACGGTCGAGCGGGTGCGCGACCTGATCCCCGGCAAGGACTACGAGATCACCGAGCGGACGCGCGAGCAGATGGTGGAGGGCGCACCCCGCGCCGACGAGATCATCGGCGAGGTCACGGGTGAGCTGACCTATGTGGATACCACTGCGACTCTGGTCAAGGACGATGCCGGCTACTATCATGTCGGCTCGGTGGACGGCCCGCTGGTCGTGCTCAACCTCAAGAACCCGAACCGCATCTTCGGGGGCGGCGGGGATGCCTCCTTCCTCAACATCAACAGTGTCTCCGGCATTGAGAACCTGCTGGTCTCCCGCCAAGGGGAAAAGGACGGTCTGCGGTATGTGTGGGTCTCCTACTACTACGACATGATTGCCCAGTACGCCGAGCAGTGCAACGAGGACGGGGTCTACCCCCTCAATGAGCAGCTCCACGACTTCCTGCGCGCCTGGGTCAACCAGAGAGTGTCCTCGCTGGTCAAGGGCGACCTGGACGAGGATCACGCATACCTGCTGGCTTGCTCCTACTACGCCTGAGCGCAGGCGACCGAAATAACCGATAAACGCCGTCGAGGGTCATGTGCCCTCGGCGGTCTTTTTTCGCTCGGAAATATTTTGCCCATCTCCGTATTCCGACAGAAAAGGACGGCGGGGCGCGGTATAATAGAGGAAAGCCCGGAGATGGACAAGCCCCTCTCCGCGCAAGACGACCGCTTCCCGCCGTGATACAGGGCGGAATACGAGCGGCAAGCGGCAAAAGTCAAAAGGGAGGAATACATATGCTCTGCGAGACCTGCGGCAGACGGAACGCCACCGTCTTTTACCGCGAGAAGATGGACGGACAGGTGCGGGAGCTCAGCCTGTGCGACGAGTGCGCCGAGGCCATGCGGCGTTCGGGAGAGCTGGAGGAGCTGGGTACAGCCTGTCCCGGCTCCCCGTCCCCACAACTTATGCCGGAGGAGCCGCCCCTGCGGGAGGCGCGGGAGTTGTGGATGACCGGCGGCGAGACCGGCAAGGCCTGCCCGCGCTGTGGGGTGGTCTGGGCGGACACCGTGGCATCGGGAGGAATCGGGTGCGCGGAATGCTATACCACCTTTGCCGTCGAGCTGGCACCCCTGATGCCGATCCTATGCGGCAGGGTGCCCTATGGCGGCGGAGTCCCCTCGGCTGTTCGTGCGCGGCAGGAGCGTCGGGAGCGGGTGGCAAGCCTGCGGCGGGAGCTGAATGCGGCGGTACGCGCCGAGCGGTATGAGGATGCCGCGACCCTGCGGGACAGCATCCGCAAGCTGGAGAAGGAGGTGAGCGGTCATGGCGTGGTATGAGATACCCGGTGCGGAGCAGGATGTCGTCCTGTGTAGTGCCGTCACGCTGGCGCGGAATGTGGCGGGCTACCCCTTCCCGCCGCGCCTGGGGGCGCAGGAGGCCGAGGCACTGCTGGGGACGGTCGGGAAGCTGTTGTCGGACAACGGCTTTTCCTGTATCGACTTTGCTGGGATCACAAGAACAGCGGCCTGTGCGCTGGTCGAGGGGGGCTACGCCTCCCCCGAGCTGTTGCGGGTCAGTCTGCCGCACAGCCTGTACTTGAACGAGCCGTGCGGGCTGTCTGCCATGCTGTGCGGGCAGGATCATATCCGCCTACGCGGTCTCGGAGCCGGGCTTGCTCTGCAGGATGCCTACGCGGGGGTAACCGGGGTGGAGCGACAGCTGGATGCACGGTTGGAGCTTGCCTTTGACGAGCGGCGGGGGTTCCTGACGCAGAATCCGGGGGAGGTCGGAGCCGCGCTGTCGACCGCTGTGTTCCTGTACCTGCCGACTCTGGCGGCGGCGGGGAGCCTGCGTGGTCTGTCCGCGTGGCTGGAGCCGCAGGGGGTATACCTGCAGGGCACGGAGGGGGAGGACAGCCTCTTTCGCCTGACGGCGCGTGTCCCGTTCGGCATGACCGAACAGGAATATCTGTCGCGGTTCTCGGAGGCGATCTTGTCGGTGGTCGCGCTGGAGCGGCGACGGCGTGCCGCTCACAGTGGAGCCGCTCGCAGTCGGATGCAGGATCGGATATACCGCTCCTATGGGATGCTTCGCCATGCACGCATCCTGTCCGAGACGGAGTGCAGGCGGGGCTTGGCCGACCTGCGGGTAGGGGCGGCTTGCGGACTCTTGCCCGAGGTGCGGGTGGAACAGCTGACGGCGATCTTTATCCGCACACAGCCCGCCCTCTTGAGCCAAGCCGCGCACGTTCCGGCGGCGGATGAGGGGGCACTGGATGCCGCACGGGCGGCGTTCGTTCGGGAACAGCTGACGCAACCGAAACAGACGACACCGACAGCTACCATGAGTTCTTGATACTTCATGATACAAAGGAAAAGAGATAGGATATGACAAATCGCTTTACCGAACGCGCTCAGCGTGCCCTAAACGCGGCTCTGGCCGCGGCGGCTGATCTTGGGCACACCTATATCGGCTCGGAGCATCTGCTCCTGGGTCTGCTGGCAGACGAGGCCTCCATCGCCTCCCGCATCCTCCGCGCGCGGGGGGTGGAGAAGAAGGCACTGCGGGAGGCCATCGTGAGGCTGGCGGGGGAAGGAGGGCAAAGCCCGGTCTCGGCCTCGGACATGACCCCCCGCGTACAGAAGATCATTCGGGACTCGGCCGCCCTGTCGGTGGATGCGGGGCAGAGCTATATCGGCACGGAGCACCTACTGTCGGCTCTGCTGTCGGAGGGGGACTGCGTGGCGGTGCGGCTTCTGGATGAGCTGGAGCTTCCCGTGGAGGAGTTGAAGCAGGATGTGCGCGCCTTCCTTCGCGCCGCACCCGGCGGGGATAAACCCACGTCGCCCCGCGCCTCGGAGGAACCCTCTCCCTCGCAGACAGCCGGGCGTTCTCGCCCCGGTAAGGAGGCGCGGCGGGGGGACAAGGCTCTTTCTCATATGCCCACGCTGGCGCAGTATGGCCGCGACCTGACGGCTATGGCGCAGGAGGGCAAGATCGACCTGATCATCGGGCGGGACACCGAGACTGAGCGTCTGATCCAGATCCTGTCCCGTCGCACCAAGAGCAACCCCTGCCTGATCGGGGAGCCGGGGGTCGGGAAGACCGCCGTGGTGGAGGGGCTGGCACAGCGGATCGCCGATGGGAGCGTGCCGGATACCATTCGGGACAAGTTGGTAGTCACGCTGGACATCCCGTCCATGATCGCGGGTGCCAAGTATCGCGGCGAGTTTGAGGAGCGGCTCAAGAACGTCATGGAGGAGGTGCGGAAGGAGCCGCGGGTCATCCTGTTCATCGATGAGATACACACCATCGTGGGCGCGGGGGCGGCCGAGGGAGCCGTGGATGCCGCCAATATCATCAAGCCCGCGCTTGCACGGGGGGAACTGCAGGTCATCGGTGCGACCACCGTGTCGGAGTACAGACGCTACATCGAGAAGGATGCGGCACTGGAGCGGCGGTTTCAGGCAGTCACGGTCGGGGAGCCGAGCGAGGAGGAGGCACGGCTCATCCTGGAGGGACTGCGCCCCGCCTACGAGGCACACCACCGCCTGCACATATCCGATCAGGCACTGACGGCCGCCGTGACCCTGTCGGTGCGGTATATTCCGGATCGGTTCCTGCCGGACAAGGCCATTGATCTGGTGGACGAGGCCGCCTCCCGTCTGCGTATCCGCGCACGGACATCGCCGCCCGAGGTCAAGCGGCTGGAGACCCGCCTGAGTGCGGTGAGCCGCGAGAAGGCCGAGGCCATCAAGGCGCAGGACTTCGAGCGGGCGGCGCGGCTTCGGGACGATGAGGCGGGTCTGCGGCAGGAGCTGGAGGCGGCACGCAAGGATTGGAGCCGCGAGCAGGACACGGGGGCACCCGTGGTGGAGCCGAACGACATCGCCGAGGTGGTCACGCAGTGGACAGGCATTCCGGTCAGCCGCCTGATGGAGGGGGAAGGGGAACGCCTCCTGCGGCTGGAGGATGCTCTGCGGGAGCGGGTGATCGGGCAGGACGAGGCGGTCACAGCCCTCTGCCGTGCCATCCGGCGCGGTCGGATGGGGCTCAAGGATCCCCGCCGTCCCATCGGGTCGTTCATCTTTCTCGGTACGTCGGGGGTGGGCAAGACAGAGCTGTCCCGCGCACTGGCCGAGACCCTGTTCGAGAGTGAGAATGCCTTGATACGGCTGGATATGTCGGAGTATATGGAGAAGCAGAGCGTCTCCCGCCTCATCGGCTCGCCCCCGGGGTATGTCGGATTTGACGAGGGGGGACAGCTGACCGAGCGGGTGCGGCGGCATCCGTATGCCGTGGTGCTGTTCGACGAGATCGAAAAGGCGCACCCCGAAGTGTTCAATATCCTGCTTCAGGTGCTGGATGACGGGAGCCTGACCGATGCACAGGGGCGGCGAGCGGACTTCCGCAACACCGTGATCGTCATGACCTCTAACCTCGGCACCGAGGCCATCGGGACAACGCTGGGCTTTGCCGAGCAACAGAACCGACCGTCGGCGGCGCATATGCACAAGGCCTTACGGCAGACCTTCCCGCCGGAGTTCCTGAATCGGGTGGACGAGGTGCTGGTCTTCCGCCCACTGGGACAGGAGGAGCTGACCCGCATTGCGAGGCTCATGCTGGAGGAGGTCAGAAAGCGGGCGTTGGCGATGGATGTGGGGCTGGAGTTTGACGAGGCGGCGGTGGCGTGGCTCGTGCGGGAGGGGAAGGATCCCCACGGCGGTGCCCGCGCGTTGCGCCGCGCCATCCTGCGGTATGTGGAGGATGCCTTCTCCACCGCCATGCTGGAGGGGCGCATACACGCCGGGGATCGTGTGCGGGTCGTGCTGCCTGACGGCGGCGAGCCGGATATTCAAGCGGTAGAATGAGTTTGCGGGAGTCGAACCCATGCGGTTCGGCTTCCGTGCGTAGGAAAAACTTTGTTAAATAAATTTGATCCAAGAAAATAAAAAAACTTTCCCAAAACCCCTTGACAAACTCGTCGAGATGTGGTATAATTCAGGAGTCGTCGGGCGAGAGACCACGACACAGGGGAGCATAGCTCAGCTGGGAGAGCACCTGCCTTACAAGCAGGGGGTCACAGGTTCGAGCCCTGTTGTTCCCACCACCCTTTTCAAAACATGGCCCGGTAGCTCAGCTGGTTAGAGCGCTGCCCTGTCACGGCAGAGGTCAGGGGTTCGAACCCCCTTCGGGTCGCCACTTTCTTTACAAGATCAGACAAAAACGGCTTCAGTTTCTTGCTTTTGACTGTATGCCTCTGTAGCTCAGTTGGTAGAGCAGGGGACTGAAAATCCCCGTGTCGTTGG
>CAYXBU010000012.1:15763-45290 GCA_964463245.1 uncultured Clostridium sp. | reverse complement strand
GAGCCCGCGACCGATCCGGCGACCGATCCGGCGACCGACCCCGAGACCGAGCCCGTGACCGAGCCTGCGACCGAGCCCGTGACCGAGCCCGCAACCGAGCCCGCAACAGAGCCCGCGACAGAGCCGGCTACCGAGCCGAGTACCGACACCGCGACCGAGCCGAGCACCGACACGGAAACGAACGCCGGCAAGGATGACTCCGGTTGCGCGTCTGCCTACGACGGCTATGTCGGCATCCTTCTGCTTGTTGCGGCGGCGTATGTCCTCCTGCGGCGACGGAAATACGGAACCGACACGGTGTAATACGCTGATCTCTTAAGGAACCGCTGATTTATTCGGCGGCACATCTTCGGCACATCTTTTCCCGCCTGCATCTTGCCGAAAAACTCGATGTACATCCGGTACATCTCGCGTTTTTCGCAATCGCAGACGAAAAAATCTGTACCGAATATGCACCACCTCATTCAATCAGCGTTTCCTTAACTCTGACAGCACCCCCCTCCGTGGGGGTGCTGTTTTCATTTTCCGACCGCTCTTTCCGCTCCACGGTGTCCTTATCCCATTGACAAAGCCTGCAAGTTGTGGTACAATATCCATACGGAAACGACAGAGAGGGAAGGCATGGGAGATATAGAGTTTGGGTCAGTCAGGATCCGTGATGGGTTAGCACTTGCCCCCATGGCGGGGGTCACGGATCGGGCGTTTCGGCGGGTGTGCCGCCGCTTCGGGGCGGGGTACACGGTCAGCGAGATGGTATCGGCCAAGGCGTTGTGCATCGAGCAGCGCATCCGCCGCCCGGAGACCGGGCGGATCATATCCGGGGGGCTGGCCTCGGTGTTCCCGGAGGAACAACCGATGGCTGTCCAGCTGTTCGGACACGAGCCGGAGGTCATGGCCGAGGCGACCGCCCTGCTGGCATCCGGGCATTTTTTCGGTATGGAGGGACACATCCCCCCTGCCGCCATCGACATCAACATGGGTTGTCCTGTGCGTAAGATCGTGGGCAACGGCGAGGGCAGTGCTCTCATGAAGACCCCCGAGCTGGCCGGGCGCATCGTGGAGGCGGTGGTGCGGGCGGCGGGGACGGTGCCGGTCACGGTGAAGATGCGCGCCGGATTTGACGAGTCGAGCCTGAATGCCCCCGAGTTGGCTCGCATCTGCGAGGCGGCGGGAGCCTCTCTCCTGTGCATCCACGGGCGTACCCGTACGCAGGGCTATGCGCCGGGGGTCAACCGCACGGTCATCCGCGCTGTCAAGCAGGCTGTGAGTATTCCTGTCCTCGCCAACGGGGACATATACACCCCCGCCGATGCGCTCTCCATGCTGGAGGAGACCGGCTGTGATGGGCTGATGCTGGGGCGCGGGGTCATGGGCAGGCCGTGGCTGTTTGCCGAGATACGCGCCGCTCTGCACGGCGAGGACTATATGCCTCCCGATCCGCAGGAGCGATTTGACATCGCGCTGGCGCAGGTGCGGGAGATGATCTCCGAGAAAGGGGAGCGAGTCGGTCTGGCGGAGGCCAAAAAGCATTTGGCGTGGTACTGCACCGGGCTGGACGGAGCGGCGGAGTGTCGCCTGCACATCATGCAGGCGGATACCCTTGCGGACATGGAGGCGGCGGTGCGGGAGCTGGCCGAGTCACAAGACGGGCGGTTGCGGATGCTCCCGCCGCGTTCGGAACGAAAGAACAGGGAAGGGGAATGACGGATATGAATGTTGAAAAGAGTAATCGTATCATCACGAGGATCTTGATGCTTGTGGCAGGCCTTGCGATCTTGACCACACTGGTCTGGTGGGTACGCTCCTGCGACCGAGAGGAGACACCGGCCATCACCATCCAACCGAGCACGACTCAGGAGCCGTCGGATGACTATATCGAGGAGGAGACCGGATACAGCCTGCCGGAGAGTCGGGAGACGGTCTCCCTGACACTGCGGCTGGTCGGGAAAGTGGAGATATGGGAGGGCTTGGATGCCGAGGGAGCGAAGATCGCGCTGGTCTGCGACCCGGATGCCCGTACCTATGTCCTGGCAAGAGACGGTGTGCATCTGAGCACCGGGACATATCTGGGGCGGGATGTCTGGACAGACGGGCGGACCGTGTTCCGCTTCCATGATGACGGCACGCATAATGCCGACGATAGGGGGTTCCGCGCCGTTGTCTACACCTGTGAGACCGATCTCGCATCCGGTGCGGCGGCGGGAGCCGTGATCCGGTTCTCCCTGCCGGCTATATGGTTGGTCGACCCGATCGGTCAGCAGACTTCGTGATCCTGCCATGGCGGATGTTTGCTTGATCTGCTCGGACAGGCGGTTGGAGCGTGGGCTGACCCTCGCCCTGGAGGACATGGGTTTTTCGGTTGGGGATCGGGAGTCTGCGCGGGTAGTACTGCTGGAGGCGGGGGCTGTCCCCGATACCGCGATCCCCGCAGGGACACCCGTGATCGTGATCGGGCGGCAGGTACCGCCCGACCTGCACGGTGCGACCTATCTGCACCGTCCCGTAGACAGGGTCACATTGGAGCAGACCGTGCGAGCCGAACTGACAGCATTCCCGCCCCCCATACTCTCACATAGCGATGCGTTTCCTGCCGACCCCGCGCCCGCAAGTTGCCCGCCGCTCTCCCTGACGCCGACCGAGCAAGGGCTGTATACGGCTCTGCTGGCGGCCGACGGTGCCCCCGTCTCACGGGAGACCCTGTCGCGTTCCCTTCCGCACGGCGACGGAGACGGCCTTCTGGCGGTGCACATCTGTAGTCTCCGGCGTAAGCTGGCGGCAAATGCCGCCGGCCGTATCTCGGCTGTGCGCGGCGTGGGGTATCGGTTGGTGAAGGAGTAGGGAGAACGAGGAGAGCGAGGGATGCGAAGGAGCGAGGGGAGCGAAGGAGCGTTGGGGAAATTTCCTGAAGGAAGTTCCCCCACCCCCCCTCAAGGACTTCTATGGCATTTTATCGGCGTGTCAGCGTTGGTCAACTCGGACTTCTACTCGGCGCAGACCATACAAGACTGATGGAGATATAAGGTGCGCGGGACGCTCTGCAGAGCGCCCCGCCGCGTTTTTGAACCTCTGCGCGGGGCAGGGTAGCGGAGACCTGCGTTGCCCTCGCGGAGGGAATGTTGGCTGTCCGGTTGCCTGCCGTGGCGGGGCACGGCCCCTTACATATGTATAAACGCGGTCTCCCGCCAAGCCCCGCAAGGGCATGGCCAACCTTTTGGCTGTCAGTGCCGCAGGAGCGCAAACCGCCGGGGTCGGCAGGGGTCTGCGACCTTCCGCAAAAGCCCCTGCCTTGCAATGCTCCCCCATCGCCCATGACCATAAAAAAGGTGCCGAGCCACTCGTGACTCGGCACCCTGCCGTGCGGCGGGCGTGTAGATCAATACACGCATCCTCCCGTGCTCTTTTCCAGCTTTGTCAAGACCCTTACCAGCGGGATGATCAAGACGCTCATGGCCAGATTACCCACGGCGTGGATGATATCCCAGGGGAACCCCACGGCGATCCACGCGAGCATCTGCTCAAAGGACATATGGAACAGGAGTGCCTGTGCCGGTGCATACAGCGTTCCGAACGCCAGCCCGTGCAGCCCGCACACCAGCGAATACACGACGGGAGCCACGCGGGGCGGCATCCGTCGCGGCAGGAGCATGGTCACCCCCCAGAGGATCGTCCACAGATACAGATACGGAAGCCACCAGGTCGCAAATCCCGCGTATATGCCGTTGAGCAGAATGTAGACATATAGGGGGTACAGAGCCTTGCGACGGTAGACCAGGGTATAGACCATGGTCAGCATCCCCAGCGGGTGGACATTGGGCAGTCCTTCCATGACCAGCTTGGACAGGAACATGAGACTGCCCAGCATGGCAAAGACCACCATGTCCCGCAAGAGGAGCAGTCCCTTCCTGCGACGCCTGCGGGGGGAAGGCTTGCACACTTCCCCTTCGGGGAGGTCGTCAGACCGACGAGCCATATCAGCCCTTTTCGATCTTGAAGGTGTAGGTTGCGCCGGCCTTGATGTCGGTCTGATCCACGCCGGTCATGGCATACTCGTCGTCGATGTAGAACGCCCAGTAGGTCTTGTCGGTGTCGTAATCAGCGGTCACGCCCTGCACGGTCTTGACATACAGGCCGTAGGTGCTCTCCTCACCCGCGATCAGCTCCAGCTCCAGCAGAGCCGCGCCGACCGTCTTCTTGTCGGTGTGGATGGTGTAGGTGGTGGTTGCGCCGTCGGCCAGCGTCACCACGAAGGTGAAGGTGGTCGCGCCGGTGCCCTTCTCGATGGGCACCGAGGGATCGGCTGTCTCGGGCTTCTCTTGGTCGCCCGTTTCGGTGGTGGTCGTGTCACCGTTGTTCTTGTCTGTGCCGCATCCGATGGTCGTCAGTGCAATAGCCGCAATCAGCACGACGCACAGAAGGAGGGACAGCAGGCGCAGGACCATACTTGTCTGTTTCATGTGTGTTTTCTCCTTTGTTATGATTTTTGTGGTCTTGTCCGCGACCGGCACTCGCAGTCATGTGCGGACGATGGGTTCCCGGTATGCGGATATTTCGACTGACCGCATCCCCCGCCGGCCTTCTCGGCGCATTTGCGCCAATGACCGTTTCCCCGACTGCGGCGTCGGGTCAGGCGGGATCAGGTTACCCCTCCCTCTGCCCTTGGGCAAAAAGGAGGGGCGCGGAACACGGCGGCGTGCCCGTGCGGGATTCACACCCGCTTCCCCTCATACCGCGCCTATTATACACGATTTTCCGACGAAAAGCAATAGGAAAGCGGAAAAAAGTCGGGGAAGGGAGGGAGGGCGGTGTCTTTTGCGCGCTGTTCACCCCGTACATTTGTCAAAATGCACGAAAACCGTCGTTTTTATCCCGCCTTCGGATGCAAAACGATGATTTTTCAAAATTTACCGAAAAACGCTTGTATAAATTGAAGAAATGCGGTAAAATATAGAATTGGAGTGGGGGAAGATGCCCCGCACTGCCTACTTACAGTCAATATTTATTATATGGAGGTATTTTCCCATGTCCGTAAGAGTTGCTATCAATGGCTTCGGTCGTATCGGCCGTCTGGCTTTCCGTCAGATGTTCGGCGCCGAGGGCTACGAGATCGTCGCCATCAATGACCTGACCAGCCCCAAGATGCTGGCCAACCTGCTGAAGTATGACACCGCTCAGGGTGGCTACTGCGGCCGCATCGGCGAGGGTCTGCACACCGTCTCTTCCAAGGAGCCCGTTCTGGCTGAGGACGGCAAGACCGTTGTCACCCCCGGTTCCATCACCGTGGACGGCAAGGAGATCACCATCTACGCCAGCCCCAAAGCACAGGATCTGCCCTGGGGTGAGCTGGACGTGGACGTCGTGCTGGAGTGCACCGGCTTCTACTGCTCCAAGGCTAAGTCCCAGGCTCACATCGACGCCGGCGCGAAGAAGGTCGTCATCTCGGCTCCCGCAGGCAACGATCTGAAGACCATCGTCTTCTCGGTCAACGAGGACACCCTGACCGCCGAGGACAACATCATCTCGGCCGCTTCCTGCACCACCAACTGCCTGGCTCCCATGGCAAAGGCTCTGAACGACTACGCTCCCATCCAGAGCGGTATCATGTCCACCATCCACGCCTACACCGGCGACCAGATGATCCTGGACGGCCCCCACAGAAAGGGCGACCTGCGCCGCGCTCGCGCCGGTGCTGCCAACATCGTGCCCAACTCCACCGGTGCCGCTAAGGCTATCGGCCTGGTCATCCCCGAGCTGAACGGCAAGCTGATCGGCTCTGCTCAGCGTGTTCCCGTCCCGACCGGCTCCACCACCATCCTGACCGCTGTTGTCAAGGGTGCTGACGTGACCAAGGAGGGCATCAACGCCGCTATGAAGGCTGCCTCCTCCGAGTCCTTCGGCTACAACGAGGATCAGATCGTCTCCTCGGATGTCATCGGTATGCGGTACGGCTCCCTGTTCGATGCTACCCAGACCATGGTCTCCAAGATCGGCGAGGATCTCTACCAGGTTCAGGTCGTTTCCTGGTACGACAACGAGAATTCCTACACCAGCCAGATGGTACGCACCATTAAGTACTTCGCCAACGTAAAGTGATTTTACGGTGCCGCACCATCAAGTATTTCGCCAACGTAAAGTGATTTTACGGTGCCGCACCATTAAGCAATTCGTACGGGGTAGCAGCTTCCTTCAAGAAGCTGCTACCCCGCATCTCTTTTTCAAGAACTTCTTGCAAAAAACAAGCGGCGATGTTTCACGAACACGCCGCTATGTTGTTTGTGAGGGTATATAGGTTTTATCCGATAGTAAAAGTAGTCCTTTCTGAATACATTGTGGGGCATGAACCCCACATGGGCGGAAGATGAGTAAGCAAACAACATAATGACCATATCTCGATAGGATAAAAGATAAAATGCTATAAAAGTCCTTGAAAGGGGTTTGTGGAAAACTTCCTTCAGGAAGTTTTCCACAAGACGCGACCTTTATAATCGCCTATATATGGGTTTTGAAAGGAGTAAGGCACGCGGGAGGGGAGATCCCGTCAGGAATCTCCCCTCCCTTGTATAGTAGCGATAGCGCAATATGCAATTATCCGCGCTTCTTCAGAGCCACGGCGGCAGCCATAGCCGAGAAGATCAGAGCGGCGGCACCGGCACCGATGACAGATGCACAGCCATCATCCTCGGCAGCGACAGCGGTAGCATCACCGGTAGCATCAGCGACGGCATTGTCGGTGGTGGGTTCGGTGGTGAGCTCGGTGGCGGGCTCGGTGGTCAGCTCGGTAGCCGGATCGGTAGCGGGATCGGTAGCGATGGGAGCATCGGCACCGGCGGTGTCGCTCTCGCTCTCGCTCTCGGTTTCATCTGCGGGCGCGGCAGTCAGCTGGGCGGCCATCTCGTTGAGCTTGACCTGAGCATCAGCCGTCAGAGCGGCGGCCAGAATGGCGTTGGCCTGGGACGGGTCGTTCTCCTGGTTGCTGACCACGAACAGGATGTCATCAATGACCTGCACACGGGAGAAGCGGCTGCCCTCGGGAGCGCTCTCGTCCGGAGCAAAGGAGGCGATCTCCTGCTCGGTATCGCTGGCATCGTACACATGGAGCAGCTTGCCGTCTCTGTCGCCGATGATCAGGTACTTACCGGCGCGGCAGACCGAGTAGGGGTTGGAGGCGTTCACGACACCCAGGCAAGCAGAGCCGTCGGGGGCGATCTTCATAACGCCACGGCTGCCTTCCTTGGACTTGGCAGCCAGCCAGATCACGCCTTCCTCGTCCACGGCGAAGTAATCGCCGTCATCCAGCGTGAAGCCGTCGCCCTTCACGGGGCAATCCTCCTCGGAGAAAACGATCTTGCCGTTGTCACCGAAGTCCTTGTTCAGGCTGGGGTTGGAGGGATCGGTCACATTGTAGCAGTACAGTGCGTCATAGGTGTAGTTGATCATGACATAGCAATAGTACTCCTCGCCCAACTTGACGACCTCGACACCGTTGACGCCGACCTGCATACCGCCGGCCTCACCGGGCTCACCGAACTCGAACACGGCATCCATGTACAGCTCCTCAAAGGTCTTGGTCTCGTCGTTGATGTGAGCAATGCCCAGATTCACGACGTTGTAGTTCTGGCAGAAAGCGAATCCGACATATGCGTTGCCGCGATCGTCGGCGGCGACACCCTTCGGGAAGGAGAAGGGGATCGCATCCTCCGGCTTCTCCTCGTCGTAGCGGTAGAAGATGTCGGTGATCGTGCCGGTCTCAAAGTCGAACAGGGAGCAACCGCGCATCTCGGTGCCGTTGAGGTGACCCATCAGGGCATACTTGCGGTCGGGGGTGATGGCAAAGCCTCTCAGATTGAGGTGAGCGACCTGCAGCTCCTCGTCCTCCAGCTCGGAGACCTCCTTGTAGCCCCAGTCGTAGTTCTCGTACTCCTCGTTCAGGTCGGAGTAGAAATCCAGTCCTTCCTGATAGATGAGAGCCTTCAACTTAACATCGCTCCAGGTGCTGTCGGTGACATCTGCACTCAGGGCAGAGGCCGGCATCAGCGCGGCGCAGGCAACCAGCAGGAGGGACAGACACAGTAAAAACGGGATCGTCTTTTTCATGAGAATTCTCCTTCTCCAATAAAAATTTTGCGCTCGGCTGCTGTGTTCCGATACGCAATGGGCGGTGGGTGGGGACACCCATCCCCTTTGACACAGTATAACATGGATGTGTTACCATTTATCGGAATATTCGTGAAAAAACCATGAACAATCCCGAACAATGCATACTGTTTGTCTAAAAAAGGTGCGGGAGAAGGCAGATCCTGCCCTTTTTGCGGACAAGGGACAAGAAAGAAGCACCCTCCCGTTGCAGCATACACGGGAGGGCGCTCGATCTTCGGGGTGGCTTACGCCTGCATGGCGTTGAGAGCCTTGGTGAACTGGCTCTTGCGATGAGCGGCGCAGTTCTTGTGGATGATGCCCTTGGAAGCGGCAACATCGATCTTCTTGCAGGCCTGCTTGTACAGCTCCTGAGCGGCGGCCAGGTCACCGGCCTCGACAGCGGCGCAATACTTCTTGATGTCGGTCTTCATCTGAGACTTGAACATCTTGTTCTGCAGGGTCTTGGTCTCGGTCACGCGAACGCGCTTCTTGGCAGACTTGATATTCGGCATGATTCTCTCCTCCTCATAGCATGATTTCTATGCTCCCTTCCGCGTCATCTGAGAGGGTATGCAGCGGAACTCACATATACTCTGATATCATACCACATTTCGCTCGGAAATGCAAGAGCTTTTTTGAAATTTCTCAAAAAAGTTTTCTGAAAGCGGCATAAAGGAGCGAGAAACGGGCGGCTCCTTTGCAAAAAGCACTTGACAGGATCGCGTATCTGCGGTATAATGAAGGTGCGGCGTATCCTGCCGCCACCATATTACATATAAGGAAGAGAGATAAGCGCCATGTATCGCATTGGTATCGACCTGGGCGGCACCAATATCGCCGCCGGTATCGTAAACGAGTCATATGAGATCGTCTGTCAGGACAGCATCCCCACCCGCGCCGAGCGCACCCCGGAGGAGATCGCGGCGGATATGGCCGCGCTCTGCCATGCTGTCTGCGAGAAGGCGAACATTCCTGCCTCCGAGATCGCGTCGGTGGGCATCGCCGCGCCCGGCATCGCCAACCACGACGACGGCGTGATCGAGTACTCCTGTAACCTGCCGTTTCGCAAGTTCCCGATCTGCGCTTTTGTCAAGGAGCGGTTCCCGGCTCCCTACGTTTTCGTGGAGAACGACGCCAACGCGGCGGCCTGGGGCGAGGCGGTCGCGGGGGCGGCTCGCGGCACCCATAATTCTGTCATGATCACGCTGGGCACCGGCGTGGGCGGCGGCATCATCATCGACGACAAGGTCTACTCCGGCTTCAACTACGCGGGCGCGGAGCTGGGACACATCGTCATCGAGGTGGGCGGCAGACCCTGCGGCTGCGGACGGCACGGCTGCTGGGAGGCCTACAGCTCGGCAACGGCTCTCATCCGTATGACAGCCGAGGCACTGGAGGTCGCACGAGCCGCAGGTCGTGCGACCGTGATGACTGAGATGGTGGAGAAGGCGGGCAAGGTCTCGGGACGGACGGCCTTTGATGCTATGCGTCGGGGGGATGCCGTAGCGACCGAGGTCGTGCAGATCTACCTGCAGTACCTGGCACAGGGGCTTGCCAACATTATCAACATCTTCCAGCCCGAGGTGCTCTCCATCGGCGGCGGGATCTCCAACGAGGGGGACAGCCTCTTGGAGATGCTGGTGCCCATGATCAACGCAGAGGTCTACGGTCAGGGCGTGGTTCCCTCGACCCGCATCTGCATTGCCGAGCTGAAGAACAACGCCGGCATCATCGGAGGCGCGGTGCTGGGGGTCAAGTGATCTTATAACAGAAGATGCGTGTGGGGGAGGAACTCCTTGAAAGAAGTTCCTCCCCCATGCCCCCTCTTCAAGAACTTTCAAAACGGCAAATAATAAAACAAGATATTTACAAATAAACTATATGTTGTATTGTGGGTAAGAAGATAGCCGCAGGGGAGACCTGCGGCTATTGCTTTTTTGGGGGGGCACGGTCACACGATCTGGAAGATACCGAACACGAGGTAGTCGGTCTCGGGGACGTTCCAGAGGATGGGGTGATCGGGGGACTGCTTCCGCAGCTCGATCTGGCGGAGGTTCACACCGGCATCGGCGGCGGAATTGTGGAGCATCTGCAGGAAGTGGGTGTCGGTCATGAAGTGGGAGCAGGAGCAGGTGGCGAGGTAGCCGCCGCGAGGCAGGGCACGCATGGCGGCGGTGTTGAGGTCACGGTAACCGCGGATGGCATTCTTGAGGGCATCCCGGGTCTTGGTCAAGGCGGGCGGGTCAAGAATGATGAAGTCAAAGGGGCAGGCGCGGCGGCCGCCCTCTCCCAGCTGCTTCATGTAGTCAAAAGCATCCGCCTCGACGTACTCGATGCGGTCGGAAAGACCATTGCGGGCGGCATTTTCGGCGGCCAGCTTCAGGGAGGCGGCGGAAATATCCACCGAGACCACCCGCTCGGCTCCCGCCGCCGCCGCGTTCAGCCCGAAGGAGCCGGTGTGGGTAAAGCAATCCAGCACCCGTCGCCCCTCGGCGATATGGCGGATGGCGCGGCGATTGTACTTTTGATCCAGGAAGAATCCGGTCTTCTGTCCCTCGCGGTAGTCCACCTCATAGCGGATGCCGTTCTCGGTGATCTCGATCCGTCCGGTCGGGTCGTCTGCCTCGCTCCGCAGGTCGAGATCGGGATATGTGTAGTAGCCGGTGTAGCGGGGGAGTCCCTCCCGCTCGCGGACGGCGCCGTCACAGCGGAGGTAGACGGTGTCCACATCCTGCCCGTCCGCCCGCAGGAGACGAACCAGGGCAGGGAGCAGGATGTTCAATCGCCGCTCGACCCCCAGTGAGAGCACCTGCACCGACAGCACGCGGTCAAAGCGATCCACGATCAGCCCGGGCAGCTCGTCGGCCTCGGAGAAGACCAGACGGCAGGCGGACAGACTTTCCTTATCCATCACGGCTTTTCGGTAGTCCAGCGCGTAGCGGAGCCGCCGCTCCCAGAAGGCGGGGGTGAAACGGTCGTTGGCATTGCGGGAGATCAGCCGCACCCGCATCCGGGAGTGGCTGTTGTAGAACCCGGTGCCGACGAAGCGACCCTTGGGGTCACGGAGGGTGACCAATTCCCCGTCGGCGGGGGTGGTGCCGTCGGGGGACGGCTCGACCGCGGTGATATCGCTGTCGAACAGGAAGACGTAGCCGCCGCGCAGGGCGGTCGCGGCCTTATCGTTGATGCGGAGGAGACCGCAGGGACGCTCCTCGGAGGCTGTGGACGAGACGGGTTGGATATTCATGATGGAATTCCTTTCATAAAGCGGAATGATCTGCTATCAGTATACCACAAAACAGCGGATTTGGCAAGAGGGGAGATAGAGGGAGGGGATTTTGGTCAAAACGCCGAGATGTAGAAAAAAGCATCTGATTTTTGTCTAATATGACGAAAGGTTTGGGATGAAAATGAACCGTCCTACACATGAAACCGAGCAAGGAAACAAATTCCAACTTTTGAATTGAAAATATTTGCCGAACAAAGTGTAAATAAACGCACAATTTTCAAAAACAAACTGTGAACAAGCGGGAAAATCACCTTAAAAACGGTGAAAAATGACCGACTCACGAATGTTCCATATAATCATGCGACCGCGATAAAAGATGGTACAACCGCAAACGCGAAATTGTGTCCTGTTCGTGAACCCCCCAAAAAACGGGAAATTTGCCCTCTGCACCCCTCCGAGGACTTGCGCCGCGCGGAATTTCCACTTGACAATCCGTCGGATTTGTGGTATTATAGGGAAGTCAAATTGGGGTGTTTTGCAACTGTCCCAAAGGAGTTTGACGGAAAATGTGAGGAGACGCAACGTGCGCCCCTTGGCCGGGGGTCGCGCGGGCGTGCTTCAAGGCCTGGGCGGATCATGACCGCCGGGGTCTTTTACCGCCGCGTGGACTTTTCACATCTCTGCCTGTCGGTGCCCGCCGCGAACGCGGTCGGAGCCGCGCTCCTGCCTGACCTGCCGCATTTCCTCTCGCCTCCGGGTGCGACCCGGTTTCGGTATACCGCGCAACGCTTTTTCGATCTTGATGAGTCGGCGTTCGGCGGATCGGATGGCCCCGAAGGGGCGGACGGGAAGGGAACGGACGGAACGTGACCCGGATACGCCGCGCCCCCTGCGCGACGGCTCCATACGAGGGCACGGCGGCAGAATGCTCCAAACCGGGTGCAGTCCGTCCCTGGCTGTATCCCGAAAATCCAAACAGGAGGAAACACGAATGAAGGGAACAAAATTAGTCCGGCTGGCGTCCGGTCTGCTCTGCGCGCTGATGCTCGTGGGAGAACTGGCGGTTCTGCCTGCATCTGCGGCGACGAGCAGCGGCACGGGAAGCACATCCTCGAGCATAAGCACGAGTACAAGTGCCGGATCCGACTCCGGGTACCAAGCCTATAAGCAGAAGTATGCCGGCATTTCAAGCGCGACAGAGAGCATCTCGCTGGATATGGCGGCCTTTACGGCCGAGGGCGAGGGCTACACCATGTCTGAGGCCGAGGGCAAGACGGGGCTCTATACCCCTGCCGGCGGCAGCGTGACCTGGACGGTGGACATCCCGTCGGATCGACTCTACTCCATCAAGCTGGAGTATTATGCAAGCGATACACGCCCCTCCTCTGTGGAGCGTGTGCTGTTGCTGGATGGGAAGGTGCCCTTCTCCGAGGCGGCTTCCGTGACGCTGGTCAAGAACTGGCAGAACACCTACCAGAAGGCCGAGGTCACGCCCGGCAAGAAGCAGACCGCCGAGAAGATCCTGCAGGCAGCTTTGGACGCGGGCTTCAGCGATGCCGCCATTGAGGACGGCAAGGTGGTCTTTGCGGCTCCCGCCGCCATGACCAAGGCTATGTCGGACTTCTGCGACGACTACCTCGTCCGCTTCTTTACATTGGATAAGAACGACAACGAGCTGCGACCCACCTCCAAGGTCACGCCCAAGTGGATGACCTACACCCTGCGGGATTCCAGCGGCAACTACGCGGATGATTTCGCCTTCTACTTCAGCGCAGGGCAGCACACCATCACCCTGCAGGCCAAGAACGAGGCTATGACCATCGCCTCCATCACCCTGTGTCCCGTTGCGACCGTGCCCTCCTATGAGGACTATGTCAAGGATCTGGCCGACAAGGGCGTGGATGTCACCAAGCCCGGCGAGGACGAGATCAAGATGGAGGCTGAGTTCTTCACCGCCGCCTCTAACATCACCCTGTACCCCGTGGAGGATCGCTCCAACGCACTGACCTCCCCCGCCGATGTCACCCGCACCATGCTCAACACCGTGGGCGGCGACAAGTGGCAGACCGCCGGTCAGTGGATCGAGATGACCTTCTCGGTGGAGTCCTCGGGTATGTATGATGTCTCCTCCCGCTTCAAACAGGACGTGCTGGACGGTATGTCTGTCTGCCGCGCTATGTACCTCTACAGCAACGGCATCGACGAGGGCAAGGCCGGCTATTACAACGGCGCACCCTTCTCGGAGGCGCGGGAGCTGATGTACCGCTACAACTCCTCCTGGCAGTCGGGTCACATGACCAAGTACGAGGAGGACGAGAACGGCAAGCGCATCGATTACTACATCTATTTAGAAGCAGGTGTTACCTACACCATGCGTCTGGAAGTCACGCTGGGTGCCATGGGTGACGTGGTCGCGCAGGTCAACGATATCCTGACCCGCATCAACAACGACTACCTTGAGATCATCAAGCTGACCGGCGTGTCCCCCGATAAGTATCAGGACTACGGCTTCACCGATACCATGCCGGATGTCATGGTGGACATGGTCAAGCAGTCTCGTCGCCTGACGGCTCTGTCGGAGGAGCTGACCGCCATTGCCGGCGAGAAGTCCTCCAACTCCGCCACGCTGGATAAGATCGCCCGTCTGCTTGAGGAGATGGGTACCGACGACGACAACGTCGCCAAGAACCTCAGCTCCCTCAAGGACAACATCGGTACGCTGGGTACCTTCCTCTCGGATGCACAGACCCAGCCCCTCCAGCTGGACTATGTGGTGGTTCAGCCCATGGGAGATAAGGCTCCCAAGGCCAACCCCAACTTCTTTGAATCCTTCCTGCATGAGATGAAGGGCTTCTTCCAGTCCTTCGTCCGTGACTACGACAGCATGGGTGCCATGGACGACGCCGAGGGCGGCAGTGGCGAGAACATCGAGGTCTGGCTGGCCTCCGCGCGTGACCAGTCGCAGGTCCTGCGTAATCTGGTCACCAACCAGTTCACCGCCGGTGAGAACGGGACCGGCATCGCCGTTGACCTGAAGCTGGTCGCGGGCGGTACCCTCCTGCCCTCCATCCTGGCCGAAACGGGACCTGATGTGTATCTGGGTCTGGGTCAGGGAGATGTCATCAACTACGCGATCCGTTCGGCTCTCTTAAATATTGAAGGCTTTGAGGACTTCGAGGAGACCGCCGCAAACTTCAACGAGGCAGCCATGATCGTGCTGGGCATGACCGATGCCGACAACAAGCTGCACTACTACGGTCTGCCCGAGAACCAGGCCTTCGAGATGATGTTCGTTCGTACCGACATTCTGGAGGAGCTGGGTCTGGAGGTCCCCGAGACCTGGGACGAGCTGATGGCGTGCATCCCCACGCTGCAGGCCAACAATATGCAGATCGGTCTGACTACCGACTACAAGAAGTTCCTCTACCAGAAGGGCGGCGAGCTGTTCGCCGATGACGGTATGCGTATCAACCTGGATTCTCAGGTCGCGCTGGCCTCCTTCGAGAAGATGTGTAACCTCTTCACCATGTATTCCTTCCCGTACTCCTACAACGCCTCCAACCGGTTCCGTACCGGTGAGATGCCCATCATCCTCGGTGACTACACCGGCACTTACAACCAGCTCAAGGTCTTCGCTACCGAGATCGAGGGTAAGTGGTCGTTCATGCCTCTGCCCGGCGAGATCCGGGAGGACGGCAGCATCGACAACGTGTCCATCTCCAGCGTCACCGCTTGCGTGATGGTCAAGGGTTGCGATGAAGACGACCAGGGCAACGCCTGGAAGTTCATGCAGTGGTACACCGGCGAGGATTGCCAGTCCAACTTCGCCAACGAGATGGTCGCTATCCTGGGTCCCTCGGCTAAGCAGGCGACCGCCAACCGGGATGCCCTCCTGAGCCTCTCCTGGAACACCGAGGAGCTGGAGCAGGTCATGTCCCAGTTCGACAACCTGGCATCGGTTCCCAACTACCCCGGTTCCTACATCATTGACCGTTACACCAACTTCGCCTTCCTGAGTGCCTTCAACGATAAGGCTGACCCGTCTGAGGCTCTGCTCCAGTACATCAGCACCATCAACAAGGAGATCCTGCGGAAGCGCAAGGAGTTCAACCTGGAGACCCTGAGCGACAACAGACTGCGGGATCAGTACTCCGAGAACAAGAGCGAGTTCGACAGCCTTCTGGATAAGCGCACGGCGCAGGTCAACTACCTCACCGGTAAGATCAAGGGCTACGATGCTCTGATGCTGCGCATCTCGGATGCCCTTGCCTCCGAGGATACCGCCCAGATCATGGAGGTCGCGGCGGCCGTGTGGGCAGAGTACACGGGGCTGGATGCCGACGGAAGCCTGTACATCGCCGACCGCAACAAGACCATGGGCTACGACATGGATGACACGTCCCTGACCAAGGCGCAGAAGAAGAAGCTCCGCAATTGCTTCATCTATGAGCTGTACGGCGAGACCAAAGAGGTCTACACCCAGCTCAGATGCTGTGCCGAGTATCTGGATGACATCGTCCGTCTCAACGATCAGAAAGCCTGACGGACTGCTGATCCGCCGGGGAGGCAAGCCCTCCCCGCGCGGTGAAGGTCTACTTGAATCTATGTAAGGAGAAAGAGTAAATGGCTACAAAAACAGCTGCCCCTAAGGCTGAAAAGCAGGCCGCCTCAAGGGAACTCACCAAGGCGCAGTGGAAATGGAGAGAAGCGAAGACCAACTGGGTCGCCTATGTCATGGTCGCCCCGTATATGCTTATCTTCACCCTCTTCACTGTCGTGCCGGTCATACTGTCCATCTTTATGAGCTTTACCGACTTCAACATGATGGAGTGGCCCAACATGGTCTGGTTGGACAACTACATCAACCTGTTCTTCGATGACGACATCTTCCTGATCGCCATCAAGAATACCTTCATCTTCGCCGTGATCGTGGGACCTGCGTCCTACCTTATGTCCTTCTTGGTCGCGTGGTTCATCAATGAGATCCCCCCCAAGATCCGCGCCATCGTCACCCTGATCTTCTACGCCCCGTCCATTGCCGGTCAGGCGTACCTGATCTGGGGTACCCTCTTCTCGTCTGACTCCTACGGTTGGGCGAACGCCTGGATGATGGAGTTCGGCTTCATCGACGAACCCATACTGTGGTTCCAGACCGAGGCCTACGTCATGCCGCTGTGTATCGTGGTCGCCCTCTGGACGTCGCTGGGTACCTCCTTCCTGTCCTTCATCGCAGGTCTGCAGGGTATCGATTCGGCTCAGTACGAGGCGGGTGCTGTGGACGGTGTCCGCAACCGTTGGCAGGAGCTGTACTACATCACCCTGCCGAACATGAAGCCTCAGCTGATGTTCGGTGCCGTCATGTCCATCACCGGCTCCTTCGGCTTCGGCGGTATCGTTACCGCGCTGGCCGGCTTCCCCTCGGTCAACTATTGCGCCCATACCATCATGCACCACTTAGAGGACTACGGCGGTCAGCGGTATGAGATCGGATATTCCTCCGCAATAGCCGTGGTGCTGTTCGCCGTCATGGTGGGTGCCAATATGCTTGTCAAGAAGATCATATCAAGGTTGGGTACGTAATATGGCAAAGTTAAGAACAAGAAATCATAAGGTCGTCCTTGTCCGTTCTGCGGGCGGCGACGCAGGTATTACAGTCCTTCTGGTCATCCTGGGTATCTTCATGTTCCTGCCGATGGTCTACGTGATCGCCCAATCCTTAAAGCCGCTGGATGAGCTGTGGATGTTCCCGCCGCGATTCTTAGTGGTCAGCCCTACCCTGCGGAACTTCCGCGATCTGTTCAACCTGATGAACATCTCCTGGGTGCCGTTCTCCCGTTACATCTTCAATACCGTGCTGGTCTCGGTCGCCGGTACCTTCGGTCACCTGCTGCTGGCCTCCATGGCGGCTTACGCACTGGCTAAGATCAAGTTCCCCGGCCGTGATGCTATGTTCCAGATCGTTCAGCTGTCCCTGATGTTCAACTCCACCGTCACCGGCGTCGTGAACTTCATCCTCATGTCCGAGCTGGGCTGGCTGGATACCTACTGGGCACTCATCGTCCCCTCCTGGGGCTCGACGCTGGGTCTGTACCTGATGAAGCAGTTCATGGACACCAACGTCAACGACTCGGTGCTGGAGTCCGCCCGTCTGGACGGCGCACGCGAGTTCCGCATCTTCTGGACCATCGCCATGCCCATGGTCAAGCCCGCGTGGCTGACCCTGATCATCTACAGCTTCCAAGGCCTGTGGAACGCCGGTGCGTCCTCGTACATCTATTCGGAGCAGTATAAGTCCTTCAACTATGCCATCGGTCAGATCACGGCAGGCGGTATCAAGCGTGCCGGTGCATCCGCCGCAGCACAGGTCATCATGATGCTCGTGCCTATATTGGTCTTCGTCGTGTCCCAGTCGAACATCATCGAGACCATGGGCTCCAGTGGTATGAAGGATTAAAGAAGGAGGTAGCTCGAAATATGAAGAAACTGAATATCAAGAAGCTCCTCTGTCTTGCCGCCGCTCTGCTCATGGCTGCCGGATGCTTCATGATCCCGTCGGGTGCCAGCTCTGCTTACCAGACCTACACCTACGACATCAACGGCAACGCGCTCTACTCCCCGGATGCCTACACCGCCTACAAGAACGTCGGTGCGGTCGAGATGGGTCTGGGGGTGCTGGTGCCGGAGGATGCCGATGCCAAGAATACCCTCGGCTCTCTGGTCAACCCCGGTGACATGGTCACCGACGGTGCCAAGAACGTCTACATCGCGGATACCGGTAACAACCGTATCGTGGTGCTGGATCGCTACTACAAGCTGAAGTTCGTCATCAACAGCTTCAACAACAGCCAGGGTAACCCCGACTCCCTGAACAACCCGCAGGGCGTGTTCGTCAGTGAGCCGAACAGCAAGTACGACCGCCTCATCTGGGTCTGCGATACCAACAACAACCGTATCGTGGTCTTCGACGAGGATGGCAACTACCAGCGCACCATCGAGGAGCCGGAGTCCAAGCTGTTCGACCGCGGATCGGTCTACAAGCCGGTCGCCATCGCGGTGGATGCTTACAACCGTCTGTATGTCGTCTCCTCTACCACCTATCAGGGTGTCATCGTCATGACCGACGAGGGCGAGTTCACCGGCTTCATCGGTGCACAGGTCAAGTCCCTGAGCGCATGGCAGATCCTCTGGAGACGCTTCCAGACCAAGGAGCAGAGAGAGGCCAACGAGCTGGTCATCACCACCGAGTTCAACAACATCTCCATCAACACCAACCTGAACCTGGTCTACGCGACCACCTCCTCCATCGAGGAGTCGGACGTGTCCTCCTCCATTCAGGGCGGAGATAAGTCGGGTAAGTACTCGCCCGTCAAGCTGCTCAACGCCAACGGTACCGAGATCATGCGCCGGAACGGATTCTTCATCCCCGCCGGTGAGGTGGACTACGCGACCGGCTCGACCGATAAGGTCACGGGTCCCTCCACCATCATCGACGTGGCGGTCGGTCCCGAGGATACCTGGTCGCTGATCGACGAGAAGCGTAACCGTATCTATACCTATGACTTCGACGGCAACCTGCTGTTCGCCTTTGGCGACAACGGTACCATGCTGGGTAACCTCGGCAGCATCGAGGCCATCGCATACCAGGGCACCAATATGCTGGTGCTGGATAAGACCAACAACAACATCACCATCTTCCAGCGCACCGAGTACGGCGACATCCTCCTGCAGGCCATCGCCGCCGAGAGTACCCAGGACTACGACAAGGCCGTCGGTCTGTGGACAAAGGTCCTGCAGCGTAACTCCAACTTCGATACCGCATACGTCGGTATCGGTCAGGCCATGTACCGTGACGGTAAGTATCAGGACTCCTTAAGCTTCTTCGCCGCCGCTTACGAGACCACCAACTGGTCGAACTCCTACAAGGAGATCCGTAAGGAGTGGATGAAGACCTACTTCTTAGTGCTGGTGCTCATCATCGTGGCTGTGATCGTGGGCGTGGTGCTGTTCTTCCGTACCATGGCCAAGATCAACAAGAAGGTCGCTGTCTCGGGCAAGAAGCGCACCTTCTGGCAGGAGGTCGCCTACGGCTTCCATGTCATCTTCCACCCGTTCGACGGCTTCTGGGATCTGAAGCACGAGAAGCGCGGCTCCGTCCGCGGCTCCATCTTCTTCATCGCACTGGCCGTGCTCACCTTCTACTACCAGGCCATCGGTCAGGGCTACCTGCTCAACCCCTACAGCCGCTACGGCAGCCTGTGGACTCAGTTGATCGGCGTGCTGGTGCCGCTGTTCCTGTTCGTGCTGGCTAACTGGTGTCTGACCACCCTGTTCGAGGGCGAGGGCTCCTTCAAGGATGTCTTCATCGCTACCTCCTACAGCCTGGTGCCCATCCCGCTGTTGATCATTCCCGCGACCATCTACTCCAACTTCTGCGTGACGACCGAGACCGAGATCGTGACCTTCATCGGCACGTTGGCCTTTGTCTGGCTGGGTCTGCTTGCTTTCTTCGGCACCATGGTCACGCATGACTACACGCTGGGTAAGAACTTCGTCACGATCTTAGGAACCGTGGTCGCTATGGTCTTCATCATGTTCATTGCTGTCCTCTTTACCACTCTGATCGGTAAGATCGTCAGCCTTATCACCAACCTCGTCACAGAGATCCAGTTCATGATCTAACGCATATTTAGGAGAAAAACCACATGAAAAAATGGAAGAGACTCTTATCTCTGCTGCTGGCTGTTCTGATGCTGAGTGGTGCGCTGTCCGGACTTACGGTCACGGCATCTGCCGATGAAACCACCGCGGCAGACAGCACCACAACAGGGGACACCTCAACGGATAAGAAAGAAGAGAAATCCTCGACGGATGATTACCTGTATAAGGTGTATCCGAACGAGGAGGCTAAGCTCGCGACCATGGACAAGAAGCTGGTCAAGGGCGACTACGAGCTGTACAGCGACGAAGTCAGCGGCGAGGTCGCGGTCAAGAACGTCAAGACCGGTCAGATCCTGATGACCAACCCCTATGACGTCGCGGCCGGCCGTGTGACGGGAACCGATCCTTCGGATGCTCAGAAGAAGGAGCTGCTGTCCCAGATCATCATCAAGTTCACGGATAACGGCAAGGAGAAGACCTTCTTGAGCTTCGAGCAGGCTGCCGAGAAGGATCAGATCACGGTCAAGAACATCAAGAACGGTATCCGCGTGGAGTATGTCATCGGTCGTGAAGAGGCGAGACACCTCGTTCCCCGTGTCATCACCGATGAGAGCTTCCGCAACAAGATCCTGGCTCCTATCATGGAGAATGTGTGCGACCGTGCGGCCATCGAGGAGGCAGGCCTGCTCCAGCCGGGGCAGAGCTTCGCTGAGCTGGACATCGCCGGTATGTCCACCGCCAACTATGATAAGTACATCCCCTTCAATCTCCGTAAGCTGATCTCCTTCTACGGCGGTCAGACGGGTATGAAGTCTGTCGAGAGCCAGAAGACCGATAGCTTGAAGAAGGCACTGATCGCCAAGTACCCGGTTCTGAACAAGAAGCCGGATATGAAGTTCTGGGTGTTCGATGTCTCCTACGAGGGCTCGGTCGAGATGGATCGTCAGGAGGAGTTTATCAAGACCAATGCGCCGGATTACTCCTACGAGGATCTGGATGCCGACCATGCCGAGACCGAGTATGAGAGCGATGAGACCAATCCTCCCGTGTTCAAGATGGCACTGGAGTATACGCTGGATGAGGACGGCTTCACCGTCCGCCTGCCTGTCAACGGTCTGTCCTTCAACGAGTCGCTCTACCAGCTGACCAGCATCAGCATCCTGCCCTACATGGGTGCAGGCAACAACGCCTACGACGGCTATGTCTTCTACCCCGATGGCGGCGGTGCGCTGTTCGCCATGGAGGATCTGGTGGATGCCGGTACCACCACGGTGTCCGGTAAGGTGTACGGCGCGGACTTCGCGTACCACCAGATCACCGGTACCTACCAGCAGGCGGTCCGCTACCCTGCCTACGGTATCGTGGAGAATACCCGCTACTATGTGTGCACGACCTACGACAATGAGAACAATCCGATCGAGACGCCTGTCGCCGGTGTGCTGTACGAGCGCAACCAGCAGGCCGAGAAGGACGGAAAGACCATTGACGAGGCCAAGCACATCGGATTTGCCGACATCAAGAAGCTGATCACCGGCGGTTCGGTGGTGGAGAAGACCGTCAAGCGTGGCTTTGTCGCCATTATCGAGGAAGGCGACGCGCTGACCAACATGGCCTACTACCATGCAGGTCCTCTGAACAACTACGACACCGTCCGCATGGACTTCAACCCCCGCCCGCAGGATAAGTACAACCTCGCGGACTCCATCTCGGTCGGTACCAACACCGAGTGGACTGTCATCACCGACCGTAAGTACACCGGTAACTTCAAGGTGCACTACATCATGCTGGATGACGATTCCGACAGCACCAGCGGCAACTCGGGTATCAACGACGATGGTCAGTACGCAGCCTCCTGGCTGGGCATGGCCTTCGCTTACCGTGATTACCTGGAGGCCAAGGGTCAGCTGCAGCAGCTGACGTCGGCTCAGATGAGCGAGGATATCCCGCTGTACATCGAGTCCTTCGGCACCGAGTATACCACCGAGAAGATCGCCTCCATTCCCGTATCGGTCAAGCGCGCGCTGACTTCGGCAGCCGATGTCAAGACCATCTATGAGGAACTGAAGGCAGAGAACATCACCAACATCAACTTCAAGCTGACCGGCTATGCCAACGGCGGTATGTACGGGAAGATGCCGTACAAGCTCAAGTGGGAGAAGTCGGTGCAGAAGTCGGACACCGATGCCCCTGCCATGACCATGCAGGAGTTGTTTGACTACGCGGCTAAGGAGACCGACGGCGCGCTGAGCCTGTTCCCGGACTTCAACTTCGCGTATGTCATGAACACCGGCTGGTTTGACGGCCTGTCCATGCGGAAGCACGTGGTCCGCACCATCGATGATCGCTACGCCAGCCGCAAGGAGTACAGCCCCACCCAGCAGAAGTACGTCAGCTACTTCCAGATGGCCATCTCCCCGGCCTACATGAGCCACTTCTATGAAGAGTTCATGTCCCGGTACCTCAAGATGGATAACCTGACCGGCATCTCGGTCGGCTCTCTGGGTACGGCACTCAACTCCGACTTCGACGAGGATGAGCCGTACAACCGCGAGGATGCCCGCACCTTCATCACCCGTGCGCTGGAGTACATCTCCTCCGCCGAGACCCGCGAGGGCAAGACTCTGGAGGTCATGCTGGACGGCGGTAACGTGTACACCTGGAAGTACGCCAGCCACATCCTGAACCTCCCGCTGGACTCCAGCCGCTACATCAAGGCAAGCTACAGCGTTCCCTTCGTCGGCGTCCTGCTGCACGGTTACATGAACTTTGCCGGCACGCCTCTGAACATGGAGGGCGATGTCAACTACGCCAAGCTGAAGGCCATCGAGAACGGCGCCTCCCCCTACTTCCTGCTCTCCTACAAGAACACCGAGATCCTGAAGGAGTACTACGACTGGAGCCACTACTACTCGGTCCGCTACGACATCTGGAAGGATGACGTCGTGGAGCTGTATACCGAGCTGAACGAGGCTCTCCGTGACGTGCAGGACAAGATCATCATCAACCATGAGTTCCTCTCGGGTGAGCGTATCCCGGATACCGACGAGCTTGAGGGCGATATCGACGGTCTGTTCGATGCCGTGCTGGATTACCAGCAGAACCAAGAGGAGTATGATACCATCCGGAAGAACCAGGCCGTTTCGGAGGCTCGTAAGCTGATCACCACCGCCGAGGAGAAGGCTGTGCAGTTCGTAAAGGATTGCTTGAGCTACTATTCCGGCATGAGCGGCGCGGCATACTACTATGCTTACGGCTCCGACTCTACCGACCACCGTCTGATGGCATATGTGGAGGCGGATAAGGCCTTCGAGAATGTCAAGGCAGAGTATGAGGCGGTCAAGGCGACCTACGACAGCAACGCCGAGTTTGAAAAGGCAGAGGCTCTCTTGATCAGCCGCTACTCCGTGGCTGAGTCCGCTCGCAAGAACGCGCTGGCCAAGGTCAGAACCAACATCCGGAACGTCTCCAAGTCGATCCAGTCCATCGAGACCGCTACTAAGGTCATGGATCAGTTGCTCGTGGACGTTGAGGCAGGTCGTCTGCTGATCAACAACTCGGATGTGCATGAGAACATCAAGCAGAATATCCGCGAGCGGATCGAGATCATCAACCGTCAGCTCAATGAGAAGCTGGGCGTGCAGCTGGATTACACCGTGAACATGAACGAAGTGGATACCTTCCTGCGTACCCATGTTGCGGTGATCATGAGCACGACCTACGGTGAGTCCCTGCGCTCGCAGGCCGGCATCGTGGGCAAGGCCGAGAACCTGTTCGACCTGATCCTGAGCGGTGAGTATGGCCTGATCAAGGACAAGACCGAGTACGCGATCCTGCGCTACCTGGAGGTGAACGCCGACCTGACTGACAGTCAGCTGGACGAGAAGTACGGCCTGCAGGACGGCAAGACCTCCGTGGACGGCTTGCTCAAGGTCATGCGGGAGCTGTTCGACGAGGAGAAGTACACCTTCGACCCTGTCCTCTCGGATGAGAAGGGTGCCGACGGCTACAGCGAGATCGACAAGCATATGCTGGGCTACTTCACCGGTATGCTCTACACCCGTGTCACGGGTCTGGCAGATACCGAGATCCTGCCTACGCTGAACTTCAAGTCTACTCGTGTGGACGAGACCAGGGGTGATGACGGTACGGTCACGACCAAGGAAGTGACCAACAAGACCAACGTCGATACCGTCACCAAGGAGATCACCACCGCCGCTAAGACTGCTTTTGAGACCTTCATGAAGGAAAAGACGGCCGGAAATGACTACAAGGTCGGTCTGGCCGAGCTGATCGAGGCTCAGATCGAGGCAAGTCGCGAGATCATCAAGAAGGCCTACAACAACACCGATGCCAAGAAGCGGGTCGAGTACCTGACCGGTACCGGTGAGCAGGTCGAGACCGCTGACGGCAAGCTGACCGATAAGGTGCTGACGGCCGCCGAGGTCATGACCAACGAGGCACTGGGCAACGACCTGCGCGTGTTCCTGACCTCCTACTTCTACCAGCTGGCTATCACCAAGATCAAGCCCGAGAATGCTGTGGACAGTCTGTCTGTCCTGACGGTCTCTTCTCAGACTTCCGGTTCCGTCGGTGTGCTGGCGAACGATCGCTATGCCGCTCTGAACGCTGCCGATCTCAGCTATGCCGAGATCCGTGCGGCTATCCTGAACGATACCGTTGCCACCGAGAAGCTGACGCTCCTCTTGAACGAGATCAAGGAGGTATATGGCGATGTGTCGGGTGAGCTTTACAGAGCATATCTGAAGGAGATCGCTCTCAAGTTCATCTCCAAGGGTACTCTGCCCAACGATGCACAGCTACCTCTGGCTAAGGATGCCAAGAACAAGAGCACCGCTCTGGCAAGCGACCTGATGGCTCGTATGCTGACCGCGCTGGCCGGCTCCGTCGAGATCGATCCGGCTCCCTATTGTGCAGAGGTTCAGGCACTGCTGAATACCGAGGGTTATGAGCTCCGTGAGGATGCAGAGAACACCGAGGCCGCAGTCGCCAACTTCGTGGATGCTGTGTATCTGATGGCTCTGTGCAACCAGAAGACCCTTTCCTACTACTACGACACGCAGATGGCTACGATGGACTACAAGGTACGCGAGGCTGTGGCAGCCAAGCACGACGAGATCGTCGCAGCACTGCCTGAGAATGCAACGGTTGCCGATATTTACGATGCCATTCTGAAGGTTCTGGGCAGCACCGAGAACTCTGTGGCTCAGCTGACCCGTGAGATCGCATCCGGCATTACCTACTACATCGAGTCCAAGTATTCCATCGCAGAGGATGTGCAGGCCTACTACATCAATCTCCTGTTCAACAGCTTTGCGGATCAGACTGAAGACTATGTCGAGCCCGTCATGACGGTGTATGCCGCCGACAAGAACGGCAACGTGGTACAGCTGAAGGCCAGCGAGACTACCTACAAGAACATCCTCAAGGTCATCGACAAGAACTATGTGGATGCCCGCATCGACGAGATCATTGCCGGTGCCAAGAAGGGTACGGCACGCGGTGAGATCGTGGACTACTCCCTGTTCCGCTTAGTGTCTGACACCGAGATGGAGGCATGGGTCACGACCGTCTATGACAAGATCAAGGAAGGTAAGTACCTGACGGCCGCCGAGAACAACACCGAGGAGGCTGTGGCTCAGCTGCGGAGTGACATCGAAGCCTACCTGCAGTACAACTACTACCAGACCTTGTTCAACGACAAGATGAATGCCGCGAAGCGGGCGCCCACTCTGCACGTTTCTGAGGTGTATGGTGATAACCTGCCTGAGGCAAGCTCGGGTCTGAAGAAGCTGCTCCGTTACTATGTGACCACCCTCACCGAGTTCACCGAGAAGGACATCGACGATATGTTGACGACCGAGATCGACAAGACCGACGAGGTCGTGACCGAGACCTCCAAGTATTACACCGATGACGGTCGCATCGTGGCAGTCACCTACGGTAGCAAGGACACCACCGAAAGCACGGCAAAGTATGCGGCTTACAAGACGTTCCTCCTCAACTACAACAACTTCTCGGTCAGTGTTGAGTATGATGGCGAGACCTACACCATTCCGGAGTACGGCTACATCGTCATCATGAGTAACTGATGCGAACGGGAAGAGAAAGAGAGGTAACAACTATATGACGAAAGAAGTCAAGCTGCAACCTGCAGCCGGTCAGACGAAGGTCCGGAGACGCCGCGTGGCGTCTCTGGACAAACGGAAGGCGCGGGCTGGATGGGTCTTTGTACTTCCCTTTATCATTGGGTTCATCGTGGTATATCTGCCGATCGTCATCAACTCCATCCGTTGGAGCTTTTACGAGATCGGAACGGCACAGGGCGGCGGTATCGATCTGACCTGGGTCGGTCTGAAGAACTACGACTACGCGCTCCGTGAGGATCCGCAGTTCGTCCAGACGCTGGTGACCGGTATGAAGGAGCTGGCGTTCGATGTGCCGGCTATCCTGCTGTTCTCCCTGTTCATGGCGGTTCTCTTGAACCAGAAGATGGCGGGTAGAGCGGTCTTCCGTGCGATCTTCTTCATCCCCGTCGTGCTGTCCACCGGTATCATGGAATCCATTGAGGGACAGAACATCCTGGGCTCCTACATGGAGGAGACCGGCGGCATCAACGACGGATCGGGATCAAGTACAGCCTCTGAGATCGTGTCCGCCATGGATATCGAACGATTGTTCTCGTCCATGAAGATCGGTCAGGAGCTTGTGGACATGGTCACCAGCATGATCAACAACATCTACGACATCGTGAACCGTTCCGGTGTCCAGATGCTGATCTTCTTGGCGGGACTCCAGTCCATTTCCCCGGCTATCTACGAGGCCTGCCGCATTGACGGCGCGACTGCGTGGGAGACCTTCTGGAAGATCACCTTCCCAATGATCAGCCCCATGATCCTGGTCAACGCCGTGTATACCATCATCGACTCCTTCACGACCGACTCCAACTCGGTCATGGTGTACATTCAGAACACCTACAAGACCTCCATGCCCGAGTCCTCGGCCATGGCGTGGATGTACTTCCTGTTGGTCATGCTGATCCTGGCGGCATTGGCCGGTATCTTCTCGGCGTACATCTTCTACCAGAAGCGCGATGCATAAGAAAGGAGGGACACGCTTACTATGGATAACACCCAATCTTCTCCTAAGGTCACCAAAGAATCCAAGAACAAGATCAAGGTCGATTTCGAGCGGTCGCCTCTGAAGCAGAGATTGAAGGCCAAGTTCCTGAATCTGTACTTCTTCCAGCAGGTCGCGTGGTATATCTTCCGTCTGGTTCTGCTGATCGGTGTCTCGTACATCGTGCTGTACCCCTTCATCACCAAGGTTGCCGGTTCCTTCATGTCCCCCGAGGACTTCGTGGATGTGACGGTTCGCTTGATCCCGCGTAACTTCACGCTGGATATTTACAAGGGCGTCCTGACCGAGCTGAAGTACTTTGAGGCCTTCCGCAACACCCTGATCCTGTCGCTCTCCTGCGCGCTGCTGCAGACCTTCGTCTGCTGCCTGATCGGTTACGGTCTGGCTAAGTTCCGCTTCAAGGGCAACAATCTGATCATGCTCCTGGTCATCCTGACCATGATCGTGCCTCACCAGACCCTGCAGATGTCCATGTTCATCACCTTCCAGAAGTTTGATATTCTGGGCATCCTGTCCTTCCTGAGCGGCCATGCCGAGACCGGCATTGCGGCACTGGACAATGTCTTGTCCGGCATCCATATCATCAGCATGGAGGGCGAGGGCTTCAACCTGCTGAACACCTACTGGCCGATGCTGATCCTGTCGGCGACCGGTCTGGCATTCAAGAATGGTCTGTACATCTTCCTGTTGCGGCAGTTCTTCACGGGCGTGCCGGATGCACTGGAGGAGTCCGCGTACATCGACGGTTCGGGCACATTCCGCACCTTCCTGACCATCATCCTGCCGCTGTCGGTGCCGATGATGATCACGGTCTTCCTGTTTGCCTTCTGCTGGCAGTGGACAGACGACTTCTACACGGGTCTGTTCTTCACCAAGGCGAATATCATGACCATGCCGAAGCTGACCAGCGAGATCCCGGTCTCCCTGAAGACCGATTACGCAGGACAGAATATGTACTACGCGGCGATCCGCAATACCATTGGTATCTGCATCATCATGCCGCTGGTCATCCTGTACCTGTTCTGCCAGAACTTCCTGGTTCAGGGCATCGAGCGTTCGGGTCTGACGGCTGAGTGATCGGCGCTGCTCGGACAGATCAAGACCTTTACGGGGCTACCGCCATCGGGCTTCCGATGGCGGCGGCTCCGTTTCTTGCTTGGGCGCAAAAAAAGGGGAGCGACCGCAATAGCGCGGTCGCTCCTCTCTGTTTTGGGACAAATTACTGCTGCTTCAAGGCCTCCAGACAAGCGGGGCAGATGTTCTTCTCAGCGAAGACGGTCAAGTCCTCCTTGCCGCCGCAGAAGACACAGGCGCATTGCTGTTTCTGGAGGATGATGCGCTCGCCGTCCATGAAGATCTCGACGGGGTCGCGCTCGTTGAGACCCAGGGTCTGGCGGATGGACATCGGGATAACGATACGACCCAGCTCATCCACGCGGCGTATGATACCGGTGGACTTAACTGCGGTGCGGGCGTGCTCGGTTTCGGCTCTTTTCATGATTCTTACCTACCTTTTCTTACCGTTCAAGTGTTCCGGTGGGGTTCCCCACGATCTGTCAGCTTTCGCATCCATTATACATCATATGACAGTTTTTGTCAATGCTTTTGGAAATAATTTACTATTTGTTCACGGATAAAAGCATTTGGAGAACGGCTGAAAAAGCAAGCCCACGCGGCAGAGCGGCGCAGGCTTGGACGGGTATGGGGTTGCAGACGGCGGTCAAGTATCTGCCTGGGAGGGGGCATCCTCCGGTATCTCCACTGTGAGCAGGGTATGACCGCAGTGGCAGCAGGCGGTGTCGGTGAACTCATTGGTTGCGTAGCAGACGGCACAGCGGCGGATGTCGCTTTGGTGAGTGGGGATGATCACGGTGTGCGGGCTGCCGTACAGGTGAAAGACATGATCCCCGACATGGTAGCCCTCGCTCTTGAGCTGGGCATGGCTGCCGGCGTGGGTCACGGTAAGTTGGAAGGACTCGCCGTCCGGGGCGCGGACGGTCAGAGTGGTGACGACCGTGTTATACATCCTGTTCTTACGCGCGACTCCGGCCTCGAACTCCAGCCCGTCCACGCTCTTGACCTTCTCCACGATACCATAGCGGGTCTTGTCCCGCATCCGAAATCCGAAGCGGTACTCCCGTGACCAGCGGCGGCACCAGTAGTAAGAGTACATAAATGCCTCATATCATGGACGGGTGCATCGGGGTGTCGCCGAGCAGGTCGTCCCCAATGAACCATAGCCCCGTGATCAGACCCGCTTCCAGCAGGATACAGGGGATCACGCGGCGCAGAATGGAACGCCGCACGACTCGGCGCAGATCAGTGGGAAGCTGTTTCATTGTGTGGTCT
>CAYXBU010000012.1:0-15663 GCA_964463245.1 uncultured Clostridium sp. | reverse complement strand
GGAACGCCGCACGACTCGGCGCAGATCAGTGGGAAGCTGTTTCATTGTGTGGTCTCCTTTCGTTGTGGGAATTGGAGAGCGGGGGGCAAAAGCATTAGCCGTACATAATCCCGGGCGCGCCTCTGCGGGTCTCCTGCAGGGATGGTATCCGCGCCCGGTGAGCGACCTTCCGCCTAAGTCCCCTTAGGGTGCGGGGTTGACAAATCCCGGGCACATCAACTATCCCCCGTATACTTCCTCTCCAGAAACCGGCAGAACGCGCCCTGACTCCAGGTCTGGTAACCGAATACCTCGGCACCGTTGTCCAGCGGAGCAAAGTCGTTTCTCACGCGGATGGAGAGGCGGTGGGGAACCGGGGCAATGATCATGGCGACACGATCCGCGAAGGGAATGGGCTTCCCGCCGATGGTCTTCTTCGGGGCGCGGAGCCTCGCCGGGGCGGGTAGCTCCTCCGGGAAAGTCGGCTCCGGGAACCGCACGGGGTAGGTCGTGTACCACGCGCCCATCTCCTCACCGCTGTGCGTGACCACGCCGATGGCACTTTGCTGAGGAGCGACTCGAAACTTGATCTGGTGGCGGAACTGCAACACCCGCTCTTGGCAGGCGATGGTATGGGATCGCTTAGTGCCGCAGGATGCCACCCCGACCTGCCAGCGCGTACCTTCCGCATCCACGATGTAGAGGCCGAAGAGCACCCGCCGAGAAAACAGGGATAAGTAGGGCCTGCCGACGATTTGATAGGAGATCAGCCCTGCGCGGGACAGCTCCTGCAGGTCTCGGAGAAACTTGCGCCGATCTCGCCAATTCTTGCCGTAGCGGAGGAGAAAGCCCCCCGCGATGGCGACCAGGAGCAGGATGCGCGCCCAGTGCAACTCCGGCTGTATGACCGCCCACCCGACCATATACAGGAATCCGAGCAGGACGAACAGCCAGCCCGACTCCAGCAGGCAGTACACACCGACCCAGAGGCCGATCGGCAGGAACAGGATCTGGATGACACGGTAGACCACCCCCGGCCACTGCGTGCCTTCCTCGACGGTGCGCTGTGCTGCCCATTTGCGGTTCAAAAGCCATATCTGGAGCAGGCGAAGACCTGCCGCTACCAGACCGCCGAGCAGGTAGGCGAGCGGGACGGCAAGGGACGTGCCCTTCAGGGGGGTATAGGTCAGCACGGAGTTGACCCCGTAGGAAAGGGAGAATGACCCGCCGACCGCTGTTACGCCGAGGGAGACCCACCAGGTGTACCGCGCAAAGAGCGGGGTCGGCTCTCGGCAGTAGTCCACAAAGGTGATGTCGTCGATCGTGTCGAGGGTGTGCCAGAGAATATAGAAGAGGATCAGCTGGGTGACAAGGATCATGATCCCCGACCACAGCCCGAACTTCAGCGTGTAGTTGTCGGCCAAAAAGTTGGGGGATCTCCCGGCTACCGGGGTCAGGATCCGCAGAAAGAGGGTGCAGATCAGGGCTTTGAGCGGTTGCCATATATGAGCACGGAATCGGGGCGAGAGGTTGGGGACTCGCTGATTGGGGTTTTCCCGAGTGAATCGTGACATACGGTAGTCTCCTTTGGGGGTCGATGGGGCATACCGGGTGATCGCTGCTACCAGTATACCATACGAATGCGAAAATGTCAATAGTATCGAAGTTTTTTAGGGGGGCACACGGCCGCCGAGTCCGCGTTCATTTATATGCAAGGGACTACGACTCCCCTGCCGCCCCCCGCGTTTGCGCCCTGCCGTAGCGAACAACCGGATGGCAGACCTTCCCGGCGCGAGGGCAACGCAGGGTATCGGCGACCTACACCGCGCAAAGGTTCAAAAAGCACGGCGGGGCACTCCGCAGAGTGTCCCGCACACCGAATATCTCTTTCATCCTTGCCTGGTCTGTGCCGAGTAGAAGTCTGAGTCGATACTGTTGGTCTGTTGATAAAAATGTCAGGAAAGTTCTGGGGGGGCTGGGGGACTCTTTCAAGAGTCCCCCAGCGCATCTCTTCGCTCTCCTCGCTCCTTTTCCTATACGATCCTATAGCACCTGCTCCTCCCCGCCATGCCGTCCTCGCGGATCAGGCAGAGCTTTTCCAGGAGGTGGAGGGTACCGTAGGTAGCGCGGCCGCGGATACCGGTCACGCGGGCGTAGTCGGCGGCGGTGAAGGGCAGGTCGGGGGTAGCGGCGAGGGCGGGGGGGAGGAAGTAGGCGGCGTAGTCGGCGGGGGTATTCAGGTCGATCCGGTCGTGCAGGGCGGTCGGGATGCGCTCGTAGCGGTTGGAGCCGCGCTTGCCGTCCCGTCCCCAGCCGTCCTTCATGCGGAACTCCTCGATCTCTAAGAGGAGCAGGCAGAGGGTGAAGCGCGGGTCGCCGATCTGATCCGAGAGCCAGTACAGCTCCTTGGCGACGGCGGTCACATGGGCGTGGCGCGGGGAGCGACGGCGGCTCAGCACCTGCCCGTCGGCGGGGTCGATCCAGGACAGATACTTGATGTAGGGTAGGGGATGCACCACCGTTACGGGGCTGTCGGTGTGCTCCATGTAGAGTGCCAGCTTGCGCCGCAGGGGGTAGAAGCCCCCTGTCTGCACTTCAAATATATGTCCGTCCGGCAGGCGCACGTCTGCCACGCAGTCTCGCCGCCGCCCGGCACCGCTCAGCTCGTGTATCGGTACCTCCTCGTAGGCCGGGTCGCCGGATAGGTAGTGCTTGATCACCATGTGCAGCCGCTTCTCCCGAAGCGTCCCGATCCCCGCACTCCCCTGAGCCCCCGCTAACGGCAGGCGCGTGACCTCCGCCGCAATGGCGGCAAATCGTTCGTTGTTGGTCATTATTTGTCGTTGCGGGGAAAACTTCTTTCAAGAAGTTTTCCCCGCATTCCCTTATGTTGTTTTACGCTCCCTTACGCCCAGCTCATGCCGGAGGGCTTCGGCTCCTCGATGCAGATGGGGCGGAGGAAGGCGACGGCCTTGCGGAGGCCTTCATCGATGCTCATGAGGCTGTCCTCGTGCTCGATGGAGAGGACACGGTCATAGCCGCAGAGCCGCAGGTTGGAGACCAGGTCGCGCCAGTAGGTCTCGCCGTTGCCGTAGCCCACGGTGCGGAAGACCCAGGAGCGATTCAGCTCGTCGGAGTAGTGCTTGGTGTCCAGCACACCGTTCCGAGCGGTATTGATGGCATCGATCTTGGTGTCCTTGGCGTGGACATGGTAGATCGCGCCCTTCAACTCGCGGATGGCGGCGACGGGATCCATCCCCTGCCAGATCAGGTGGGAGGGGTCGAAGTTTGCACCGATCACGTCTCCTACGGCGGCACGCAGGCGAAGGAGTGTGGCGGGGTTGTACACGCAGAAGCCGGGGTGCATCTCAAAGGCGATATGCGGCACGTGGTGCGCCAGCGCGAAGGCTCCCGCCTCCTGCCAGTAGGGGATCACCTTCTCGTTCCACTGCCAATCCAGAATGGCGAGGAAGTCCTCGGGCCAGGGGCAGGTGACCCAGTTGGGGTACTTGGCGGTCTCGCAGTCACCGGGGCAGCCCGAGAAGGTGATGACGGTGTCCACACCCATCTTCTCGGCCAGCAGGACGGCGTTGCGGAAATCCTTGTCGAACTGCGCTGCGATCTCGCGGTTCGGGTGCAGGGCGTTGCCGTGCGCCGCCAGCGCACAGACCTCGACATCGTACTTCTTCAAGAGCGCGATGAATGCCTCATACTTGACGGGATCGGCCAGCAGCTCCTCGGGGTCGCAGTGCGCCTTGCCCGGGTAGCCGCCCGCGCCCAGCTCCACCGTGTGGATGCCCAGGCCGGTCAGGATCTGCAGGGTCTCCTCCAGAGACTTTGCGCCGTAGAGATTGGCTAAAACACTCAGCTTCATAATTCTGTATTTCCTCCTGAATCAAGATTTGAAATAGGTCGCAGGGATGAGGCGATCTCGGTACAGTGCCTCAGGGGAGACGGTTGGCTATGACGAAGTTTGCCTCGCCGGGTTCCAGCTTGATGGTGAAGGTGTTTGCGTAATCCACCTTTTCACAGCCCTCGCTGCCCCAGATGACCTGCAGGTAAGCACCGTCCAGTGTGCAGGTGACGGTGATGCTTCGGGTGGTGTCGGGATTCACGATGTAGTAGGCGTAGGCATCGCGCTTGGAGGCATCCAGCGCGCTGGGAGAACCATAATAATTGCCAATGACGATAGGACGATCCTGCGCTTCGGTCGCCTCGATCATGATCCCGCTGACGAGACTGTCGGTGTAGGTGTAGTGGGGGCCTCCGAGCAACTCGTTGGCCTCCTCGTAATTGATCAAGGTCATTCGGTTATAGGTGTACGACAGGTGCTGCCCGCGCATACCGCTCAGCTCATCATAGACCGCCTTTGCCGTCTCGTACAGGCTGGTGGTCTTGCCGTCCTTGTCCATGAGCGCGTCGTAGTTGGTGTCAGCCCGCCCGCACGCGTTATCCAGAATGTACCCCTTGGCTCCCAGTGCCAGACAGATATTGATCTGTGCGCGCAGCTCCTCAATGGTGGGCTCGCGGGAGGTCGCGGTCTGCCCGACCGAGATCACGGGATAGAACGGCATGAAGGAGCTGTTTCTGCGTACCTGCTCGATGTTGAAGATCAGCCCGGCCAGCCCGCCGCTGTTGGAATAGGTATAGGGGGAGTAGCTGAACACCGCGAAGTTCATGCCGATCCCGACACCGGTGGTGCTCACGCCCTGTACGGCATTGAAAGCCTTGACATACTCGGCATATGCGGTATCGGTCGCAGAGAAGGAGGTGTTGTAGGGGCGCAGGTTGACGGCGATCTTGGCCTGATCTCGGTAGGTCTTGCCCAATGCCGTGCGTAATTCATCGCAGAAGCGGGCAATGTTGCTCTGATCCTCTGCCGCGGGACGATCCCCGACCAGGACACCGGTCAGTAGGCTTGCCTCGGTGCCCTTCAGGATGCTCAGGAGCTTCTCTGCCGCGTAGTCAGCGTTTTGACCGGAGCAGTTGTACCACACTGTCATGGATTGATTCTTGGCACAGGACATGGTGGTGGCCAGTGCACCGTCGGTCATCCACTCATCGGAGGTGATGAGGCAATTCACACCGAGATCCTTGAGTGAAATGATGGCCTCCTCAAATTTGGATATCTTCTCTCCGTTCGGACCTGTGACGCTCTCCTGTCGCAGTGCCCCGTTCGGGGTGCCCCAGGCGGCGATCAAGAGTTTGCCGGAGGGGATGTGTTGATCAAAAAATTGCCGCATCATCTCCAGCTCTTCCGGCGAATAGTCCGGCTCCGGCTTGGCCTCCTGCTCGGTGCTCGGCTCGGTCTCAGGCTCGATGGTCACGATGCTGGTGACCGGCTCTCCCGCCTCATCGGTGACGGTCTCACCGGCCTCGTCGGTCGCGATCTCAATGCGGGTCTCGTACTCGATCTTGCCCGGACGGCTTCCCACCTCATAGCGGGAGTCCAGCTCCTTGAAGGTCTCCTCGTAGGGCAGGGTCCCGGTGGTGTTACCGGTGCTGAACATACTGCATCCCGTCAGCATCAGCAAGGCAAGGGCAAGCACCGCACACAGCAGTGCACGGTATGTGTGTTTGCGTTCCATGAAATGATACTCCTTGTATCAGAAGCGATAGATATCGCCGGTCTTGGCAGAGGTGTAGATACCCTCCAGAATACGGGTCACGGTGAAGGCCTGCTCGGGCAGAACACAGGGCTGCTTGTCGTTGATGACGGCATCGATCCACTGTGCGGCCTCCAAAAGGGAGGGATCGGAGCTCGTGACACCGTCGAAGTAGGCGGCACCTGCCGCCGAGAAGCTGGGCTTGAAGACATACTGGCTGTTCTGACGGATGCCGTTGATACGCAGGCCGTCGTTCATATCGCCGCCCGCCTTGGTGCCACAGATGGTGGTCACGGCCTCACGGACATCCAGCATATTGAGTGCCCACGCCGACTCCAGGTTGATGACCGCGCCGTTCTCCATGACTACCATGCCGAATGCGCTGTCCTCCACCGTGAACTTTTTCGGATCCCAGTTGCCCCAGGCGTTGCCCTGCTCGGTGTCGTTGTTGAGCTTGTGGAAGGTCTGACCCAAGCAGTACTTGGGCTTGTAGTTGTCCATCATCCAGAGGGTCAGGTCGAGAGCGTGGGTGCCGATGTCGATCAGCGGGCCGCCCCCCTGCTCATACTCGTTTAGGAACACCCCCCAGGTCGGGACGGCACGGCGGCGCAGAGCCGTGGCCTTGGCGTAGTAGATGTCGCCGAAGGTGCCGGCCAGACACTCGTTCTTCATGTACTGTGCATCGGCGCGCTGACGGCTCTGGTAGCCGATGGTCAAGAGCTTGCCGGTCTCGCGGGCGGCCCTTAGCATCTTCTCAGCCTCGGCGGCATTGATGGCCATGGGCTTCTCGCACATGACGTGCTTGCCCGCGTGGAGGGCGTCCACCGTGATGAAGCTGTGGGCGCGGTTGGGGGTGCAGACGTGCACCACGTCAATGGTCTTGTCCTCCAGCAGGCGGCGATAGTCGGTGTAGACCGCCGCATCGGGAGTGCCGTACTCACGGCGAGCCTTCTCGGCGCGCTCCTCGATGATGTCGCAGAACGCGACCATCTGCACACAGGGCAGCTGCTTGAGGGAGGGCATATGCTTTCCGTTTGCAATACCGCCGCATCCGATGATGCCGACGCGAACCATGGTATCCTGTCCCATAGATGTATCTCCTTTATGTATGCTTTTTTCATGACTTCGGGCACGGTGGGCAGACCCCCGTGCTCTCTTTACATACGCCTTTATTGTACCGCATTTCCTGTTTTTTTTCAATGGTTTTTTTGCGTTTGGCGGGCTTTCGACGCAATTTCGGCGTTTTGCACAAAGCGGTATGCCCCCGATGTGGGGGCATACCGCCGTGTATGGATTCAGTTCCAGTATACCTCGATCTCGGAGAGCTGCATGAGCCAGCCGCCCTCGTTGGCGTGGTAACCGCCGGTCAGCTTGCGCGCGACCACACGGACGAACCGCGCCTGTCGATCCTCCGTCAGCGGGAAGTCCCGCACCACTCCACGGGTCTCGGGGTCGTTGTCCACCGCCGCGACGGTCTCCCAGTTGACACCGTCCGTCGAGATCTGGACATCGTAGGCGGTGGGGAAGAAGTTGCCGTTCTGACGCGGGTAGAGCTTGATGTCGTTGATGGTATAGACAGCACCCAAGTCCACGCCGCCCCAGACGGTACCGTACGCGGGGGTGTCGGTGGGGGCACCCTGCGCCATCCAGCCGTTGGTCTCGCCTGCCTCGGTCGCCAGCTTACTGCCGTCGGTCAGGTAGGCCAGACCCCAGCGATCCACCAGGCTCTCGTAGGCCGAGCCGCTGGCGATGGGGGTCTTGTTCAGGGCATAGTTGATCCCGCGCTCGGAGGACGGCTCCCGATAGGAGGTGGGAGCGGGGGCGGGGATGCTGCCGTCGTCGCAGTACAGCTCGATCTCGGCCAGCTCGCAGGCAAGGTCGCCGCTGCTGATCTCCAGCTTGACCTTCAGAGCCGTCACGGTGTCAAAGCGCAGGACAGGCACCTCGGTGGTCGGGTGGGGGTAGGCGGTGTTCTCATAGAGGGTGATCCACTCGTCGGGAGCCTCGGCTGTCGCGTAGCTGACCTTCACCGAGATCGGGAAGGAGGCACCCACGCTCTCGGCCTCGCCGCAGGGGTAGAGGTCGATGCGGTTGAGTCCGACCGCCTCATCAAAGAGGAAGGTCATCTCGCCGACCTGCCCGGCGGGGACACGCCAGCCCTGCGCCGCGCGGTTCTCGGAGGTGCGCAGACCGTCCAGCGCACAGTCGATGAACCAGCCGCTGTTGCTCTGGGAGACGTTGGCGATGACCTTGAGATCCTCGCTCTGTGCCAGATTGGCGGAGGCCTCCCGCACCGTGCGGAAGTCTCCCTCGGGCAGCTCGTACAGGGCAAAGTCGCCCGCCTCCAGCGAGAAGGTGAGGATGTGATCGGTCAGGGTCAGGGTCTCGCCCAGCCCGGTGTAGGTGTCGATGCAGACCAGCGAGTCCACCCCGTCCAGACGGAAGGAGAATTCGGCCGCCGCGCTGATATTCTTGTTGACCACCATGAGGTACTGCCGCCCGGTCTCCCCGTGCTCCAGCAGGGACAGGATGGTGTACTCGTTGCCGCTCGGCTGAGCGAAGAAGCTGTCGGGCAGCTTGGTGTAGACCGAGGCGGTGCTCCGCCGACCGGTGTGGTAGACCTCCAAAGCCTCGCAATCCACCAGCAGGGAGCCGATGGCGTGTACCCGACCATGCAATTCCTGCGCGACGGGGTAAAGGTCAGTGGGCAGGCCGTCCTTGCCGATGATGGCATCGGTGTAGTCATTGTAGGTGGTGTTCTCGGGATCGGTGCCGTAGTCCGGCACGAACCACGACCAGTACTTGATCCACTTGAAGCCGTAGGCAAGAGCCGAGGCGGTGTGGTAGGTCAGCTGGGCGCGATCGGGACGACGGTAGGAGTTGTTGAAGCCGCCGACCGCCTGAACGTAGAAGGCCGTGCGAACGCGGTTCTCCAGTCCCGCGCGCCATGTCGCCTCGAAGTTCCCGAACAGGGCGTTCTCATCCACCGAGCCGGGCGTGGGGCCGAAGGGGTAGTTGTCCAGCGAGAGGTAGGCGTTGGCCTCGGTGCCCAGCAGCTTGCAGTAGTCGTCCATACGCAGGCGGTATTCCTCCATGCTGGCGTAGGCACCGCCGGGCAGGAAGTTGACATCGGTCAGCGCGAGCGGATCCAGAATGCCGAGTCTGCGCTGTACGATGGCATAGGGACTGCAATCATACGGCTCGTCGATGATGTGGTAGCCCGCGAAGGCGGGGGAATCGGCAAAGCGATCCACGATCTTCTGCAAGGACTTGTCATCGGCCGAGAGGACGTTGGCCATCAGGGCGTTAGTGGAGTGCGGCATGATGAACAGCCCGCGCCCGTCCGACCAGGTGCTCAGAGCGGTGGTCAGCATCCGATCACTGACCCGCCAGTTGGCGGTCTCCACGCCGGACACGGCCACCACCATGTCCACTCCGGCCTCCTTCATGTAGCCGAACTGCTCCTCGGTGACCCATTTCCCGCGCCAGACCGGCACCGAGATGATGATGTTGTCGGTGATGTCCCCCACGATGTGCAAGGCGGCGGTGGCGGTGGTGCCGTAGGACTCCTCCCGCACGGTCAGGGTGTAGTCCCCGGCGGCGGCGGCGTATACCCGCCCGTCGGCATCCACCGTGATGGCACCTTCCTTGTCGGCGGTGGCGGTCAATTTCGGCGTGGGCGCATCAAAGTCATAGGAGCCGGACAGCGGGATCTCCCGCCCTGCCACTACATAGTAGGTGTCCTTGTCCAGCGAAAAGTGTCCGTCCCCGATGTCGGCATAGGACGGTGTCGTTTCGGACTCGGGCTCGGATGCGGGCTCGGTCTCGGGGGACGTGGCCTCGGGACGGCTCTCGACAGCCGATGCAGTGTCGGTGTCGGTGCTGTCGGCGGGGGTGTCATTTCCGCAGCTGCTCATCCCGATGCAGACGGCGGCTCCGCACAGGAGTGCCGTTGTCAGGACGAAAAGGCGGGTCAGGGTGTGACGTAAGCTGTGCATGGTGAAGGCTCCTTTCGGCCGGTGTGGCGGCCACTGCAGCATTTTCAGCATGATTATACCAAAGAGCAATAGGGTTGTCAAGTGGAATTGATAGAAAAATATGAATTCGCGCAGAAAGAGGATAAAAGCAGTAGCCGGAGAGAACCCCGGGCGCCAGGTATCCGCGCCCGGTCTGCGACCTCCCACCCAAGCCCCCCTCTGTCACTTATGCCCAAACCGCCCCCCGAAATTTTGTCTGCTTTACCAAACAAAAAAATCCCCCTGCGGGCGAAAAATGTGGTATAATGAAAGGTAGCTGCAACGAAAACCAGAGAGGAGACCTTTCCGGCATGAAACCCAACCGCATTGCCCGCCTGGTGGCGTGGCTGCGCCAGACCCGCGCATCCCTGAGCGCGACCTTCCGACGGGACAACCTGCGCCGCTCCTTCCACAGCGTGTGGAAGGATAAGATAGCCTACCTGTACTTCTTCGTCGCCGTGCTGGTCATCGGCGCGGGCTTCTCGGTGATCGGCCTGTATGCCGACGCGGAGCTGTCCCATATCCGTGACACGGTAGAGGCAAATTACGACTATCATATTGAGATATCCGGCCTGTCCAACGAGGACATGACCGCCATCAGCAACCGCATCGCCATCGAGAAGACCCGCGGCACCGACCTGCTCGGTAAGGTGACCGAGAAGCGGGAGACCGACGGCAGCTATACCTTCCTCATCACGGTGCCGAAGGGCGAGGATCAAGAGGACACCATGTCCTTTGTTCGCACCGAGCTGGTACGCAAGACAGGCGCGCACGGCAAGATCCAGACCTCCCCCCTGTATGATTTCGATCAGGACTATAACCTCCCGATCCAACTCTTCCGCTGGGGAGCGACCATTGTCTGGCTGGTCATCTCCATCCTGCTCCTGATCCGCCTGTACCGCATCCGTCTGGAGCATTTCCGCTTCGTGTACGGCATCTACACCGCCTGCGGTGCCGACTACCCCATGCTGTTCGGCACGGCGGCGGGGGAGATGATGGCGGTGGGTGCCCTCTGCTTCATCCCGTCCGTCCTGATCGGGCTGGGGGTGTCCGCCCTCCTCCTGTTCCCGCAGGGCGTGGGGCTGTCCCTGTCGGTGCAGACCGTCATCACCCTGCCCCTGCTCCTCTTGCTGACCATCTTCCTGGCGGTGCGCCGCCCCATGCATCAGCTCTCCCGACAGACCCCCGTCTACCTCCTGACCGGACAGGACGTGTCCGGCTTGGTCAAGTCCCCCCGCAGCTCCCGCGCCATATTCGGCAAGTCCTTCCCCCGCAAGTACGAGCTGTACGGCTTCATCCGTCTGCGCCGTTACTACGCAGGGCTGATCGGCTCGGCGGTGCTGTTCGCCGCGCTGTTCGTCAGCGGCCTGTACATCGCGGATATGCAGGAGTACCGTGAGGGCAGACCCAACTACGAGTACATCATCACCTATGACGCGACCGCCAACGGCGAGACCGAGACCGACCACGCGGGCAACCCCATCGAGCTGAAGGTGCCGGCTGACAAGGCCAAGGATATCTGGATGGACGGCGATTTCCTGATCCCCGCCGTCAATAAGGTGTCCAATGTCGCCTACGCGTGGTGGGATGCCGACCGCAGTGCCTCCAAGTGTGAATCCCACCTCTTGATCCGCCCGGATCAGACAGGAACGATATCGAGCGACTACACCGTCCCCTCAAAGGAGTGCGCGTCGCAAGGCTATACGCTGGCCGCGCAGAATTACACCTATGTGGCGATCGACGAGGCGTGGGTCAAGATGATGACCGAGAACGGTCTGGCGACTATAGAGGGAGATCCGACCCCGGCCTACTCCGACCCATACCAGATCATCGTCAGCGAGGACATATACAACCAGTCGGCCTTCAACTTCTCCCCCGGGGACAAGATCATGATCGCCACGGTGTCCAAGCGGCGGGGCAGTATCGATGCGACCATGGATGCCAAGGATCTCTTGAGTCAGCAGATCGAGAAATACAAGTTTACATATGAGGAGTACACCATCTGTGCAGTCCTGCACGACATGGCTTCCGAGGACACGGTGGTGGTCGGTGTCAACTACAGTGCCTACGCGACCTTAGCGGGCAGATCCGCCGTGCGGGACACCCTGTACGTCTACATGGAGGACGGCGCGGACTTTGAGGCGGTGCGAGCGGCCGAGAGCGACATACGACGCGAGCTGTCGCTGGGCTGGTCGGTCACCCGAACCGGCAACTTCTTCCACAACACCGTGCAGGCCGACCGCAACATCGCGGGGCTTTTGCGGGTGCTGTCCATCCTGCTTTTGGCGGTGTCCCCCCTGCTCTGGTTCTTCTCGCAGATCATGTTCTACCGCAAGCGGCGGGAGGAATTCACCCTCCTCCGCGCACTGGGTGCTACGCAGAGGCAGGTCTCACGGCTCTTCCCGCTGGCGGGCGGCATCCTGTCGGGGCTTTCTTTCCTGGTGACGGCGGTGGTCGTGTGGCTGGCCAGCGGTGTGGTCTACATCGGGGCGGCCATCCTGCTGCCCTCTCTGGGGATCACCGAGTCCTTCTCGTATGAATACAGCTTCTCCGGGACGACCCTCCTGCTCTGCGCCGGGGTGTCCATCCTCTGCGGATTCCTCTCCTGTATCGTCTCCGGTTGGTTGCTCCGTCGGGAGGAGCGGCTGGAGCGGGAGGGCACCCGCGCCAAGCCTGCCTCGGCTCCGACCTTTGTGGCGGGTACTGCCGCCGATCCTGCCGCCGAGGCGGCAGCCACCACCCCGAAAGGAGATCAAGATCATGAATGAGAACAAGCAAAGTACGGAGACCGAGAACCTCGGCATTGACCCCGAGCGGGTCATCGTGGAGGCGCAGGACGTATTGCGCCAGTATACCCAGTACGACGAGGTGGTCAACGCGGTCAACCGCGTGAGCCTGCGGATATACGAGGGGGAGTTCGTTGCCATCGTGGGCACCTCCGGCTCGGGTAAGAGTACCCTGCTCAACCTGCTGGCGGGTCTGGACAGACCCAACGCGGGGCGGGTCTTCATCCGCGGGCAGGAGATCACCGCCATGGATGATGACACGCTGGCGCGTTTTCGCGGCTCCTATATCGGGGTGGTGTTCCAAAGCCACAACCTGATCCCGCAGTTCACCGCGCTGGAGAATATCCTGATCCCCACCATGATGACCCGCAAGCCGGGAGCCGCCTACGAGGAGCACCTGAACAAGCTGGTCAAGGCACTGGACATATACGACCGCCTGGATCACCTGCCGTCTGAGATGTCGGGCGGACAGCGTCAGCGGGTGGCCATTGCGCGCGCCCTGATCAACCTGCCGCACGTCGTCTTTGCCGACGAGCCGACCGGAAACCTGGATCGCACCAACGCGGACGAGGTCTTGAAGCTCCTTCTGGAAACTCGACAGTTGCTGGGGCAGACGCTGGTCATGGTCACCCACGACCAGAGCATCGCCGCCCGTGCCGACCGCATCATGCGAATGGAGAACGGGTGCTTGGTGTCGGTCACCGAGAATCCGAAGACGACTTCATGATGTAAGGAGCCCCGGCTTATACTTGCGTTGCGAGAGGATTTTTTGGCTTTTTTCAAAAAACCTATTGCTTTTCCGCCGAGTTTGTGATATAATAAGGAACTGTCGGGGAGGTATCCTCGGCAGTATCTACCCGTGGCACAGCTGGATAGCGCGTCAGACTCCGACTCTGAAGGTCGAAGGTTCGAATCCTTTCGGGTAGGCCAAAAAAAGCACTTGCGACAGCATTCGCTGTCGCAAGTGCTTTTTTTGGAACCACTGATTTATTCGGCGGCACATCTTTTCCCGCCTGCTTCTTGCCGAAAAACTCGATGTACATCCGAAACATTTTGAGTTTTTCGCGATCGCAGACGAAAAATCTGTACCGAATATGCACCGCCTCATGAAATCAGCGTTTCCTTAATAAGAAGCCCCGCGGCCTTTCGGTCGCGGGGCTTTCCGTACATGGGGCACACGCCCCGGGAGTCGTTTTTACTTGGATGCCTTCAGGCGAGCCTCCAGCGCGGCCAGCTCATCATGGAGAGCCTGCGGGACGCGGTCGCCGACCTGAGCGTAGAAGGCCTTGATGTTCTCCACATCCTCCAGCCATGCCTCGGTATCCACCGACAGCAGGTCGCGGATGGTGTCCACCGTGACGCCCTCCAGCCCGTCGATGCAGATGTCCTCGGGATGGGGCAGGTAGCCGATGGGAGTGATGTCGGCCTCGACCTCACCGGCGCAACGCGCCAGGATCCACAGGACGACCCGCAGGTTGTCACCGAAGCCCGGCCAGATGAAGTTGCCCTGGTCGTCGGTGCGGAACCAGTTGACGTGGAAGATCTTGGGCGGGTTCGGAATGTGCAGACCCATGTTCAGCCAGTGTGCCCAGTAGTCGCCCATGTTGTAGCCCACGAAGGGACGCATGGCCATGGGGTCGCGGCGCACGACACCGACGGCTCCCGCCGCGGCTGCCGTGGTCTCGGAGGCCATGATGGAGCCGACGAAGGTACCGTTCTGCCAGGAGGTGGACTGGTACACCAGCGGTGCGGTGCGGGCACGGCGGCCGCCGAAGATGATGGCATCCACCGGCACACCGTTCGGCTCATTGAAGGCGGGGCTGAGGCAGGGGCAGTTGACCGCACGAGCGGTGAAGCGGCTGTTGGGGTGAGCACCCGAGGTGTTGACCTTGTCGGCCTTGTCGTAGGTGTGGTAGTCCCACGGCTGACCCTTCCAGTTGATGGCGTGCTCGGGCGGGTTCTTGTCCAGACCCTCCCACCAGACGGTGTTGGTGTCGGTGTTGAGGCAGACGTTGGTGAAGATGGTGTCCTTCATGCAGGTGTGCAGTGCGTTGGGGTTGGACTTCTCGTTGGTGCCGGGAGCCACGCCGAAGAAACCGTTCTCCGGGTTGACCGCCCACAGGCGACCGTCACTGCCCACGCGGAGCCATGCGATGTCGTCACCGACCGTCTCAACCTTATAGCCCTGCTTCTCATACACCTCGGGCGGGATGAGCATGGCGAGGTTGGTCTTGCCGCAGGCAGACGGGAAGGCGGCGGTGACATACTTCTTCTGTCCGTTCGGGTAGGTGACACCCAGGATCAGCATATGCTCGGCCATCCAGCCCTCCTTGCGACCCAGGAAGGAGGCGATACGCAGGGCGAAGCACTTCTTGCCCAGCAGGACGTTGCCGCCGTAGTTGGAGTTGATGGACCAGATGGTGTTCTCCTCCGGGAAGTGGACGATATAGCGGTTCTCGGCATCCAGGGTGGCCTTGGAGTGCAGACCCTTGATGAAGTCAGCCGAGTCACCCAGAGCCTCCAGCACGTTGAAGCCGACGCGGGTCATGATCTCCATGTTCAGGACAACGTAGATGGAGTCGGTCAGTTCGATGCCGTACTTGGCAAAGGGAGAGCCGACGATGGACATGGAGTAGGGGATGACGTACATGGTGCGCCCCTTCATGGAACCGCGGTAGAGCTTCGACAGCTTCTCGCGGCACTCGGCGGGATCCATCCAGTTGTTGATGTTGCCCGCGTCCTCCTTGGTAGAGGTGCAGATGAAGGTGCGACCCTCCACCCGCGCCACGTCGTCCCAGGTGGTGCGGTGCAGGTAGCAACCGGGGAGCTTTTCCTGGTTCAGCTTGATGATCTCGCCGCCGGCCAGAGCCTCGGCGCGCAGGGCGGCGGTCTGCTCCTCGCTGCCGTCGATCCAGACGATGTTGTCCGGCTGAGTCAGGGCGGCCATTTCCTCCAGCCAGCTCAGCACGTGTTGGTTGTTTGTCGGATTCATACAGAATTCCTCCTTTTTTGTGGTCTGTATATGGCAGGTAAAGGGGCTTTTGACGGCGGAATGATCCCCATTCCGATAATACACCCTTCGTTACCCAGTATCTATTTTACACCTTCCCTTGTCAAATTGCAAGGGGGTAGCAAAAAAGGTTACGAAATATTCACAGCTTGTTTCGGAGCGGGCGGGGGAGAAGAGAGCCGCGTTGCACTGTGAACTGTAACTTTTCTGTAGGTTCTTTTCTTTATTCCGTGAAAAGTGTAGAAATTCCGTCCAAAGTATGGTAT
>CAYXBU010000011.1:40817-45291 GCA_964463245.1 uncultured Clostridium sp. | reverse complement strand
CAGACGCGTTTGATCTATTGCTGAAGGAGGAGAAAGAATCATGGCAAGATATCCAGGCCCCGCGTGCAAGCTCTGCCGCAGAGAGGGCAAGAAGCTGTACCTCAAGGGCGACCGCTGCGTGAGCGGCAAGTGCGCTCTGGAGCGCAGAACCTCCGCTCCCGGTCAGCACGGCGCGGATGTCAAGAAGATGAGAGAGTACGGTATGCAGCTGAGAGAGAAGCAGACCGCCAAGAGATACTATGGCGTTCTGGAGTCTCAGTTCCGTAACTACTACAAGGAGGCTGATCGCCGCGAGGGTATGACCGGTGAGAACCTTCTGATACTGCTGGAGCGCAGACTGGACAATGTCGTGTACCGTATGGGCATGGCTGAGTGCCGCCGCGACGCTCGTCAGCTGGTACTGCACGGTCACTTCACCGTCAACGGTAAGAAGGTCAACATCCCGTCCTTCATCGTGAAGCCCGGCGATGTCATCGCTGTCAAGGAGTCCAGCCGCAGCTCTGTTAAGTTCAAGATGCTGGCTGAGTCCGAGGGTGGCGTTCGCATCCCCAAGTGGATCGATTCCGACAAGAAGAACTTCACCGCTAAGGTCGTGGCTATGCCCGCCCGCGAGGATATTGACTTCGAGTTCAACGAGCAGCTCATCGTCGAGTTGTATTCCAAGTAAGACGGATCTCCCCGGCGCATGACAGTGATAGGGGGATATGCGGCGGTTCGCGCATTCTCGCGCCCTGCGGCGTAATGTCCCGTCTGACACGCGCCATTGGCATTCTGCAACGGTTCGTATATCGGAGCAGGTGCTACCATCGGAAACTGGATATTTGTTTCCCATAATAGCAGAAGGAGGTATTATTTGGAATGATTGAGATCGAGAAGCCTAATATTACGACTGTAAATCTCAGTGCTGACGGTACGGAAGGTACCTTTATCGTAGAGCCTCTGGAACGGGGATACGGCATTACGCTGGGAAATTCCCTGCGCCGCGTGTTGCTCAGCTCACTGCCCGGTGTGGCCGTGACCAGCATCAAGATCGACGGTGTTCTGCATGAGTTTTCTACCATCCCCGGTGTTGTAGAGGATGTGACCGAGATCGTCCTGAACGTCAAGGGCATCACGGCTAAGCTGCACGGTCAGGAGCCCAAGACGGTGGTCATTGATGTGACCGGCGACCATGAGGTCACGGCCGGTGACATCAAGCAGGATTCCGACATCGAGATCCTGAATCCCGAGCACCACATCTGCACCCTGTCCGGTGGGGATCGCTTCTACATGGAGCTGACCTTCGACAGCGGACGCGGATACGTCTCCCAGGAGCACAACAAGCAGCTGCACAACGATCCGGTCGGCATGGCTGTTTCCGCACCCATCGGCACGATCTTCACGGATTCCATCTACACGCCCGTTTACAAGGTGAGCTACACGGTGGAGAACACCCGTGTCGGCAACATTACCGACTACGATAAGCTGACGCTGGACGTGGTGACCAACGGTACCATTTCCGCCAAGGAAGCGATCTCGCTCGGTGCCAAGATACTCAACGAGCATCTCAACCTCTTTGTGGACTTGTCTGACGAAGCAAAGAAGGCCGAGATCATGATCGAAAGAGAAGAGACCAAGAAGGAAAAGGTCCTTGAGATGACCATTGAGGAGCTTGACATGTCGGTCCGCAGCTTCAACTGCTTGAAGCGCGCCGGCATTGATACGGTCGAAGACCTGACCAACCGGACTGAGGAGGACATGATCCGTGTCCGCAACCTCGGTAAGAAGTCGCTGGAGGAAGTCATCCAGAAACTGCACTCGCTCGGACTTGACCTCAAGAAGGAAGACGAGTGAATCTGCACCGCGCCCGACGGGCGCACGATCCCTGAATTTCAGAAGTAAAGATACAGCAGAAGGAGGCAACGAAAATGCCCGGAACCAGAAAACTCGGCAGACCGACCGACCAGAGAAAAGCAATGCTTCGCGGTATGGTCACGCTGCTGCTTGAGAACGGTCAGATCGTGACGACTGTCACGAGAGCGAAGGAAGTTCGTTCCATCGCCGAAAAGATGATTACCCTGGGCAAGGAGAACACCCTTGCCAGCCGCCGCGCCGCTATGTCCTATATCACCAAGGAAGCGGTCGTGGTCAAGGTCTTCACCGAGTACGCACCCCTGTATGCCGACCGCAAGGGCGGCTACACCCAGATGTTCAAGCTGGGTCAGCGTCGCGGTGACGGCGCCGAGACCGTCCTGCTCCGCATGGTGGACTATGTGAAGCCCACCCCCGTTGAGGACGGCAAGAAGGCCAAGAAGGACGCCAAGGCCGAGGAGAACACCGAGGACAAGGCTGAGTAATTCGGCAAGACAAAGCAAAAGGAGAAGCTTCCCACGGGGGCTTCTCCTTTTTCGCCTAAATGGCCAAATTTATCGGATCGCATGGTCCGGCTTGCGGACAGCAGGCATTTATTTGGTGAAAAGCAGATTTGTTTTGCCGTTTGCTAAACAGAATTGTCGTTTGCGGGCGAAAACTCACGAAACCCTCACACTTTCTTGTCGAAAAAGCCACTTGACCGAACGCGGAGAATATGGTATAATGGGTACATCAGGACAGGAGCGTCATGCGCCTGCCGAATTTTTGTGTAAGGAAAGGATTTCCCCAATGAAAAAGGTATTTGCCCTGTGTCTGTGCGCGATCATGATGCTTTCCATGATCCCCGCCATGACCTTCACCACCTCCGCCGCCGCTACCGGCGACTGGAGCACCAGCCGCCTGCCCCATCAGGTCGACAAGGAGGATGACTACACCCCCGCCGCCGGCTACTATTACGATGCAGAAGGCTTCCACACCGTGTCCCCCAACTGGGACAACTGCTACCCCATCTACTCTGTCGTTGCGAACGAGTCCTACAACCTGAAGAACGACGGCTTCTCCATGAAGTTCCGTGTGGATAACTTCTCCTACCTGGGCGAGGACAATTCCGCCGCTGAGTGGATCGCTATCACCGTCAGCAACAACCCCAACCACAGACCCGGCTACACCACCCACGGCTGGGGTAACGGTTTGACCCTCCTGAACCACGGCGCAGGCGACGGCAATGTCGGTACCTACTCCTGCTGGGGCAACGAGAAGGACGAGAACGGCGAGAATGGTACCTTCAACTACATCTCCGGCGCATCCGTGGGAAGCGTTGCTACCCCCGATGACGAGGGTCGCGAGATCTACACCTTCGAGGTCAAGTACGAGAACCATCAGTACAACATCCTGATCAACGGTGTGACCATCGGTGACATTGCTACCGTCAGCGAGAATCTGGAGAACCTGGATCCCGACGGCAACTTCTACATCAATATCTCCTTCATGACCACCGCAAAGAACGCTGTGGCAGACATGACCCTGCTGGAGGTCAATGGCTCTACCCCCACCGGTACTGCCCAGAAGGATCCGGATGTCAACCCCGTCGTGATCGGCGAGATGATCGACTCCGCTACCGTTCCTGTCGGCGATCCTGCTCTGCTGTTCGACGCAAGCAAGAGCTGCTTCTCCGGCGATCCCGCGCCCGATAACTGCCTGTTCGAGCCGCAGGGTGACAACTCCTACCGCGTTACCCCCTATGGCGATAGCTTCTTCATGTCTTGGGGCCCGAGAAACAGCATCACCTATGAGGCTGCTGACTTCCCCGTGTACGCTATGATGCTCAAGAACTGCACCGGCCTTGAGGGTGATATCTACTACATGGTCGGCGAGAACAGCTCCCTCTCTCAGACCGCTAAGGTTCGTTGGTACATCGACGATCTGGATTGCAAGGAGTACAAGGATGCCGACGGCAACATCTGGAGCCTGGTCATCTTCGACTTCAGCGATGATGTCTACGAGTTCTCCGGCCGTATCAATGGCTTCCGTGTTGACTTCACCGGTCTTGAGGCCGAGGAGGTCTTCGATATCTGCTACATGGGTACCTTCCGCAGCATCGAGGAGTGCACGGCTTACGGCGATGCCTATGCTACCGCCGCCGGTGCAGGTGTGCCCGCCGAGACTGAGACCGAGACCGAGACCGAGACCACTCCCGCCGAGACCGAGAGCGAATCCTCTGCTGAGTCTACCGTCGAGACCGAGACCTCTTCTGAGGTCGTGACCGGTACCGCTACCGCTACCGACTCGGCTACCACCGCCACCGAGGACGAGGGCTGCTCCTCCGTCATCGGCGCAGGCGCCGCCGCTCTGGTTCTCTCCGCTATGGCAGCCGCTGTGGCTCTCAAGAAGAAGAACTAAGTAAATCGTATTTGCAGGGGAAAAACTTCTTGAAATGAAGTCCGCCCGGCGGCTGTCAGCCGCTCGGGCATTCCCCCGCACCCCCTTTCAAGAACTTTCAAAAATGAGCGTTTCGCGCAGGCTACGGCCTGCGCGATTTCTCATATATATGCAAAAGAGCCTTCCGCCGATCGTCGCGCACCGAACCAATTTTCGGTATGCAGCACATCGGTGGAAAGCTCTT
>CAYXBU010000011.1:20316-40717 GCA_964463245.1 uncultured Clostridium sp. | reverse complement strand
GAAAGCTCTTGAAAAGAAGGGACGCAGGGGAGAAAACGTCTTTCAAGAAATATTTCTCCCCTGCAAAAAGCGCAATTAAACCTCGGGGATCTCCAGCTCGATCTCGTGGCCGAGCTTTGCGGAACGGGCAATGCCGTCCAGGATAGCCTGGTTGTAGATGATCTGGGAGGTGGGAACGGGAGCCTTGCCACCGTTCTTGCAAGCATCCAGGAAGGAGCGGATCTTGCGGTCGAACAGGCTGGGACCGCCATCGTTGATGATCGGCACCTGGGTCTCGTAGTTGACACCGCCGATGGTCTTATAGATGGTCATGGGACCGCCGACCGAGCCGTTCCAGCAGTCGGTGGAGGGGATACGCAGACCGCCCTGGGTACCCAGGATGATGGTATCACCGGGGGTGTCGATGTTCATCGCCCACGCGATACGGAAGTCCAGAATGATCCCGCCCTCCAGACGGACGAAGGCGGCGGCAAAGTCATCCACGCCGAACTTCTCAGCGTACTCGGGGTGATCCGGGTAGGTGGTGGGGTTCTTGCCGAAGAAATCGCTCTTGTAGCCGGTGACGGTCAGGGGCTTCGGATAGCCGATGGCGTTGAGCACCATATCCAGCGAGTAGCAACCGATGTCGGCCAGCGCGCCGAGTCCTGCGGTCTCGTCACGGATGAAGGTGACCTCCGGGAACGGGGTCGGAATGCCGCGACGGCGGCCGCCGCCGGTCTGGATGTAGTAGATCTTACCCAGCTCGCCCGACTCGACGATCTTCTTGATCATCTGCATATTGGGGTCAAGGCGGGGCTGGAAGCCGATGGACAGCACCTTGCCGCTGGCCTTCTCGGCCTTCATGACCTCGACAGCCTCGTCCAGGGTGACGGTGAAGGGCTTCTCCAGCATGACGTTGACGCCCTTGTTCAGCGCGTAGATGGCGGGGGCGGCGTGCTGACGGTTGTAGGTGCAGATGGACACGGCATCCAGCTGCAGGCTCTCGTCGTCCAGCATCTCCTTGTGGGAGGCGTAGTCGGTCTTGACGCCCTCCACGCCGTTGCGCTTGAAGAACGCCTCGGCCTTGCCGGGGATCAGGTCACAGCCCGCGACCAGCTCCACATCGGGCATCCGCTTGTAGGAATCGATGTGTGCATCTGCGATCCAGCCGCAACCGATGATACCGACCCGCAGCTTACGGGTGGTGTCTACGGCCTTCTCGACCTTCTGGTTTGCGTAGTCCAGCTTGGCATCCATTTTCTCTGCCATAATCGTATTCTCCTTTTGCTTTGTGTGTGGGATATATATCTTTTTTTCAAAAGATCGAAAGGACGGGGGGCGCGCTCAGCCCTCGGGGATGGGGTCAATGCCCTCCACCAGGAACACGCCGCAGTACTCGTAGGGCACGACCGCCGAGAAGTGGTTCACGGTATCGGCGCGCCCGACCGCTACCACGCGGCCTGTCAGCAGGTCGGTCACGCGGTAGTTGTAGTAGGAGGAGGCGAATCCCTCCTCAAAGGGGATCTCGACCCGACAGACACCGCTCTGAGACTCGTCGTTGTTGGCGACCACGATGACCATGTGGTCATCCCGATAGCGGGCGTAGTTGTCGGTCTTCTGATCGGTGAAGCCCTCTACCTTGACCTCGCAGATGTTGGAGTCGCGGTGGTTGAGCGGGAAATACTCGAAAATGTCGGCGTAGCTCCGCCGAATGCGGATCATCTGCTTGACATCCTCAAAGAACAGACCCTTTGCGGGCTCATTCGTGATCTGCCCGTAGTCGATGTACTTGTCGTACAGCACGGCATTCTCCTGTACGACGCCGAACTCGTCCCCCATGAACCACAGCGGAATGAAGGGCGCGTAGATGGCGGCGTAGCCGATCTTGAGGCGGTTGCCGCAAACGCTGCGCTTTTGATAATCGTGATTGGTGATGCAGTTGGTGTAGTAGCGGTAGGTGCCGGCCTTGCGGCGGTTTGTCTGCAGGGTCGCGGAGCCGAGACCGGTTCCTCTCGTGACCGTCTTGAGCATGGACAGGTAGCCGTCCACAAAGAAGTTGCACTGGTACTGCTGGTAGAGCTGACCACGGGTCATGGCACTGTAATCCAGTACGCCGTCCTGCTCGCAGTCAAAGGCGTTCTGCCGTTCGCCGCCCTCCTCACTCATGATGAGCGGGTAGATGCCCTTTTCGTTGAGACGGCGGCGGATCTCGGTGAAGACTCCGTAGCCCGCCGTGAAGGGCTCGCAGTCACAGCGGTACCCGTCCGCGCCGGTGTACTCGATGTTGTACACGGCCTGCGTGATGAACCACTCCTTGAACTCCTCGTTCCTCCAGTTGAAGGCATCGTTGCCCCATGCCTCTCCCGAGAACCAGTCGGGATGCTCGGCGGACAGGGCAGAGCCCTTCATGGCGCCCCAGGTGACCAGGTCAAAGAGGATGTACACTCCCTTGGAGTGGGCGTAATCCACGAACTCCTTGACCACAGCCCAGCCCTCGGCCATGTCGTTCGTACCGGTCAGAGCCGGCTCGACGGTGTGCAGACCTTGGTTGCCGTAGCCGTTCCCGCCCGCGCCCCGCTCATAGATGGGGCAGAGCCAGATGACATTCACACCGGCGGAGGCGTAGAAATCCACCAGGCGCGTGGAGGTCTGGAAGCTGCCGCCGATGCTGGCGATGTCCAGCCGAACCTCCACCATGACGGCGGTGTCCAGCCACGCGGGGGACATCAGCTCGCCCTTCTCATCCGAGGGGGTCGCGGTCTCGCGCCCCAGATAGGACAGAAAGTCGCTGTTGTCGATCTGATCGGTGGCGTAGGTGTAGGTGTAGCCGCCCGAGATCGGGACGGTCAGGTCGCCGTCGCTGTTCCCGCAGAACTGCGTGGCAAAATACTGGATGGCCTTCTTCAGCGCGGCGGCGGAACCGCCGGTCAGGGAGATGCACTCGGTCTCGGGGTCGATCGACACCGACCAATCCATGCTCTCGCCTTGGATGTTCACAAAGATGGTGCGGTTGCTCGCGGCGGCCACCTCAACGGGGTAGGTGCCGTACTTCTCCTCCATGACGCGGTACAGCCAGCCGAGATCCTCCAAGCAGGTCTCGACGACCCCTTCCCCCGGCAGGATGCCGAAGTCGGTCTGCCCGTCGGCAATGACGGTAATGCTCTCGGTTGGTGCCATGGTCATCTCCTCCGGGATGGTCTCGGTCTCGCTTTCGGACACGGACTCGGCTGCGCTGTCGGTCTCGGACGGAGCCTCGGTCGCGGGCTCAGTGGGAGTCTCGGTCGCGGGGTTCGTGACAGGCTCGGTCACACTTGACGTGGCCGTTTCGGTGTCACTGTCGGGGGTGTCCTCTCCCGCACAACCGACCGTGCAGAAGAGTAAGAGTGTCAGCAACGCGACCGCCATGGCGGTCAGCAGGAATAACGAACGAACGTGTCTGCGGTGCGCGGCAGGCTTCCCCTGCGATCTTCCGTGCGCCGTCATGGTAAGGCTCCTTACAGACCGCGCAGATAGGAAATGCTCTTCTGCGCGCACTCCATCGGGGACAGACCCATGCTGGGCTGATCCTGCTCGACCACCAACCATGCGGCACCCGCATCCTCGGCGGCGGCGATGATGGCGGGCATATCCTGCACGCCGGAACCGACCGGGCGGAACTCAAAGGGTTTCTCCTCCGGCTCCTTCTTCTCGGACTCGATGCCGATCAGCTCATACATATGCTCGGACTTGCCGCCCGCGTAGTCCTTGAGGTGGACGACCGGCGCGCGCCCCGTGTACTTGCGGACATAGGCCGCAGGCTCCTCGCCACCGACCCGCACCCAGCAGACATCCAGCTCGGTCTGCAGCAGGGAGGCGGGAACAGTATCGTACAGCACCTCCAGCGCATACTTGCCGTCCAGCTTCTGGAACTCGAAATCATGGTTGTGGTAGAGCAGGGTCATGCCCAGACGATTGGCGACCTCTCCCAGCATGGCGGCGTTCTCCACCACCTTGGCAAAGCCGTCGGTGCCGGGGCGGCACTCGGGGGTCAGGTAGGGGATGGCCACATAGCGGCAGCCGATCTCGGCGTACTGCGAAAGGAGACCCTCCGGGTCGGCGATCATGTCATAGTACGGGACGTGAGCCGACAGGGGAACCAGCCCCACCTCGGCGCACAGGGACTTGACCTCGGCGGCGGTGTGACCGTACAGACCGGCGAACTCCACACCCTCATAGCCCATGTTCTTGATCTTTTGCAGGGTACCGCGCAGGTCGGCGGCGGCATCGTCCCGCACAGAGTACAGTTGAATGGCGATTGGCAGCATAGTAGCATCCCTCCGTTTTCACCTTGGAAAAGGTGTTTCTGTTTGGCTATATTATACCACAGCTTGCTATCAAGGTCAAGTATTTTTTTACAAAAAGGGGAAGGTTTTGAGAGAGGGACTTCGCCCCTTGCGACCCTTAGGTGATAGTCGGGCGGTTTGCGAAGACCCTGCGCCCCGCAGGCTCGTGCTCCGCCTTGGCGGGTAAGCCGGACGGCTTCCCCTCCCCGCGCGAGGGAAACGCCGGGTATCAGAAACCAACCCCGCGCAAAGGTTCAAAAAGCACGGCGGGGCACTCCGAAGAGTGTCCCGCACGCCTTATATCTCTATTATCTTTCGCTGGTCTGTGCCGAGTAGAAGTTCGAGTCGATATCGTTGATCTGTTGATAAAAATATCAGGAAAGTTCTGGGGGGTTCGGGGGACTCTTTCAAGAGTCCCCCGGCGCATCCCCTCGCATCCCCTCGCATCCCCTCGCATCCCCTCGCATCCCTTATCCCTCCAGCTCTTCCAGCTCCTCGTAGACCGCCAGGAGGCGGTCTTCCTTTTGGGTCTTTTCGGTATCGAGGGCGGCGACGCGGAGGAAGTCGGTCGCGGCCTCACCGTTCATTTCGGCGGTAAGGCGGTCGATATCGGCCTCCAGGGTGGCGGCTTCGGCGCGGAGGCGTTCCAGGCGGTGTTTCCGCTTACGCTCCTCGGCGGCGGACTGCCGCGCCTGCAGGTAGGCCTCCTTGGAGGAGGTGGTCTCGCTTGGGGAAGGCTCGACGGCGGCACCCATACGGGTGGGAGCGACGGCTCCCGTCTGCCGCGCCTCCATGAAGCGGCGGTACTCGGTGTAGGCCGCGCCCGGGGTGGTGATGCGGTAGTCGGTGTAGTCACTGCCGGAGCCGGTCAGACTGCCGGAGATACCGCTCCCGGGGGAGATCTCCAGGACGCGGGTCGCCAGCTTCTCAATGAAGTAGCGGTCATGGGAGACCGCGACTACCGTGCCGTCAAAGGCCGAGAGCGCCGCCTCCAGTGCCTCGCGGGAATCAATGTCCAGGTGGTTGGTCGGCTCGTCTAAGATCAGCAGGTTCATGCGGGACAGGATCAGCTTGCACAGGGTCAGCCGCGCCCGCTCGCCGCCGCTGAGCACCGACACCGTCTTAAAAACATCCTCCCCGACGAATCGGAATTGCCCCAGCGCATTCCGCACCTCGGTCTCGGTCAGGCGCGGGTAGGCATCCCACAGCTCGTCCAGCACGGTCTTGGAGGGATCAAGGTTCTGGTTCTCCTGATCGTAGTACCCGATGGTCACGTTGTAGCCGGCCTCGATGATGCCGCCCGTCGGCTCCAGCTTGCCGATCAACAGCTTGATCAGGGTGGATTTTCCACAGCCGTTTTGCCCTAAGATCAGCACGCGGTCGTCCTTCTTGACCAGATAATTCAAATGGGAGAACAGCATCCGCCCGTCAAATCCCATGGATACATCCCGCAGGGACAGCACCTCGCCGCCGCTCGCGCTGGATGAGGTGAAGCGCAGGCGGATGGGCTTTGGGGCATTTTCCGGCTTTTCCACCCGCTCCATGCGATCCAGCATCTTCTGCCGACTCTCGGCGGCGATGATGTTGCGCTCCCGATTCCAGGCGCGTTGCTGGGCGATGTAGGCCTCCTGCCGTGCGATCTCCTTTTGCTGGTCGCGGTAGTGCTTTTCGGCTAACGCGCGGTCGGTCTCGCGCTGTGCCATGCAGGCGGTGTAGCCGCCCGTGTACAGTTTGGCGTGGCGGTTCTGGATGCAGAGGGTCTTGTTGGTCACGCGATCCAGAAAGTAGCGGTCGTGGGAGACCACCATGACACTGCCGGGGTAGTCCGCCAGATACTTCTCCAGCCACGCCAGCGTGTCGATGTCCAGGTGGTTGGTCGGCTCGTCCAGAAGCAACAGGTCGGGGCGGCGGGAGAGCTGGATACCCAACGCCAGCCGCGTCCGCTGACCGCCGCTGAGCAACCTCACCGGCATATGTGTCAGCTCCTCATCAAAGCCCAACTGCTTGAGGATGCCCGCACAGCGGGAGCGGAACTCCAACCCGCCGTCCTGCAGGAAGCGGTCGTGCAGGGCAGAATACTCCCGTGTCAGGCGGTCATAGGCCTCGTGGCCGCCTGACGCCTCGATGCCTGCATCCAGCGCGGCCTGCAGGGTCTCCAGTCGCGCCTCGGCCGCCAGCAGGGCGGGGAAGGCGTGGTACATATGCTCCAGCGCACTCTGGTCTCCGCTTCCGTCCTCGCCGTCCTCGGCGAACGCGCCCTCCTGGGTCAGGATACCGACACTGCGCCCCTTGGCTAAGAAGACCTCGCCCGCCGTCGGCTCCATGCCGCCCGGCAGGCCGACCCCGTGGCAGATCATGCGGAACAGGGAGGATTTTCCGCACCCGTTGACACCGATCACGCCGATGCGGTCGCCGTCCTCTACGGAAAAGGAGATGTTGTCCAGCACCGTGTCGGTGCCGAATTGCAGGGTCAGGGATGTGACGGATAGTAGGATCATGATGATAATTCCTTTCTTGGTCGGTGGTCGGTGGTTAGCGGTGATTGCTTATCGGGACAGCTCCACCGTGACCCCCAGCCGCCCGAGGTAGTCGATCATGCCGGGGTCGGGCGGAATGGCCAGAAGCGCATTTTCCTCGGGAAGATATAGGTATAGGGCAAGCGGCGAGAAGGGGTCGTTGTCACAGCGGAACAGGGTCGCCCCGCCGAACAGCTGCTTGCGCTTCTTGCGGAAGTCGGCGTGGCTCAGCACCGATGCGGTCTCGATCTCCCGCACACCCACCCGCGCCGCAACAGATCGTTTATTCCCCAGTATTTGTGTGATGACCAGATCCACCACGGGTGCCCCGTTTGCATCGGTTATGTCGCCTGTCCCCAGCTCGTATGCGTAGGTGCGGAGCGAGAACCGTGTGATCAGGTAGACCCCGATCCCCGCCAGCAGTACCCCTGCCAGCTGGAATGCCCACGCATAGCTGCCGCCCGCCGTGGAGGACGTCCAGATCAGTACCGCCGCGGCTATGTCGGTCACGACCAGCGTGTGCAACCGGCGGCGTTTTCCTTGCGATGTAAAAGCGTACATATAACCTCCTGGGGGATGTGTTGAACCCACAAATCGTTTTTCAAATTTGCGATCGCAATGGGGGAGTGCGCGATCCTGCCGCTGTGGACATGGTTAATTTTTGAAAGTTCTTGAAGTGGGGGTAGGGGCATGAAGTTTGACGCTTGCGGCAAACTTCATGCCCAAGCGGTTACGCTTGGGCTAACTTCATTTTAAGAAGTTTCTCCCCCTCGTGTCCCCTCGCTCCCCCCGCTCTCGGCTCGCCTGAGCTGGCCGCAGGAGGCGTTGATATCCGAGCCGAGGCGGCGGCGAACCGTAGCGCGGATGCCGCGTGTCTCCAGGGTACGGGCGAAGGCGCGGACGGCGGCCTCCCCGGCGCGGGTAAAGCCGGTCTCGGCGACCTCGTTGACCGGGATGAGGTTGACATGGATGGGCATGGTCTCGGTACGGGAGCGCAGGTGTCGGTTGAGCAGGTCAGCCAGCTTCCGCGCGTTGGCAGTGGAGTCGTTCTTGCCCGCGATGAGAGTATATTCAAAGGAGATACGCCGCCCGGTGCGGTCGTAGTAGGCCTTGCAAGCACCCAAAAGCTCCTCGACTCCCCAGCGGTTGTTGACCGGCATGATGGAGGAGCGGGTCTCGTCGTCGGGGGCGTGGAGGGAGATGGAGAGGGTGATGGGCATATCCAGCTCGGACAGCTTCAGGATGCCCGGCACCACCCCGCAGGTCGAAAGGGAGATGTGCCGCAGGCCGATGTTCAATCCGTCGGGGTGGGAGACAAGACGGAGGAACTTGACCACGTTGTCGTAGTTGTCCAGCGGCTCGCCGATGCCCATCATGACGATGTTGGAGATGCGCTCCCCCAGGTCGCGTTGCGCCGCGATGACCTGCCCCAACAGCTCCCCGGGGAGCAGATCCCGCACCTTACCGCCGATGGTGGAGGCGCAGAACCGACAGCCCATGCGACAGCCCACCTGCGAGGAGATGCAGATGGTGTGGCCGTGCTCGTAGGTCATGACCACCGACTCCACGCAGTTGCCGTCGGACAGCTCAAAGAGGTACTTGACGGTCTCGTCCAGCTGACTGCACAGCTTGCGCCGCACCCGCGGCAGGTGGTAACTTGCCGTCCCGGCCAGCTTCTCGCGGGTGGTCTTGCCGATATTGGTCATCTCGGCGGGGGACAGCCCCCGATGCAGCTGCGGGAACATCTGCCGCGCGCGGTATTTCGGCTCACCAAGGCCGACGAAAAGGGCTTCCAGCTCCTCCGGGAGGAGGGATAACAGGTCTGTCATACCGTCAGGTCTCCTTTTTTCTCATACGGGCAATGAAGAATCCGTCCGTCCCGTGAATATCGGGATACAGGGTCACACAGCCGCCCTCCGAGCGAATGTCGGGATAGGCGGGGTCATGGGAGGAAAATGCAAAATCGCAGGGTTCAAAGTCGGGGTGGCTCTCCAGAAAAGCCGACAGGACTTCCTGATTCTCGGCGGGGAGCAGGGTGCAGGTGGAGTAGACCAGCAGGCCGCCCGGCTTGACATAGCTCGCCGAGGCCGCCAGAATATCCCGCTGGATGCGCGGCAGTCGCGCCGACTCGGTCATGTCCTTGTGGCGGATCTCCGGCTTCTTGGCCATGACCCCCAGCCCGGAGCAGGGAACATCACACAGCACACGGTCGGCCTGCCCTGCTAAGGTCGGGTCGGGGTCGCGGGCATCCCGCCCGGCGGTGGTCAGGCAGGTCAGCCCCAGCCGCTCCGCACCCGAGCGCACCAGCGACAGCTTGGACTCGTGCAGATCGAAGGCATAGACCCGCCCCCGATCCTGCATGGACAGAGCCGCGCCGAAGGCCTTGGAGCCGGGGCAGGTGCATACATCCACCACCGTGTCCCCGGGGCGGGCATCCAGCGCACGAACGCACAGCCCGGAGGCCTCGTCCTGCACGAAGAAATGACCCTCCTCAAAGCCGGGCAGAGCCGTGGGGGAGCCGCCCGCTGCCTCGATCAAAAGGGTGTCCCCGCCGTAGTGACCCGGGCGAGAGGAGACCCCCGCCGCCGCCAGAGCCGCCGCGAGGGCGTCTGTCGAGGTGCAGAGGGGATCGACCCGCAGGGTCAGTGGGGGGCGGTGGCAAAAGCCCGCCATGACCCCCTCGGCGGGCTTCTCGCCCAGCGCGGAGGTCAGCAGGTCGCACATGGGGAGCGGCATTCCGTAGGCGACCGAGACCGCGCGGCGGCGGTCGTCGGCTAAGCGCGGGAAACGAGCCTGCCACTGCTCCGGCGTGGTCAGGGTGTTCTCCCGTCCCTCGAGGAAGGAGCCTTCAAAGCGCAGGTAGCTCCGCAGGACGGCGTTGACGAACCCGCTGACCCGTCGGGGCACCAGCGAGACGGTCTCGGCTACGGCGGCGTGATCCGGTACGCGATCCATCCAGATCAGCTGGTACAGCCCCAGCCGCAGGGCGAGCAGGACAGACTCCTCCAGCTCGGTCAGCGGGCGGGAGGAGAACTGTTCGATCAGGAAATCCAATGTGGTCTGTCGCTCGGTCACGCCGAACACCAAGGCGGTATACAGCCCCCGATCCGCCCCCTCCAGAGGGGAGCGACGCAGGACGGCGTCGATCGAGAGGTTGCCGTAGCGACCTCGCGCCATGCCGGACAAGGTCTCGGCGGCAAGGCGGCGCGGGGAGGCGGCGGGTCGGTTTTGATCCTGCTTCATGGCGGTCAGTCTCTCCGACGGGAGCCGCTGAAGATGAGCAGCAGCCGCAGGAGGGAGGCCAGCGAGGAGGCCAGAGCTGCCACATAGGTCATGGCCGCCGCGCTGAGGGTCTTGCGTGCCCCCACCAGCTCATCGCCGACCAGCGTGCCGCGACTCTCCAGCGTATGCATGGCGCGTGCCGAGGCGTTGAACTCAGTGGGCAGGGTCAGGAGCTGGAACAGGGTGGACAGCGAGAACAGCAGGATGCCGGACAGCATGAAGATGTCGCCGATCATGGTGCCGGTCTCGGCCAAGCCCGCGAACAGGAGCCCCAAGAAGAAGATGGGTGTGGACAGCATGGAGCCGATGCGGGTGGTGGGGATGATGGCGTTTCGCAGTTTCAAGGGCACATAGCCCTCGGCGTGCTGGCAGGCGTGACCCACCTCGTGCGCCGCCACGCCGATGGCGGCGACCGAGGTCGAGTTGTACACGCTGTCCGACAGGCGAATGACCCCACTTTTCGGGTCATAGTGGTCGGTCAGGTCGCCCGCGACCCGTTGTACCGGGATGTGGCGCAGACCGTTCGCATCCAGGATCTGCCGCGCGACCTCGGCGGCGGTCAGCCCGCGCCGATTGTTGACCCGACTGTAACGCTCAAAGGTGGTCTTGACTCGAATTTGTGCCCAAAAGGCAAAGATCATGGCGGGGATGAGCACCAGCAGTGTCCAGTCTCCCCAGAAAAGTCCCCATAGCATAAACGTTTTCTCCTTATTTCTCCGAACGGGGGAACACCTTTTCTTCCGAAAAGCCTTCCCCCGCCGTCAACCATCTTCTATTATTTCAATATGTCCCCTACGGTCAGCCGTCGGCCGCGCAGGTAATCTGCCGCCGCCATGGCGGACTTTCCCTCCGGCACGACGCGGGTCAGCCACAGCGACCCGTCGGCGCAGGCGACCTCGATGCCGCCGTCGCTCGAACCGTCCAGCGACAGGACGCTCCCGGGCGGGCAGTCGGGCGGGGTGGTGCTCCCGCGACGGGCAGACACGACCTTGAGCAGCTTGCCGTCCGGGGTATGGGTAAAGGCCAATGGAGCGGGGGACAGCCCGCGCACGCGGTCGAACACGGCCTTGACCGGGCGGTCGAAATCCAGCAGACAGTCGGCCTTCTCGATCTTGGCGGCATGGGTAGCCAGCGTGTCATCCTGCGGGATGCGGCGAAGGCTTCCGTCCTTGAGCGCGGCGACGGTATCCAACAGCAGAGCCGCGCCTGCCGCCGCCATCTTGTCGTGGATGGTTCCGAAGTCGTCCTCCTCGGTGATGGGCACCTCGGTGCGGAGGAGCATATCCCCCGTGTCCATGCCCTCGGCCATGTACATGGTGGTCACGCCGGTCACGTCCAGCCCGTCGATGATCGCCCGTTGCATGGGTGCCGCACCCCGCAGGGCGGGGAGCAGGGAGCCGTGGACGTTGATACAGCCGCAGGGCGGTGCTTCCAGTACGGTCTTCGGTAACAGCTTGCCGTAGGCTACCACCACGATCAGCTCGGGTGCCAGTTCGGTCAGGGTTCCGTCAAAGGAGCCGTCCCGCAGGGTCTGCGGCTGGAAGACCGGCAGACCTTGCTCCTCGGCGTAGACCTTGACGGGGGGCGGAGTCATGACATAGCCGCGCCCGCGCGGTTTGTCGGGCTGGGTCACGACGCCGATGATCTCCTCTCCCGACTCATAGAGGGCGCGCAGGGTCGGCACCGCGAAATCCGGGGTGCCCATGAACAGTATCCGCATAGCCGCCCTTACTCCTCCATTTTGGCAATGTCGATGAACAGCTTGCCGTCCAGATGGTCGATCTCATGGCAGAAGGCGCGCGCCAGCAGGCCGTGACCGTTGTAGGTCACGGTCTCCCCCTTGCGGTTCTGACACTCCACCGTGACGTGCATGGGGCGGTGAGCCACCCCCCAGCGACCGGGGATGGACAGACAGCCCTCCTCTCCCTCTTGGTCGCCCGAGGAGGCGATGATCCGGGGGTTGATCAGCTCGTAGATCTCTCCCGGCTCCACCTCCACCACCGCGATCCGCCGCAGGATGCCGACCTGCGGGGCGGCTAAGCCGACCCCGTTGGCGTGGCGCATGGTCTCCAGCATATCATCTAAGAGCCGCAGTACCCGGGGCGTGATCTCCGGAACCGGACGGCATACCTTACGCAGTACGTCATCACCCAGCTCGCGTATCTTTAATTTTGCCATGAGCATATCTCCTTTTGATCAATTCTTGGAATCGGGGTACACCTGAACGCGATCCTGCAGTCGCTGAGCGTCTGCCGCCAGCTTGTCGCAGAAGGAACGCAGGACATAGAAGCGTCCCTGAGCACGGGTGGGGGAGGAGGTGGAATCCCGCGAGGCGAGTACCTCCACGGTCATATAGCACTTGCGCTCGCTGATCCGATAGAAGCGGTAGACCAGGTGGGACTCACTGTTCACCTTGCCCTGTCCGTCGTCCAGATTCACGGTGAACTTCAAGAAGCAATCCTTGTCGTCGGTTGTTCGCAGGTCGGCCATCTCCTGCTCGGTCAGCTCGGCCTCCCCCTCGATGGAGGCGGTCAGGAGGGACTGGACAAAGTAGCGGGCATTCTGGACACCGGTCATGGTCTCCACGCGGCCGGTCGTGCGGACGATGTCCATGGGGTAGGTCATGGTCTCGCCGTTGATATAGGTGATCAGGTTCTCCGAACTGATGGTCTCGGAGCCCTCGGGGTTCGGGGAGGCGGAGTTGTCAAATCGGAGCAGGATGGAGCCGTCCTTCAGGTACTTATCTCCCAGCGCCGAAATGGCAGTCCCTTCCAACTTGATGTCCATGATATGAGCGATGTTGTACTGGAAGTAGCTTCTGTCGTACCAGTCGATGTCCTCCCACGCAAGGAAGGCCGCCTGACTCTCGTCCAGCTCGACGATCATGTCATACACGTCACTGTAGGCGTAGTAGAGACCGTCCTCGGTCTTGGCACTGAATATGGCGTGACTGTCATGCTTCTCCCCGTCCTCGTCGATATAGGTGAAGGCAATGTCATAGGCAAAATCCAGCAGCCCGTAGGCATCCAGCTGTTCGTCGGTGGGTGCCAGCACCTTGACGCCGTTGAAGGCCATGGAGTGGATGGCCTGGAGCATGGAGCTGATGTTGTTCGCGTTGGGCATATACCCGTTCATATAGGAGCTGGACATGACATACGGATAGGTGGAGAGGAGGGAGTTCGCCCGCAGGGACAGATCCTTGTAGGTGAAGGCCGTCACGATACGGGAGCAGGCGTCCCACGCATGGTCGTACAACTCCACCCACCTGGCGGTGTCGGCCTCGATCTGCTCGTCGGACTTGCCCTCGGTCTCAGTCAGTCGCTCGATCTCGGCAATGGCCTCCGACAGAGCCTGCTTGAGATCCTCCGGCAGGGTCTCCACGTCGGCACTCATATCCAGACGGGAGTCCTCCAGCAGACCGGCCAGCTCGGCCGCCATGTGCAGAGCCAGGCGATCATGGTCGATGTCGGTACGCAGGACGAAGTTCTCTACATTGAAGTAGCTGTTCGTGGTCATGGGGTACACGATCATGGGGGTCAAGAGGGACTCGACAGGCTGAAGAGCCACGCCGAGGTTGGTGGAACCCAGAATATAGATGGTGTCCCGACCCTCATAGCGGGCATAGTAGCCGGCTCCCGAGACGATCTCGTCTCCGATGGTCATGGTGTAGCTGTCCAGCCCCGTGGCGGCATCCGGTTGTATGGTCTTGATGGTATACCAAGTGGGGGTGTAGTCATACATGACCTCGTTCCCCTGCTCGTCCTTCACGGGGTCGCCGTTCTCGTCGGTCTTGACTCGCTGCTCGGGAGCCAGCCCGTACTCGGCGAAGTCGATGCTGCCGTCGGGCAGCCGCACCGGATTCTCCAGCCGTTGCATGGAGATGGTGTAGCCACACCCGCTGGCCAGCTGGGCGAACAGCTCCTGCGAGAGGGACAGAGTCTCATGCCCGCGGACGACATAGTAGTTGTTCGCACTGCCCGTGGGGGTGTAGTATGCCCAATCCTCCATCCGATACAGATCCACAAGGCCGTTCTGGTTGTGGATCTCGATGCTCTTGATGACGCGGGTCATGTCATTGGTGGAGGACTTGTCGTAGGTCAACTGCTTGAAGGCCAGCACGCGCTGGGAGACGCCGACCATCTCGGTGCCCTCGGTGTCCACCACGGCATAGATGGCGTAGGAGCCGTCCTCCTTGTCAATGGAGAGCTGGGTGCCGGAGGAGGTCAGGTAGTAGCCGTCATCATTCCTGTCACACTGCGAGCCGTTCTTGTGGTAGAGACCGTACTCGCCGCCCTTTTTCTTGATGGTATAGACGGTGCCGTCCACGTCCTCGTAGCGGTATATCGAGATCACATAGTTGGTCACGACCAGCCCGCCGACCAGCAGGGCGACCGCGACCAGCAGGGCGACGATGGCCTTTTTCTGCTTCAAGAGGGAAGAGCTCTTGCCCTTTTCCTTCTCCCAGTGGGCATACAGGGTCATGGCAGACGGCGACCCTTCCCCCAGGACAGCGGAGGAGGTGATGCACTTGCCGCCCGACGTGCCGTTCGGAACGGTGTACCAGCCGAGGAAGCGGTGACCCCGTTTGGTGGGGGTAGGCAGTGCGCCCACGCGATCCCCGCAGATGGCGGTCACGGCGCGGAGGCCGACCGATCCGCCCTTGCCGGGGTCAAAGGTCAGCCGTACTTCCTGTATGTCCATATCCTGTGTGTCATTCATGCGCTCGTCATTCATGCGCTTGTTCCTTTCTTTGAGCCATCCCGCAGGGAGCCTGCGGGACGGCCGGTTGCTCTGGGTACTTGTGCCGCATAAGCGACGACCGGTATCAGCGATACTTCCGACGCACGGCTACCGTGATCCCCACGCCGGCGCATACGACAGCCGGCAGGAGAGTCAGCAGGATGGTGACGGTCTTGGCCGTCCCGGCGGTCAGACCGCTGTCATCGGTATCGAAAGCCGACTTGATATAGTACTTAAAGGGGATGGTGTTGACGCGGGTGACCTCCCGCCCCAGCGAGCGCAGGGTGGAGGACAGCATATCCGCGTTGCCGTAGGAGGCGGAGTTCAGGATCGTATCCGAGGCGGCCTCGGTGGAGCCGACCACGCAGACATAGGAGCGATCCTGCGAGGAGAAGTAGTTGCCCTCCTGCAGGAGGCGATCCTCACCGGTGAGGGTCATCAGGCGGAAGGGGTTCTGCTCGGTCGCGATCTGATATTGAACGCCGAAGGCCTCGGCGGTCGCTGTCGGGTAGGACACAAAGACATTCGACAGCATACGGGACACGCCGTTACGGTAGTAAGCATCGTAGGCGTAGGCGACACCGTCCGATGTATCCTCCGCGGAGACATACTGGGTGTAGTAGCTGGAGGAGCGGCGCACGGCGGTGGCATTCGGGAAGATGACCTTGGCGGGGTAGGCGACCCCGCGCATATCCTTGGTGATGGAGGCGGCAAGGCCTACGGTTCCGTAAGAGCCGATAACGGTATATCCCTGCGGATCCAGATGGTAGACCTGATCGCGGATGTGGTAATTGTCCAGCTCCCCGGTGGTCTCGTTCTCCACGCGGCAGACCTCCACGCCCCACTCCTCCATATACTCCTCCAGAGTCGGCAGCTCGGGGGTCTCGTTGTCGATAAAGAGCAGGAAGGAGTTGGCCTCGTCCAGGAATTTGTCCATGCGGTCGATCTCGGAGACACCGCTGTCCCCGTTATTCCCGAAGCCCAGGAAGTCGGTCTGCGGGTCGTAGGTGATGATGAGGCGGCAGTTCGCGGGCAGCTCCTCGCGGGACAGGTCGATGTCCTGCACGATGTAGCCGGAGCTTTCCACCAGCTTGCGGAAGGCGGTACAATCCTCCAGCCGCTCCCCGTGGTTGGTGGTGAAGCAGGCGATGGGGGATTCGGCGCGTGTCACGGCCAGGATAGCCGAGGCAAACTCCTTCTCGCCGTTGTAAGCAATGATGGTGGAGGTGGACTCATCCTGGACGAAGAACCGCTGCATGGCGTATACGCGGTACTCGGTGCCGCAGGCAAAGATGACATTGGAGGAGTAGATGGAGGTGGTGGAGGTGGACTTATACTTCTGCACCGCCGAGGGGTTTCGAGCCACGTCCACGAAGGAGACCTTGATGTGGTCGGGAAACTCCTCCTGCAGCTGCAGTGCGGTGTACAGGATCAGCCGACCGTAGTCGGAGTCGTACAGCACATCCCGCTCGGAGCAGAAGATGATGTCCACGGTCAGCGGGTCGCCCTCCCGATCTCGGTTGAGGTCATCCAGCGCGGAGATACCGTCATCTCGGATCAGCTTGGCGAAGGTGTCCGACAGGGTGTAGAGGCGGCGGTCGTCGGTGCCGCCCCCCATGATGTTCTCATACTTGAGTGCACCCACGATGGTCATGTCGCTCTGCCACAGGTGGGCGTAGCCCATATAGCTCACAGCCAGGTTGAGGAGCAGGACGGCGAGGATGACGGCGGCGGTGATGGCCGCCGATACGGAACGGTGCGCCCGCCGACGGCGGCGACTGCTGAGGCGCGCGGCCTCAGCCTCGCGCTGCTCCGCGGAGAGGCGTTCGGGGTTTTGATTGCTGTTCATGAGAGGCATCCTGCCTTTCTCCCGCACGCACGGCGGGGGGTATGATCCTGCCGTATGGCGGGCATGGTGATGGGAGCTGAAGCAAAAGCAACTGCGGTTCCTGTCATTCTTGTCATGACTGTCATGCGTACCTCCGACGGATCAGCACGGTCAGCCCGACGGCTATCGTCAGGACAGCCGGGATGACTGCGAGGAGCAGGGTCACGCGCTGTGCCGTTGCCGTGGTCAGGGTGTGGATGGTGTTGGTGGTGAAGGGCTGTGCTGCCAGGTGCAGGGGGGTGTCCGCTTTGCCCATGGCCTCCACCGAGGCCAGAAGCAGGGTCTCGTTGTCGTAGATGCCGTTCTGCATGGCATCCTCCTCGGTAAAGTCTACCGAGGAGCAGACCAGCACCGAGCCGCCGGACTTGCTCTGAGTCAGGGTCAGGAGGTTGAAGCCCTCCTCACTGCGGGCAACGGCGCGCCCGCCTGCCCAGGCTTCGGCTCCGGGGTAGGAGCGCAAGAGCGCGTAGGTCGTGCGGTCGCCCTGCGACCACTCGTTCCCGACCGAGCCGAGGCTCCAGCTGTCGGCGGGGGCGATACCGGTGGCGTTACCCAGCCGCACGGCTCCTGTAACGCCCTGCATCATCTCGCCGGCGCGGCCGGTGTCGGCGACCTTGCCGAGGATGGTGTAGCCGTCGGTGGTCAGCGAGTGAGCCGTGTCGCGGATGCTGTAGCATTCCTCCACGCCCGAGGCGCCGACTCCGTGCTCGAAGGTCACGCCCCAATCGGAAAGGAAACCCTCCAGATTCGCAAAGCTCCCGGCCGCGAAGGTGTCGGCCGAGACGAAGACCATCATCTTGCCGCCCTTATCCAGGTAGGCATTGAGCTTGTCCGTCTCGGAGTAGCCGGACACACCATCCACGGCGGTGAGATCCTGCGTGGGGTTGCAGAGGATCAGCAGATCGCAGTCCTCGGGGATGTCAAAGGAGAGGGTGTCCAGGTAGCTGACCGTGTACCCCGCATCCGTCGCGGCGTACATCAGGGCATAGTCGCTCAGGGATTCCCCGTGGTTCATAACGAAGTAGCACATGGGGTTGTCGGTCGCCGTGACCGCCCGCATGGCGACAGCCAGTCGCTTCTCGCCGTTGTAAGCGGTGGGGTTCTCGGTGTCGCTCGCGGGGAAGACGAAGAAGTCCCGCAGGGTGCAGACACGGGACTGCTCTCCGCAGGCGACCACCACCGAGGTGGATGCCCTGACGCCATAAGCGCGTGCCTGCGAGGGGTTCTCCCAGATGTTCAGGTACTCGATCTGCACGCGGTCGGGGTAACGCTCGACCAGCTCAGTCGCGGTGTCCAGTATATAGGCCTGCGTGGCAGAGGCGCGGATATTCTCCTCCTCGTCACAGAAGATGAGGCGGATGGGCTGATCCGGCTCGACCTCCCCCATGACGTGCTCGTCAAGATAGGTAAAGCAGGTCTCGGTGGTGGGGAAGGACAGTTCGGGATTCATGTTGTGGTACCAGCCATAGCGCATGGCCAGCTTGGTGACGATGCCGTTGGCTAAGATGACGGCCGCCACCACCAGCAGGGTCAGGAGCACGGTCACGGTACCGTGGCGGCGGATTTTGGTATTTGCTCGATTCGCCATGTCGGACTCCTCGCTCAGCTCCAGCGACGCTTCTCATATACCCGCACCGTCAGGAACAGGAATATGAAGGAGAGCGAGACATAGTACAGGATGGCGGCGTAGTCGAACAGACCGTTGGTGAAGTTGCCAAAGCGGCTCAGCACCGACACCCAGGAGAGTGCCACGCGGATCCAGTAGACGTTGATGAAGCTTGAGATCAGGCCGATCCCCACCATCACGCCGATGACGGCGATGGTCAGGACGGCGGCGGCCAGCTGATTCTCGGTCAGAGCCGAGATGAAGGTGCCGACTGCGATGAAGGCGGCACCGATCAGGAACAGGCTGACAAGACACCCCACCAGCTGTCCCGTGACCGGTCCGATGCGGTTCACGACGGTCTCCTGACCGCCGCGCTCGGCGTCGGCGATGACATAGAGCGGGATGAAGTTGACACAGGAGAGGAGCAGGGTGGAGGCGTACAGGGTCAGCGCGGCGAAGAACTTGCCCAGCACCATGCCGGTCAGGGAGACCGGTGCGGTCAGGAGCAGCTGTTCGGTGCGCATCTTGCGCTCCTCCGAGAACAGGCGCATGGTCAGGATGGGGATCAGGATGATCAGCGCGACCAGCATATACATGAAGTACCCGGTCACATCGTAGCTGTTGCTGAGCAGGGTCGAGAAGCAGCACAGCAGGGCGGCGATGGTCAGGAAGACCCCGACATACACATACCCGATCGGATTGATGAAATAGGAGCGGAGCTCTTTCTTAAATATGGCAAGCATGGATGATATCTGCCTTTCTTTCAACTATCAATATCAGTACGAGGGGAGCGGCTTACAGATCGCTGTCGCCCTCGGCATCCGACTCGTTCCGTTCCTCGGCGCGACGTTTCTCTGCCTCAGCGACCATCTCTCCGGCCAGTCGGTTCTCCAGCGTGTCGCGGGTGGTACTCCGTTTGGAGCGGCGGGCGTAGCGGCTGGGCGCGGCTTCCTCGTCCGACTTGTCCACCACGGTGATGAAGATGTCCTCCAAGGAAAGCCCCAGAGCCTCCATGCCGATCAGCGGCCAGCCGCGATCCGCCAGCAGGAAGAACAGCTTCTTGCGGATGTCCACACCGGCGGCACTCTCGATCATGTAGGTGCAAGCATCCCCGTCGCGGTCGGCCAGAGCCTCGGCATAGGTAACGCCCTGCAGGGAGCGGAGAGCCGCCAACACTGCCTCCTGCGGTCCGCAGACCTTGACATTGAAGCGGCGGTTGTTCTCGATCACGCGGCTGATGCTGCCGGTCTTCTCGTCGGCGACGATGTGTCCCTTGTTGATGATGACGATCCGATCACACACGGCCTGCACCTCCTGCAGGATATGCGTGGAGAGGATGACGGTGTGGTTCTCGCCCAGACTGCGGATGAGGTTGCGGATCTCGATGATCTGCTTGGGGTCAAGCCCCACGGTCGGCTCGTCGAAGATGATGACCGGGGGATTACCCACCAGTGCCCCCGCGATGCCCACGCGCTGACGGTAGCCCTTGGACAGGTTGCGGATGACCCGCCGCCGCATCTCGCTGATGCGGACGACCTCGCAGATCTCGGCTAAGTGCGGTTCACGGGGCAGGGTACAGCCCTTGAGGTCGTAGTTGAAGCGCAGGTACTCGTCTACCGTCATGTCGAGGTAGAGGGGGGGCTGCTCGGGCAGGTAGCCGATCAGCCGCTTGGCACCCAGCGGGTCGGCCAGCACGTCGATGCCGCCGACCGAGACGGTGCCGGAGGTGCTGGAGAGGTAGCCCGTGAGGATGTTCATGGTGGTGGATTTGCCGGCGCCGTTGGGACCCAGGAAGCCGACGATCTCGCCGTCGCCGATCTCTAAGGAGACGTCGTCCACGGCACACATGGAGCCGTAGTTCTTTACCAGATGTTTGATCTTGATCATAAGGAGAGCCTGTTCCTTTCCTGCGGGGGAGACCCGCGGTGTTTTTATGCGTGCCCGCCAGGGACACGGATACAGCCATACAGAGTATAATATACCACAATAATGTAACCATTGTGTGAACGTTGGTGGAAGGTTCCGAAAAATTGTTGGAGAAAGGGAAGGTTTTATGCAAAATTGGGGG
>CAYXBU010000011.1:0-20216 GCA_964463245.1 uncultured Clostridium sp. | reverse complement strand
ATGGCGGTAGTCGGGAGGCTTGCGGCGACCCTGCACCCCGGCGGCTTGCGCTCTTACAGCACTGACAGCCAAAAGGATGACCATACTCGCGCGAGGAGAACGTGGGGCATCAACAACCTGCCCCGCGCAAAGGTTCAAAAGCCACGGCGGGGCGCTCCGCAGAGCGTCCCGCACACCGAATATCTCTATTATTCTTGCTTGGTCTCTGCCGAGTAGAAGTTCGAGTCGATACCGTTGATATATTGATAAAAAGTCAGGAAAGTTCTGGGGGGTCTGGGGGACTCTTTCAAGAGTCCCCCGGCGCATCCTTCACTCCTTCGCTCCTTCGCTCCTTCGCTCTCCTCGCTTTCACTTCCCATACTTCTCCAGCAGCCTCAGCGTGACCATAGTCGGATCCTCGCCGGGGCGGAGCTGGAGGCGGATGGTGATGTCCTGGGACATATTGATACGGAGGCGACCGGGGAGGGCGTCCGAGAGGTCGCTCCAGGCGTCGAGGTCGAAGTGGTCGGGGACGAGGATGACGGCGTTTCCGTCCTGGCGGATGATCTTGATCCGGGCGTTCATGGCGAGGGCACGGATGAGGGCGATCCGCAGGAGGTTATCGGCGGGGGCGGGCAGGTCGCCGTAGCGGTCGATCAGCTCGTCGGCCATATCCTCCATATCTGCGCGGGTACGGATGAGGGCGATGCGCTTATAGAGAGCCATGCGCTGGGCAGGGTACCGTACATAGGAATCCGGCAGGAAGGCATTGGCATTGAGGGTGACGGTGCACTCCGGCTCGGGCGGGGCGGCCTCGCCGCGCTCCTCCAGCACGGCTTGGTTCAGGAGCTTGATATACAGCTCATAGCCCACCGCGTCCATGTGTCCGTGCTGTTCCGCACCCAGGAGGTCGCCCGTGCCGCGTATCTCCATGTCCCGCATGGCGATACGGAAGCCCGCGCCGAACTCGGCATACTCGCGGATGGCTTCCAGCCGCTTCTCGGCGATGTCGGTCAGGGACTTGCCCGGTCGGTAGGTGAAGTAGGCATACGCCCGACGGGAGGAACGCCCGACCCGTCCGCGCAGCTGGTGGAGCTGGGAGAGACCCATGCGGTCGGCATTCTCCACGATCAGGGTGTTGGCGTTGGGGATGTCCACACCGGTCTCGATGATGGTGGTGCAGACCAGAATGTCGATCTGCCCGGTCAGCATCTCCTCCCAGATGTCCTCCAGTGCCTCCTTATCCATCTTGCCGTGCGCCACCGTGATGCGCGCCTCCGGCAGAGCCTTGCTCAGCCGTGCCGCCACGTCGCGGATGGTCTCCACCGCATTGTACAGGTAGAACACCTGCCCGCCGCGGCGCAACTCACGACGGATGGCCTCGTGGATGATCTCGTCGTCCTGCGGCATGACATAAGTCTGCACCGGCAGACGATCCACCGGGGCCTCGTCCAGAATGGATATGTCCCGAATGCCCCCCATTGCCATGTTCAGGGTGCGGGGGATGGGGGTCGCCGACAGGGTCAGCACGTCGATGTTGCCGCAGAGCTGTTTCAGCTTCTCCTTCTGCGCCACCCCGAAGCGTTGCTCCTCGTCCACGATCAGAAGCCCCAGCTTGCGGAAGGACACCTCCTTCCCCAGAAGGGCGTGGGTGCCGATGATCACGTCTACATCCCCCCGCGCCACGCCGCGCAGAACGGCGGCACGCTCCTTGGGCGAGCGGAAGCGGGAGACCATGTCCACGTTGACCGAGAAGCTCCGCATACGGCGGGAGAAGGTCTGGTAGTGCTGGAGTGCCAGAATGGTGGTCGGCACCAGCACCGCGACCTGATACCCCTCGGCTACGCACTTGAAGGCGGCGCGCATGGCCACCTCGGTCTTGCCGTAGCCCACGTCACCGCAGAGCAGACGATCCATCGGGACGGGTCGCTCCATGTCCTCCCGGATGTCCTGAATGGCGGCCAGCTGACCGCCGGTCTCCTCGTACTCAAAGGCGGCGGCGAACTCCTGGTTAAAGTCGTCGTCGGGGGCGAAGGCGTGGCCGGGACGGCGCATCCGCTCGGCGTAGAGTCGGATGAGATCCTGTGCCATCTCCTTGACCACCGTTTTGGTCTTGGCCTTGGTGCGGTTCCAGTTGTCGGTGCCGAGCTTGGACAGCTTGATCAGCCCATCGTCGGCGTGGGCACCGATGTACTTGGACACCATGTCCAGCTTCTCCACCGGGACGAACAGCTTGTCAGTCCCCGCATACTGGATGCCGATGTAGTCTCGGCTGACCCCCGCCGTGGTCAGATTCTCGATCCCGGTGAACCGCCCGATGCCGTAGGCCTCATGTACCACGATGTCCCCCGGCTGCAGATCATTGAAGGACAGGATGGTGCGGCTGTTCCGCCGCCGCGCCTCGTCGGCCGCCCGCTTTCGACTGCGCAGGACGGCGGGGGAGGTGGAGAGGGATCCGGTGCGGCTGTCGGGATTGGTGGACAGGATGGCGATGCGCGGCACCATCAGCTCATAGCCGTAGAGGTAGCTCTGCCAGAGGATGAGCAGGGTGTCCCGTGGGAGCCCGTCGGGGGAGGTGATCGAGCCGGGGGTCGGAATGGCATTGGGGATCTCGGCCTCGGTCAGCATATCCGACAGGTTTTTCGCGGCGGTCTCGTTCTCGGCCAGCACCGCCAGTCGATAGCCTCCCGCCCGATAGTTGCGGATGTCCTCGCAGAGCAGGCGGAAGTTGTCGGCATAGGAGACCATGTGCCGCGTGCGGAAGCCGAAGATGCCCCCCAGCCGCCGCCCCGACATTCCGTAGGACAGGGAATCGATGTGTACCGTCACATTGCTCTCCAGAAACCGATCAAAGGCTGCGGCGGGCTTGGCGAACTCGGCGTACTTGCCCGCCAGCAGTCCTCCCTCGCACAGGGTGGTGATCTGCTCGTTCATGAGCTTCTCTCCCCCACGCAAACGCTCCTGCACCGCCGCCGTGGAGCGGATCAGGAACAGGGTCTTCTCGGGGAAGTAGTCAAACAGACAGGCCGCCTCGGGGTAGACGAGGCGGATGTACTTGTCCAGAAAATGCAGACCTGCCCCGGTGGGGGATGCCTCCTTGCGGGCGGCGGCGACGGCGGCGGCCTCCTCGTCCAGGGCGCGGCGAGCCTCCTCGGCGCGGGTCGCTTTGCGCTGAGCGGCGATGGCGGCCGCCAGGCGCTCCAGCCCGGTGGCATCGGTCAAAAGCTCCCGCGAGGGCAGCAACTCGGCCTCGTCGATGGCGCGGGTCATGCGCTGAGTCTCGGGGTCGAACAGTCCCATGCGATCGATCTCGTCCCCGAACAGCTCCACTCGGAGCGAGTGGGTGCCGTCGTGCAGCTCCCCCTCGTCGTCGATGTAGGTGCCGAAGGGGGCGCAGACATCGATGATGCCCCCCCGCATGGCGAACTGTCCGGCTCCCTCCACCATGTCCACGCGGCTGTAACCGGCCGCCACCAGGCGTGTCGCCAGCGAGGCGGTATCTACCGGCGTGTGGAAGTCCAGACGGATGGAGGCCTGCTTGAGCAGGTCGGGCGGGACGGTGTAGCTCAACGCCGCATCGGGGGTGGTCAGCACCGCATCCAGCGTGCCCGCCGCCAGTCCGGAGAGCACCCGCAGTCGCTCGTATTCATACTCATGGGAGACCGTGACATTATGGAAGGAAAGGTCGCGCGGCGTGTAGAAGGCCGCCCGCAGACCGAACCGCTCCAAGGTCTGCTTCATGCGGACGCAGTCCTTCTCCTCGGGGCAGACCATCAGCGCACAGCGCCGCCGCCCGGTTCGGCTCTTGCCGCCGTCGGAGGCCGCGCTCGTGCAGATGTCCTCAATTAAGGAGACCACAAAGGCCTCGGCCGCCCCCTCACTGAGGCCGTTGGCTAAGAGCGGCAGGGGCTTATCCCGAAAGGCCGCCTTGACCGCCGCCAACAACTGACCGTATTCTCCGTCGGCGCGGATGCAGGATGTCAGCAGATCCATGCCGCTTACGCCTTTCGGTTGCAGACCTGCATGGCCTGTTCCACGTTGCCCCGCACCAGATGCTCGATGCCCGTGCAGGCGATGGGGAACAGCCCCTCCAGCACCTTGAGGTCGGCCTGCGAGAAGTTCGACAGCACCCAGGCCGCCAGATCGTAGTCGGGGTGGGGCTTGGCTCCCACGCCGATCCGCACGCGGGGGAACTGATCCGAGCCCAGCTCGGCGATGATGCTCCGAATGCCGCGCTGACCGCCGTCCGAGCCGTGCGCCCGCACCCGCATCCCGCCGACCGGCAGGTTGATGTCGTCGCTGATGACGATGATGTTGGCGGGCGGGATGCGGTAGAAGCGCGCCGCTTCTGCCACCGCCAGCCCGGAGGCGTTCATCATGGTCTGGGGGCGCATGAGCAGGCAACGCGCTCCCGCCACGGTGGCTTCACCCACCAGAGCCTTGAACTTGGCGCGATCCGCCGTGGCATTCCAGCGGCGACAGCCCTCATCCAGACAGAGAAAGCCCGCATTGTGGCGGGTGGTGGCGTACTCCTTGCCCGGATTGCCCAGCCCCACGATGAGGTGGGTGACGGGGGTGGCCTGCGCGGCCTCCCGTTGCTTATCCAGCTTGTTGAATATATCGAATATATTGCTCATGACGATCCCTTCCTTTCAAACGCACAAACCTCCGGACGTGAGTACACGCCCGGAGAGGACTCCGCTTTGCCGATATGCTCCCTATTATACGCGCACTGAGCCCCCATGTCAATAAGTTCATAAAAGATTTACAAATTTTCCGGAATATTTTTCGCCAACCTCTTCCCTGAATTCGAAAAATATGCTATAATACCACGGTGGTGATCCACGTTTTCCGGCGGCAGCGGGTCTTTCCGTAGTGAAACGCTGTCTTTTTCCGCGCTCGGCGCGGGCGGATGCTCCGATGCGCCGCCGTTTCCGTGTGTCAAATTTATTTTATGGAGGATAATCCAATGTCCAAGAAGTATTGCTACCTCTTTTCCGAAGGCAATGCCAACATGCGTGAGCTTCTGGGCGGTAAGGGCGCAAACCTTGCCGAGATGACCAACATCGGTCTGCCTGTTCCCCAGGGCTTTACCATCAGCACCGAGGCTTGCACCCAGTATTACGAGGACGGCAGACAGATCAACGATGAGATCATGGCTGAGATCATGACCTACATCAGCAAGATGGAGGAGATCACCGGCAAGAAGTTCGGTGATGAGAAGAACCCCCTTCTGGTCTCTGTCCGTTCCGGCGCTCGTGCATCCATGCCCGGTATGATGGACACCATCCTGAACCTGGGTCTGAACGAGACCGTCGTCAACACCATCGCGACCATGTCCGGCAACCCGCGCTGGGCTTGGGACTGCTACCGCCGCTTCATCCAGATGTACTCCGACGTCGTCATGGAGGTCGGTAAGAAGTACTTCGAGCAGCTCATCGACAAGATGAAGGAAGAGAAGGGCGTGCACTTCGACGTCGAGCTGACCGCCGACGACCTGAAGGTTCTGGCGAACCAGTTCAAGGCCGAGTACAAGTCCAAGATCGGTGCTGACTTCCCGGATGATCCGAAGGAGCAGCTGCTGGGTGCCATCAAGGCCGTGTTCCGCTCTTGGGACAACCCCCGCGCCAATGTCTACCGCCGCGACAACGATATCCCCTACAGCTGGGGCACCGCTGTCAACGTGCAGATGATGGCCTTCGGTAACATGGGTGACGATTGCGGCACCGGTGTTGCCTTCACCCGTGATCCCGCTACCGGCGAGAAGAAGCTCATGGGCGAGTTCCTGACCAACGCACAGGGCGAGGACGTCGTGGCCGGCGTTCGTACTCCCATGCCCATCGCCGAGATGGCTAACAAGTTCCCCGAGGCTTACGCTCAGTTCGTTGAGGTCTGCAAGACCCTGGAGAACCACTACCACGATATGCAGGATATGGAGTTCACCGTCGAGCACGGCAAGCTCTATATGCTCCAGACCCGTAACGGCAAGCGTACCGCTCAGGCGGCTCTGCAGATCGCCGTTGACCTGGTGGCCGAGGGTCACAAGACCGAGGCTGAGGCAGTCCTGATGATCGATCCTCGTAACCTCGACACCCTGCTCCACCCGCAGTTCGATGCGAAGGCTCTGAAGGCCGCTACTCCCATCGGCCGCGGTCTGGGCGCATCCCCCGGAGCTGCTTGCGGCCAGGTGGTCTTCTCTGCTGAGGACGCCGAGGCTTGGAAGGCAGCCGGCAAGAAGGTGGTTCTGGTTCGCCTGGAGACCTCTCCCGAGGATATCACCGGCATGAAGGCTTCTCAGGGTATCCTGACGGTCCGCGGCGGTATGACCTCTCACGCAGCCGTTGTGGCTCGCGGTATGGGTAAGTGCTGCGTGTCCGGTTGCGGCGAGATCGCCATGGACGAGGAGAACAAGCAGTTCACGCTGGCAGGCAAGACCTACCACGAGGGCGACTGCATCTCCATCGACGGCTCCACCGGTAACATCTATGACGGCCTGATCCCCACCGTGGACGCTACCGTCTCCGGCAACTTCGGCACCATCATGGGCTGGGCGGACAAGTTCCGCACCCTGAAGGTCCGTACCAACGCCGACACCCCCATCGATGCCAAGAAGGCTCGCGAGCTGGGCGCCGAGGGTATCGGTCTGTGCCGTACCGAGCATATGTTCTTCGAGGCTGATCGTATCGCGGCCTTCCGTGAGATGATCTGCGCCGACACCGCCGAGGAGCGCGAGGTCGCTCTGGCTAAGATCCTGCCCTACCAGCAGGGTGACTTCGAGAAGCTGTATGAGGCTCTCGAGGGCAATCCGGTCTGCATCCGCTTCCTGGATCCGCCTCTGCACGAGTTCGTGCCCACCACCGAGGAGGACATCGCCCTCCTGGCTAAGGCTCAGGGCAAGACCGTCGAGCAGATCAAGACCATCATCGCCGGTCTGCACGAGTTCAACCCCATGATGGGTCACCGCGGCTGCCGTCTGGCCGTCACCTACCCCGAGATCGCCAAGATGCAGACGGCTGCTGTCATCCGCGCCGCCATCAACGTCAAGAAGGCTCATGCTGATTGGGACATCGTGCCCGAGATCATGATCCCGCTGGTCGGCGATGTCAAGGAGCTGAAGTACGTCAAGGCTGTCGTGGTCGAGACCGCTGATGCGGAGATCGCTGCCGCCGGTGTCGAGCTGAAGTACCAGGTCGGTACCATGATCGAGATCCCGCGCGCCTGCCTGACCGCTGACGAGATCGCGCAGAACGCTGACTTCTTCTGCTTCGGTACCAACGACCTGACGCAGATGACCTACGGCTTCTCCCGTGACGATGCCGGTAAGTTCCTGAACGCTTACTATGATTCCAAGATCTTCGAGAACGATCCGTTTGCGAAGCTGGATCAGGTCGGCGTCGGCAAGCTGATGAACATGGCCTGCACGCTGGGTCGTGCCAACAACGACCACCTGCACATCGGTATCTGCGGTGAGCACGGCGGTGACCCCACATCCGTGGAGTTCTGCCACAAGCTGGGTCTGGACTATGTGTCCTGCTCGCCCTTCCGTGTGCCGATCGCTCGTCTGGCTGCTGCTCAGGCCGCTATCAACGCGCAGAAGTAAGATAGGCGCAGGCTCCCGGTACACCGGGGCGTACGCTGATATCCGAACATGGAAAAGCCCTTGCGGAAGTGATTCCGCAAGGGCTTTTTGTCGTCAGGGCAAAGCACTTAGCTACGCATAGCAGGTCGATCGATCACAGCAGCGGCACCCCCGCCGCCTCGCAGGCGGCCACCGTCTCGGCATCCCAGAGGGAGGACTGTACCTCGCCGATGTGGGCACAGCCCATCAAGAGCATACACAGGCGGGACTGCCCGATGCCGCCGCCGATGGTCAGGGGCAGCTCGTCCCGCAGGAGGAGCTGATGGAAGGGAAGAGCCCGCCGCTCCTCGCACCCGGCGGCACGGAGCTGGCGATCCAGCGACTCGGCGTCCACTCGGATGCCCATGGAGGAGATCTCCAGCGCACGACCCAGCACCTCGTCCCAGAACAGCAGGTCGCCGTTGAGTGACCAGTCATCGTAGTCGGGGGCTCTGCCGCCGTGCGGTCGCCCGGAGCGCAGGGGGGCACCGATCTGCAGGATGAAGGCGGTCTTGTGTACCCGCAGGAAGGCATTCTCCCGCTCCTCGGGGGACAGCTCGGGGTACTTGTCCTCCAGCTCCTGCGAGGTGACAAAGACCACGTCGGGGGACAGCACCACCGACAGCTGGGGAAACCGCACCCGCAGAGCCTCGTTCGTGGCGCAGATGGCCTTGACGATGGCGCGGACGATGAGGCAGAGGTATTCGATGTTACGGTTCTCCCGCGTGATGACCTTCTCCCAGTCCCACTGATCCACATACAGCGAGTGGATGTTGTCCAGCTCTTCGTCCCGACGGATGGCGTTCATGTCGGTGTACAGGCCGTTGCCGATGCTGAAGCCGTAGCGTTTGAGGGCGAGCCGCTTCCACTTGGCGAGTGAGTGTACCACCTGTGCCTCGGTGCCCAGCGCGGGTACGTCAAAGCTGACGGGGCGTTCCACCCCGTTGAGGTCATCGTTGAGACCCGACGAGCCGGTCACGAACAGGGGCGCGGAGACCCGCTTGAGGTTCAGCGCGGCCGAGAACTCCCGCTGAAAGCTGCTCTTGATGTGCTCGATGGCGCGTTGGGTGTCGTAGGCGTCCAGTGACGGACGGTAGCCGGTGGGAATGTATATCCGATCCATGCAACAAAACTTCCTTTCGGATTGCAATTTTTCTTGAATTTATCTGCTATTATAGCACATTAAGTGCTTAATGTCAAGAATGAAATGACGGACAGAAACAAAAATCCTGCAAATAATGCAGGAAGGTCGGCAGAGTGCACTATGCTGCGTCACGCCCTGCCGAAACTTTTTTTGGCGCATCCTATTGACAAGAAAACATATATATGGTATGATTTGCTTGACAAACCACAGCATGATGCACGAAAGGATGGAGATCATATGAAGAAAATATTCTATTTTCTGCTGACTGCGGCGGCTCTGCTACTGGTCGGCTCCCTCTGCGCCTGCGGCGGCTCCTCCGAGGGTGGCGACACCGCGACGGCGGACACTCTCTCACAGACCGAAGCACCGTCCACCGAGCCGGACAGCACCCCGAGCGGCGAGAGCGATACCGCCGCTGTCGTGGAGACCGAGCCTGCGACCGAGCCTGTGACCGAGCCGGAGACCATGCCTACCGTCAGCGATCAGCCGATCGGCACGGCGAACGTGGCGCATACCGGCTTTGCAATGGCCGGTTCGGCTCGCTATGAGGCGGGCAAGTACGCCAATCTGTATGCCAACGACCGTGACCCCGCGACCGGCTTTTCCACCGAGATACTGGAGGCGGAGGACACCGAGACCTACCTGTTCGTGGATCTGACCCGCGCTTGGAACATTCAACGAGTCGTTCTCACCCCGATGGCCGGGGAGGAGGGGCTGTTCCCGATCGACTTTGAGATCCAGCTGTCGCAGGACGGGCAGACCTGGACGACCGTGAAGCAATGCTCCGGCGTGGAAAACGTCGGCGCGGAGGGCTTCTCGGTGGACGTCAACGGCGAAGCGCGCTATGTGCGCTTGCTGACCCACAAGCTGGCGGCGGACGGCAAGGGTTACCGTTTCGTCATCGGGGAGATGCAGGTGCTGGCCGAGGTCTCCCGCCTGGACGATCTGGTGCTCAAACAGCAGGATATGTGGCTGTATATGGATAGCAAGGCCGCGCTGGTGACGGATCATTGCCTGCTGGAGGGGAGCGAGGGCGGCGAGACCCTGCGCTTCTACTCGGATGACCCGACCGTGGCGACCGTGGATGCGGAAGGGAACATCACCCCCACCGGCTATGGCGACACCACCCTGTATGTCTATGACGGGGCGAACCTCTCTTCCTGCCGTGTGCGGGTGCTGGACGATACCGGCACCGCCTTCCGTATCAGCACCTTCTACCACTCCACCTTCGGCTACCCGGATGTGATCCCGGCTTGCCTGGACTACATGAAGGAGGCGGGCATCACTTTCCTGGAGGAGACCCGTCCCCTTGATCATGTGGGCAACGTGGTCTGCGATTACATGATGTTCCTCTGCGCGGAGCGGGACATCTTCTACTCGGTCAGCGACCTGATCAACAGTGCGGCACTCACGAAACTGGATGACGAGGAGATCATTGCGCTGGTGCAGAAGTACGAGAACCGCGCCGGCTTCGGAGGCATCTACCTGGTGGATGAGCCGCACGAGGAGTCCAACGACTACGCGCACATCGTCCACGTGATCAACGAGTATAACCCGCATATCACGGCGCATCTCAACCTCCTGCCCATCGGTGGCTTCCCCTCCTGGGAGGAGTATGTGTCGGATTACTGCGCCGTGGCGGGTGCACCGGGTCGCTGGAACTACCTGTCCTACGATAACTACTGCTTCCTGGCGGGCGGCGGCTTTAACTGGGGGGTGTTCGATTCCCTCAACCGCATCCGCCGCTACGGACTCAAGTACAACGCCGCGACCGGCTACTATATGCAGTGCATGGAGATCAGCGGGGCTTACCGTATCTCCTCGGACGAGGAGCTCCTGTTCAACGCCTCCATGGGGCTGGCGTACGGCATGAAGAACTTCAAGTGGTTCGTTTACCTGACCCCCAACACCAGCACGGAGTCCTTCGCCACCGGTATGATCGGTCCCGACTTCACCCCGTCGGTCATGTATGAGGGAGTCAAGGCTGCCAACGCCAAGATCGCCGAGTGGGGGCACGTGCTGGGCAAGGCGGATGCCATTGAGGTCTACCACACCGGCTCGGTGGGCGGCAACGAGACCGTACCGGAGGATTTTGTTCTGGCGCAGACCACGGCGAACGACGCGATCTACAGCCTGTACCGCTCGAACGAGGACGGCCGTCAGTATCTGGTGGTGGTCAATCGGGATTGGGGCAAGGATCGGGATAAGGAATTCACCTTTGCCGTTCCGGTGGAGCTGATGTCGCTGGAGCTGTATACAGGCGGCGCATGGCAGGCACTGGATCTGCAGGACGGAACCTTTACCCTGTTCATCGAGGCGGGGGACAGTGTCATCCTGCGCCTGCCCGAGGGCTACGATGCCCGCCGTCCCGCTGCGGAGAAGACCGGCAACCTGGCTCTGGGCTGTGGCGTGTATGTCAGCTCCTCCCAGTACACCTTCTGGCAGGATACCGAGCAAGGTGCGCTGTACCTGACCGACGGCAACCTTGCCTCCGGCGGCTGGATCGCCGCGAAGCGCAACAGCACCCCCGTGCTGACCGTGGACTTGGGCGAGGTACTGCAGGTCTCGTCGGTTCGCCTGTATGAGTATGTGAACCGCGAGAACCGGTTGCCGAAGTCCGCCGTGATCGAAGTCTCGGAGGATGGCGTGACCTGGACACAGGTCTTTGCAAGCGAGTCTCTGACCGCGAGCGACGGGTACGCCGAATGCGGCTTTGACGCCGTCCATGCCCGCTACCTGCGGCTGACGGTCAAGGCCGCCCTGTGCTCCATCGGCGAGATCGAGGTCTACTCGTAATTCGTCATAAGAAAAGCCCCTCGGGATGGGAGTCCCGAGGGGCTGTATTCATGTGTGCCGCCTACTCCCCCACGCGCCGCGTGGGTCTGTGGGAGGCGACCGAGTGTACCATGCCGAGCAGGATGAAGGATGCCAGGATCGACGAGCCGCCGCAGGAGACGAAGGGAAGGGTCAGCCCCACGACGGGGAGCATGGCAAGGCACATCCCGATGTTCTCCACCGTCTGGGCGATGAGGACAGCCCCCACCCCCACGCAGATGTAGTAGCCCGCGTCATGGCTGGCTTGCCGCGCGATCCACAGGATACGCAGAACCGCCACGACCAGGGTCAGGATGATCAGAAGCCCCGCTAAGAAGCCGAATTTCTCGCACACGGTGGCGAAGATGAAGTCGGTATGAGAGGCGGCCAAGTCCTCGTAGTCGCCGCCGGCGTGCAGACCGACACCGAACAGGCCGCCGTTCTCGATGCACTGTCGGCTCAAGAGGGGCTGCCAGCCCTTGTCCAGCGGGTCAAGCTCCGGGGAGAAGCCGACGATGATGCGTTCCTGCTGGTAGGGCTGGAGCATATTCCACACGAAGGGGAAAGCGATCCCGCAGGCCAGCAGACCGCCGCCGAACCACCACAGGGGCAGTCCCGCGCAGAACAGCAGGATCAGGATCATGGCGAGGTAGACCAGAGCCACGCCGAGGTCGCCCGAGAGCAGGATCAGCCCCACGATGAGGAGGGCGTGTGCCGCCAGCCCCGGCAGGATGCGCGGGGAGCGGATGCGATCCTGCACCAAGGACAGGTGGTGGGCGAAGGTACAGATGAAGGTGATCTTGACGAACTCCGAGGGTTGAATGGCGATGCCGATGACAGGGATGGTCAGCCAGCTCTTGTTGGAGGTCTCGATGCCCTCGCCGGTACTGCCCGCGACCAGCGTTAGCCCCAGAATGCCGATGGAGAAGAGGAGAAGGGGCAGCCACAGCCGCTCCAGAATGACATGGTAGTCAAGATTCGCCACCACGAAGGTCATGATCAGCCCCAGTATGGTCATGGCCAGCTGCATCTTCAGCTTGCGCTGACCGAAATTGTCCACCGCTCCCCAGATCGTGACCAGCCCGATTACCGACAGCACCAATGTGCAGATCAGCAGGATGGGGTCTACCCGCCGCAAGCAGTCGCGCAGGAACAGGCGCAGGGTCTCGGCGCGACTGCGACGGCCTTCCCCGAATGGATGCGGCATGGTGGAGCTCCCCCTTTTCATTAAAATTTTATTTTTTGCGTTTTTTTCGGGGAAAACTTCCTGAAGGAAGTTTTCCCCAGACCCCTTTCAAGGACTTTCAAAGCATTTACTATGTCGAGGCATGGTTATGCTACAGTTTATCTACTTCTGCTTCGGTGGAATTGCGGCTCGCAGACCGCATCCCGCGTGAGGCTGCCACCCCACAGCGTATTCGGAAAAAGAGTACGTTTGCAATAAATTATTTGAAAACACCTCCGGCGGTCTCCGGAGGTGTTGGCTTGCCTTAATACTGCCTTCCCCAGACCACCATGTGCCGCGCGGGCTTGCCACAGCAGACACACACGTCCGAGAGCTGCTCCTCCCGGAAGGGGATGCAGCGGGACTTGACCCCGCCGGTCTCGTCCTTGATCTTCTCCTCGCAGGCGGTCTCGCCGCACCACATGGCCTTGATGTAGCCGGGATGATTGGCGGCGATGTCCAAGAACTCCTCGTAGGAGCGCGCCACGAAGGTCTTCTCCTCCAGGTTCTTTTGCGCCCGCGCCAGCAGCTCGTCGTGCACCTGATCCAGCATGGCCGCCACCTCGGCGGTGATGTTGTCCAGCGAGACGAACTTCTTCTCGCGGGTCACGCGGCTGACCAGCACGCAGGAGCCGGAGGCGATGTCCCGCGGGCCGATCTCCAGTCGCACCGGCACACCCTTCATCTCGTACTGGCTGAACTTCCAGCCGGTGGAGTTCTCGGAGTCGTCCAGCTTGACCCGCACACCGGCGGCGGCCAGCCGATCGCGCAGGGCACCGGCGGCCTCCAGCACGCCCTCCTTGTGCTGGGCGGCGGGGATGATGACCACCTGGATAGGGGCGACACGCGGAGGCAGGATCAGACCGCTGTCGTCGCCGTGAGTCATGATGATGGCACCGATGGAACGGGTGGACACGCCCCAGGAGGTCTGGTGCGGGTAGCGGATCTGGTTCTCGCGGTCGGTGAAGGTGATGCCGAAGGCCTCGGCAAAGCCGGTGCCGAAGTAGTGGGAGGTGCCGCCCTGCAGGGCAACGCCGTTGTGCATCATCGGCTCGATGGTGTAGGTCTCCTCTGCGCCAGCGAATTTCTCCTTCTCGGTCTTGCGGCCGGTGATGGCGGGGATGGCAAGAGCCTCGCGGTAGAAGTCGGCATAGACCTGCAGCATCTGCTGGGTCTCCTGCCGTGCCTCGGCCTCGGTCTCGTGCATGGTGTGACCCTCCTGCCAGAGGAACTCGGAGGTACGCAGGAAGGGGCGGGTGGTCTTTTCCCATCTCACGACGTTGCACCACTGGTTGTACAGCTTGGGCAGATCGCGGTAGGAGTGGATGATGTTCTTGTAGTGCTCGCAGAACAGAGTCTCGGAGGTGGGGCGGACGATCAGCCGCTCGGCAAGCTTGTTCTGCCCGCCGATGGTGACGATGGCGCACTCCGGCGCAAAGCCCTCCACATGATCCTTCTCCTTCTGGAGCAGACTCTCGGGGATGAACATGGGCATATACACGTTCTCATGCCCCAGTGCCTTGAAGCGGGCATCCAGATCCTTTTGGATGTTCTCCCAGATGGCGTAGCCGTAGGGGCGGATGACCATGCACCCGCGTACGCCGGAGTAGTCCACCAGCTCTGCCTTCTTGACGACATCGGTATACCATTGAGCGAAGTCCACGTCCATGGACGTGATCTGCTCGACCATTTTCTCTTTTGCCATATGCTGTACACTGCCTTTCGCTGATCATTGATCGTTGGATACAAATAAGATACCCTATTATATATCAAATCCGCGCACTTGTCAAGCGTTTGACCGCGGGTTTTGGCAAAATTGGGGGTCGGAGCGGCGCGGATGTGCCGATCGTAACCGAATGTTTACAAAGAGCGGGCAGGTCTGACTTGATTTTTTCGCGGAAGTGTGCTATAATGACCGAGAATAGAGTTTTGCGCCCTCTTTTTGGGGCAGGGAAGAAAGGACGCTCCGCACGGAGCGATGGATATACGGATGCAAAAGCAAGAGCAGCAGTTGAGTAAAATGGATAAGATACGGAAGATGCTCCGTGAGTGGGTATGGCTTCTGCGCTACATACGGAAATACTGGTTGAGCGTGTGCGCCTTTATCCTGATCGGCATCGTCTCCACGCTCATGGGTCTGTTCACATCGGTGGCTTCCCGCGAGCTGATCAACGCCGTCGTGGGGATCGAGGGCGAGGGAGAGAAGGATCTCAACGCGGTGCTGGTCGCCATGGGCTTCATGATCGGCCTGACCTTCGGCAAGGTGCTGTTTCAGGCGCTGGCCTCTTGGATCTCGGCGCATATCCGTGTCCGCATCACCAATGAGGTGCGGGAGGAGATATTCCGAAAGATCATGTGCTCTCGCTGGGAGTCCATTCGGGATTACCACTCGGGTGAGGTCATCAACCGCTTGGAGGGAGACGTCGGCGGTGTGGTATCCGGCATTGTCGGCTTTCTGCCCAGCGTAGTCACGGCGGTGGTGCAGTTTGTCGGTGCCTTTGTGATCATCATGGTGATGGGCGACCCGCTGATGGCGGCGGTGGCGCTGGCCAGCGCACCTATCCTGCTTCTGTCTGCCAAGCCCATGATGAAGGTCATGCGCCGCTTCAATGAGAAGAACCGCAAGCTCAACGGCGAGGTGCTGTCCTTCAACGAGGAGGCTCTGCAGAATATCCAGCTGGTCAAGGCCTTTGACCTGGTCAAGCAACGCTGTGCGGTGCTGAAGGAGCTGCTGAAACGCCACAAGGAAATACAGCTGTCCTATGCCAGGCTGTCGGTATGGGTCAGCATCGCGGTCGGTATTCTGGGTATCCTGGCGGCCTATGGCTGCTATGGTGTGGCTATCTACAAGATGTATGTAGGCGACATGGATTACGGCACCATGACCATGTGCCTCTCCCTCTCCACCAACCTGTCGAGTGCCTTCTCGTCGCTGGCCTCGCTGGCACCCGCTGCCGTTTCGGTGGCTACCGCGGCGGGACGAGTCATGGAGATTACCGAGCTGCCCGCAGAGGAGGATGTCGACCGAAAGAAGGCGATCTCCATGCAGAAGAAGGCTGCCACGCAGGGACTTGTGGTGGAGGCGCGAGATATGTGCTTCACCTACGAGGACGGGAAAAAGCCCATTATGGATCACGCGAATTTCGTGGCGAACCCGGGTGAGATCGTGGCCTTCGTCGGCCCCTCCGGGGGTGGTAAGACCACGACCCTACGCCTGCTATTAGGCCTCTTGCAGCCGCAGGAGGGTTCCCTGACCGTGCGCCTGGCGGACGGTTCGATCGAGATCCCCCTCAGCGACAGTACTCGCCGCCTGTGCTCCTATGTGCCGCAGGGCAACTGCGTTTTCTCGGGTACCATCCGGGAGAACCTGACCGTGGGTGCTCCGGGCGTGACCGACGAGCAGATCCGCCGCGCACTGGAAATGGCGGACGCGTGGGAGTTCGTCTCGGCGCAGTCCGAGGGAATGGATACTGTACTGGGCGAGCGGGGCGTGAACCTGTCGGAGGGTCAGCTCCAGCGGTTGTCCATCGCGCGGGCACTGTTGCGGGAGGCACCCATCATGATCATGGACGAGGCCACCTCGGCACTGGATATTCCGACCGAGTCCCGCGTCCTGCGGGCTATCATGAAGAGCGACCCGCACCGCATCTGCCTGATGACTACCCACCGCACCAGTATGCTGGCCTACGCGGATCGGATCATTCAGGTGGACGGAGACGGAAACTTTGTCGAGCTTGACCCGACACCGTACCATGAGGGGACGGCGACCTTGGCGGGAGATGCCGAGGCGGAGTCCCATTGACGAGACACGACAACGATTCACTGTATACAGGAGGATAAGAGAATGTCTATCAAGATAAAAAAAGGGTTCATCCTGCGTAAGGTGGGCGAGGCACACATGGCGGTGCCCTTTGGCTCCCGCGCGGGCGAGATCAAGGGCATGGTGTTTCTGTCGGAGACCGGGTACTTCCTCTGGAAGGCCATCGAGGCCGGCACCGATACGGCAGAGGGGCTGGCAGATGCCCTCTGCGCCGAGTATGACGTGAGCCGCGAGCAGGCACTGCAGGACACGCAGAAGTTCTTGGACGGCCTGCGTGACCAGCAGATCCTGGAGGCGTAAGCGGCATGGGAGGAGATTGCGAACGGGAGAACGCCGGTAGCTCATTTGAGACCGGCCTGCTGCTTCTCCGCGCCATCTGTGCGAAGGAACGGCGTCCCTTTCACGCGACCCTGGAGCTGACTCCGCTGTGCAACTTCCGGTGCCCCATGTGCTATGTCCACATCGGGCGCGCCGAGATGGAGCGTCGGGGCGGTGCCCTGACGGCGGCGCAGTGGCTGGAGATCACGGGACAGCTGGCGAACATGGGGATGCTGAGCGTCAACCTGAGCGGCGGCGAGCCCTTCCTGCGCCCGGATTTTCGGGAGATATACGAGGGGATATGCCGTCAAGGGATATTTCCGTCCATCTTTACCAACGGAGCCCTGCTGGACGAGGAGAAGATCGGGTGGTTGCGGGAGTACCCGCCCCACGGGGTCAAGGTCTCCCTGTACGGCGGGTGCAACGAGACCTACGCGACCATGTGCGGCGATCCGCACGGGTTTGACAAGGTCAGCCGTGCCATTGACCTTTTGCTGGAGGCGCGGATACCGCTCAGGATCAGCACCCTCCTGACCGGACAGAACCGCCAGGACCTGGAGCTGATGCGGGACTTCTGCGCGGTCAGAGGACAGGTGCTGCTGGCTACCTCTGAACTGAACGAGTCTCAGCGCGGCGCGGAGTCCGACATGGAGGCGGCGCGTATCGAGGAGAACATCGAGTCCTGGACGGCCGAGCAGGTCAAGCGCGCCATCGTCGGGCGCAAGGGAAAGCCGTTTGGCTATTGCGGGGTCTTCACGCACACCCTGCATATTACCTGGCAGGGGCACGCGCAGTCCTGCGGCTTCTTAAACCGCGAGTATGTCCAACTGACACCGCCGTATGATATGGAGGCGGTCTGGAAACAGCTTCAAGACAAGGGGGATGCCCTCGGCTACCCGCCTGAGTGCAAGGACTGCCCTCATGTCCGCTTCTGCAAGATATGCCCCGGCACACTGGCGGGGGCAAGCGGGTATGCGGATCGGACGACAAAGGCCATCTGCGAGCGAGCTGCCCGCATCCATGCGCGGTATGAGGTGCTTCGGGAGCAGGGTAAGCTGTCGGATGGGACGGAACAGACTTGATCGCGGACACGGAATGTTTACAATTCCGTGCCGAAACCCCGCGAAAACTGAAACCCGATCACGGATTTGTCAAACGTGTACAAATGTGGCTGGCTATTTTTGCAAAAGCTCTGCTATCTAAATAAAAAAAACTTTTGGTTTCCTCTTGACAAGAAGAAAAAAAAGTTGTATAATACGCTTACAGAGCCAAGAGAATACTGAAAGGAGAATATCAAGCATGAAAAAGTATGTTGCTCCGGCGAGCTGTGTTCTTTCCGTGAAGATGGATGAGAATATTGCTTATTCCATTTTCCAACTTCCTGTGAAGGGCGATTATATTTACGACGCGGATGGCAAGATTCAGAATACACCGCTCGATTATAAGACCGCTTTGGCCAATGCCTCTAACCCGTTTGGCTTGTTCTTGGCGTATATGTCGACCTACACGTATGATGAGCTGACAGGCTATTTGAAGGTTGCTTCAACGAGCTGCTACGTTCCTCCTGTAGAGGATGTCTAACGACTAAGAACCCTCGGAAAGTGACCGCGGAGATGGATGATCTATTCAGAATTGCGGGTCAAAACATCCGAATAACAGACGGCAGACTCTGCCGTCTGTTATTCGATTTTGAGGCTCCCGCAGCGTATGAGAACGACCCCAATACCTGTCAGTTCGACATGGTCAGAGGGGACGAGCATTTTAATATTCAGAGCTACAAGCTCTCACATGAGGTCGCGCATGTTTTTGCCTCCGACAGCTGTGAGGGTCATTTTATGATGACCAACGCGGACTACTCTCGCGCCACGGTTTTCGTGACCGCCGAGGATGACCCTTCCGCCGACCTGCCTATTATCCTGCCGATTGGCATGCAGAACAGTCTGCCCATTGAGATATTGCTGACCTTCCTGTACTCCCGCTTGGCCTATACGGCGCAGGCGGCGTTTGTGCACGCCTCCTTGGTGGAGGTGCCCGACCTGGGCGGCGTGATGTTCGTCGGCCGCTCCGGTGTCGGAAAGACCACGCAGGCACGCCTGTGGTGGAAGCATCAGGGCGCGACCATCATCAACGGGGATAAGGTCTTCCTGACCATGGAGAACGGTTGCGCGTGGGCACACGGCAGCCCGTGGTGTGGCTCCTCCTTCTTCCGCCTCAACCGCTCCACCCCCCTTCGCGGGATCGTGGTGCTGGAGCAGGCACCCGAGAATCGCATCCGCCGCCTGTCCGAGCTGGAGGTCATGGCGCAGTATGTGCCGCATATTTTCCTGCCCATGTGGGACGAGCACCTGTTGGATCGCGTGATGGATACGGTGGAGCAAATGCTGCCCACGGTGCCGGTGTTCCGCCTGGAATGCCGCCCCAACGAGGAGGCAACGGCACTGGTGCGGAAGGCGATCTTCGGCGGAGAAGCGCATGAGTGATCATGATATGGAGGCCATTGTCGGCTCGTTTCAGCTGGGGCGAGGCGAGCTGACGACCTTCCTGCTGGCCATGCAGCCCGGGGAAGAGCTGTCTATGCTGGTGACCGGGAACAGCATGGTTCCGTTCCTGCTCAACCGACGCTCGACGGTATATTTGACCCGCGATGAGGTCTATGAGCCCCGCGTGGGGGACATCGTCCTGTTTCGCCGCTTGGACGGCGCGTATGTCCTGCACCGTGTCCACAAGATACGGAAGGACGGTATTCTGGTCATCAACGGGGATGCACAGCGCTGGACGGAGCTTATCCTGCCACAGCAGGTGTGCTGTCGCGTGACGCATTTCGTCAGGACGAAGAAGGATATCCGCGCGGACGCGACCTCCCAGCGGTTCTACAGGTGGGTCTGGCGGCACCTGCGCTTGATCCATGCGGTCGCCGCGAGCGGCTACTACTACTGGCACAGGATCCCTTATAAGCTGGGGTTCAAAAAGGATCCGCAGTGAGGAGCCGCGGCGGGTTCTTGCCGCTTTCTTGAAAAACTTTTCGGAAACCCCTTGACAAATGCACGGAAATCGTGTATAATCTATTCGTTGTCGGTTGACGGCTTGCGCTGTCGGCGGCAAATGCGAGGGTGGCGGAACTGGCAGACGCGCACGTTTGAGGGGCGTGTGGTTCACACCATACGGGTTCGATTCCCGTTCCTCGCACCAGCAGGCAGTGCCTGCACCCCATCGCGGGCGCAGTCACTGTAGCTGCTCGAACTCAATATGCGGGCATGGCGGAATTGGCAGACGCGCTAGATTCAGGTTCTAGTCGGGG